>NZ_JBEXDG010000054.1:0-75609 GCF_040605635.1 Dactylosporangium sp. NPDC005555
GAATGATCACGGGTGGCCGTACCCATGTCCTTGCGACACACCGAAACCAGCCCGAAAGATCGAAGATCTTCGGGCCGACCGGTTAAAACTCAAGCTATGACGACACAGACTCTTCCAGATCATGAAAAATAGGCCGCCCGCCGGCGCGGTGGTGGCTCAGCCGCTGACGCGGGCCGCCGGGGTGATCGGGTCGGTCTCGTCGTCGAACTCGCCGATGACCTCCTCCAGGAGGTCCTCCAGGGCGACGAGACCGATGGGCGACCCGTCGTCCGTGGCGACGGCCAGCTGCGCCCTCGACTCGCGCATCGACCGCACCGCGGCCAGGACGCTGGTGCGCGCCGGCAGGGTGTACGCGGCGATCATCAGGTCCGCCGCGGTCGCCTGCGTGCCGGCCGTCGTGGCCCGCAACGCGTCACGCACGTGCACGACGCCGACGACGCCGCCGGACGGGTCGACGACGGGGAAGCGGGACCGGCCGGTGGCCTGGTTCGCCTGCTCGACGTCGGAGGCGCTGGCTGCCGACGGTACCGTCACCATCTCCGCACCGGGGGTCATCACCTCGGCGATCGTGGTGCCCTGCAGTTGCAGCATCCGGCTGAGCAGCTGGTGCTGGTCCTGGGCGAGCGTGCCGTGCTGGCGGGAGGACTCCAGCAGCATCATCAGCTCCTCAGGCCCGTGCGCCGCCGACAGCTCGTCCTGCGGCTGCACCTTGATCAGCCGCAGGCAGGCGTTGGCGAGGCCGTTGAGCAGGGCCAGCAGCGGGCGTACGAGCCGGGTGAACGCTCTGAACGGCAGCGCCAGACCCCGGGCGGAGCGCTCCGGGTCGCTGATCGCCCACGACTTCGGGGCCATCTCGCCGACCACCATGTGCAGGAACACCACAACGGCGAGGGCGATCACGAACGAGATCGGGTAGCTGAACCGCTCCGAGACGCCCACGGCGTGGAACAGCGGGTCGAGCAGGTGCGCGATCGCGGGCTCCGCGAGTGCGCCCAGCCCCAGCGAGCACAGGGTGATGCCGAGCTGTGCCCCGGCGAGCATCAGCGACAGCTCCCGGCTGCCGGCGAGCGCGGCCCGTGCCGCCCGGCTGCCGTCGGCGGCGGCCTGCTCCAAGCGGTGCCGCTTACTGGCGACGAGCGCGAACTCGGCGGCGACGAAGAACCCGTTCGCCGCCAGCAACAGCGCCGACACCAGCAGCGCCCATCCAGTGCTCACGCCGACACCCGCATCCGGGTGACGCGGACGGTGTTCGGCACGTGGCGGTGCACGGTGAGCACCTCGAGCCGCACCGGCCTGGGCGTCGCGTCCTCGTCGGGCTGCGCGGGCGGCAGGGTGACCTCGACGATGTCGCCGGGGCGCGGGATGCGGCCGAGCCGCTGCAGCACGAGCCCCGACACGGTGTCGTAGTCGTCGCTCTCCGGCAGGATCACGCCGGTCGTCCGGGCGACCTCGTCGACCCGCCAGCGGGCCGGGACCAGCCACGAGCCGTCCGGCTGGCGGACCGCCGACGGCTCCGGGGCGTCGTCCTCGTCCCGGATCGACCCGACGAGCTCCTCGGCGACGTCCTCCAGGGTGATGATGCCGGCGAAGCCGCCGTACTCGTCGATGACGCAGGCCAGCTGGCGGTGCTCAGTGCGCAGCCGCTCCAGGACCATGGGCAGCGCCGCCGTCGACGGCACCAGGACCGGCGGCAGCGCGATCTCGGCCATCGTCACGCGGTGCCGCTCCGCCGCGGGCAGGGCGACGAGGTCGGCGCCGCCGACGACGCCGATGAGGTCGTCGACGCTGTCACCGACGACGGGGAAGCGGGTGTGCCCGGTGTCGAACAGCTCGACGAGACGGATCGCGGGATCCGTCGCGGCGACGGTGACCACGTCGACCCGGGCGATCATCGCCTCCTCGGCGGTACGCGCGCGGAAGGCCAGACCGCGTTGCAGCAGCTGCGAGGTGTCGGCGTCGAGCAGCCCACCGGTCCGCGACTCGGCGATGATGCGCTCCAGGTCCTCCGGCGTGGCGCCCTCGGGCAGCTCCTCGATCGGCTCGATGCCGACCCGGCGCAGCAGCCGGTTCGCGGCGGCGTCGAACATCCGGATCAGCGGCCCGGCCGCCGCCAGGTAGAACAGGGTGAAGCGGGCCAGGCCGCGGGCGAGGGCCTCCGGCCGGGCGATCGCCCAGTTCTTCGGGCCGAGCTCGCCGAGGACCATCTGCACGATGGTCGCCGTCAGCAGCGCGAGGACCACGGCCGCGGACGCGCTCGCGGCGCGCGGGACACCGGCGAGGCCGAGCAGGTCGGCGAGGCCGCGGCCGAGGAACGGCTCGGCGACGAACCCGACGAGCAGCGCCGTCACGGTGATGCCGAGCTGCGCGCCGGACAGCATGAACGACAGCCGCCCGGTCACCCGCAGCGCCCGCCGGGACGAGTGGTCACCGCCGTCGGCGGCGCGCTTGAGCTTGCCCCGGTCGACGGCGACGTAGGCGAACTCGGCCGCCACGAAGTAGCCGGTTGCGGCGGTGAGCAGGACGATGAGTGCGAGACCGATCGCGATCAGCATGAGGGCCTTGCCTGCTCATGCGTCGTGGACCGGGTCAGCCGGGCGAGGCCCGGCCCGGTACTCCAACCAACCATGATCAGACGCTAGCAGCCTTCGCTGAACGTTCACTGGGAACGCGGCGCCACCGGCGGCTCGGCCGACCACGGAAAGTTGATCCACCGGTCGGTGCGGCGCCACACGTACCGGCAGCGCACGGCGGTCGCCGGCTTCTCGTACAGCACGGCGATCCGGACGTCGGCGGCGTGCGCGAGGCAGAAGTCCCGCACGACCCGCAACGTGGCGCCGGTGTCGGCGACGTCGTCGGCGATGAGGACGCGCGCCCCGGCGAGGTCGGCGCCGTCGGGCGTCGGGCGCAGCACCACCGGCGCGTCGAGACGCTCCTCGACGCCCGTGTAGTACAGGACGTTCATCATCACGACGCTCTTCACGTCGAGGGCGTACCCGAGGGCACCGGCGAGGAGCAGCCCGCCGCGCGCGACGGCGAGCACCACGTCGGGCCGGAACCCGTCGTCGGCGACGCGCTGCGCGAGGACCCGCGACGCGTCCCCGAACTCCTGCCAGCCGAGCTCTTCCCGCTCGTCCATGTCCATGACCCTCTACCGCAGGAAGCCGGCGACGGTCGTCGCGAGCCAGGCCGGGTCGTCGAGCCACGGGCTGTGCCCGCCGCCCGGCTGGACGGCGACCTCGGCGTGCGGGAACAGCCCCGCGTACTCGGCGGCGCGCTTCGGCGGCAGCGCCACGTCGTACTCACCCGCCGTGAGCAGCACCCGGGCCCGCAGGTCGGCGACGGCGGCCCGGGCCGCGGCCGGGTCGGCGCCGGTGTAGTACGCGGCCGCGGCCTCGTCGTTGCGCAGCGCGTGCTGCTCGGCGGCCACCGCCCGGGCCGTGTCGTCCCACCGGCCCCACATGAACGGCGTGATCGCGTCCCGGTCCCCGGCGCCGGGGTCGCCGGCCCAGATCCGCTCGAACGCGGCGAACGCCTCCGGGAACCACGGCTCCCCGCCGCGCAGCTCCGCGACCTCCCGCCGGTCGGCGTCGCTGACCTCGAGGCCGACCACCAGCGGTGACGGGGTCACCAGGACGAGCCGGCCGATCCGGTCGCGGTGGCGGGTGGCGTACAGCACCGCGACGGCCGCCCCCGCCGAGTGCGCGAGCAGGTCGACCCGCTCCAGGCCGAGGTGCTCCCGCAGGGCCTCGACGTCGTCGACGAGCCGGTCGCACCGGTAGGTCGCCGGGTCCTCGGGGACCGCCGACCCGCCGGTGCCGCGCAGGTCCAGCCGGACGAGCTCGTGCCGCGCCGACAGCCCGCCGAGGTCCCCCAGGTAGGCCGACGCCGTCATCGGCCCGCCGGGCAGGCAGATCAGCGGACTCCCGTCGCCGCTGCGGTGGTATGCGAGCCTCGTGCCGTCAACACCGGTGAAGAAGTCCACCGGGCGATGATATGTGCCCCGTCCATCGATGATCGGACCGCTGCGGCGCCGTGAGCAGCGGGCCGGATGGACGGTCGGTCAGTCAGGTCTCGTCGGCGAGGACCTGGGCGGTGGGGAGGCGCTGAAGGAGGGCGGCGGGGATGAGGGCGGCGCAGGTGGCCAGGGCCGCCCCGGCCGCGACCGCCACGGCGGCGGTGGTGAGCAGGCCGGTGGTCAGGTCGCCGACGAGCCAGGCGGCGCCCGTCACGCCGAGCGCGGCTCCCGCGGCGCCGCCGAGCAGGCCGATGCCGAGGCCCTCGGCGGCGACCAGGCGGGCCAGCGCCGACGGGGTCCAGCCGGTGGCGCGGAGGGTGGCGAGCTCGGCGGCGCGGTCGCGGATGTTGAGGTACAGCACGTCGGCGACCGCGAACGCGCCGAGCAGGACCGTGGCGGCGACCGCGATCGTGTCGACGGCCCTGACCCGCAGGGAGACGGCGTCGCCGAGGAGGGTGCCGACGATGGCGCCGTGGAAGCTGTAGGTGATGGCGCCGAGGACGGTGGCGGCGGTGATGCCGATGGCGAGGGCGCCGGCGCCCAGGACGGTCCGGCCGGGGACGCGGACGAGGTTGAGCAGGCCCATGGTGACCGGGCCGCGGGGGCGACCGGCGCGGCGCGGGCGGGTGACCGCGGGGCGCAGCCCGGCGGCCGGGCGGCCCCGGGCCGCGGTGAGGGCGGGCAGCAGGCCGGCGACGAGGGACAGCGCGACCGCGGTCGGCACGGCGAGCAGCGCCTGCGTCCACGTGGTGTGCACGGACAGCAGCGCGCCGAGCGGCGCGGCCAGGCCGAGGGCGCCGAGGCCCGCGACAGCGCCGATGGCGGTGACCTCACCCAGGACCGCCGCGAAGACCCGGTGCGCGGGCCAGCCGAGGGCGGTGAGGGTCGCGAGCTCGGTGCGCCGGTCGCGGACACCGGCGGCGACCGCGTTGGCGAGGAAGAGGGCGCAGACGACGAGGACCAGGACGAAGAGGACGGCGCTCTTGCGGTCGATCGCGGTGATGATGTCGGTGGCCACGCCCTTCTTCACCCAGTGTTCGGTGACGCGCAGCTCCGGGCGCTGGTACTTGCCGGCGACGAGGCTCACGGTCTGCGGGGCGGGTGAGGAGCCGTAGGTGAGATCGACGTCGAGGCCGGTGCGGGCGGAGATGTCCTCGGCGACGAGCCGGACCCGCTCGCGGGAGGTGGCGGAGAAGCCGTGCACGCCGGCGACGCGGACGCGGATCGCGCTCAGCGGACTGCTCTTGTCGGCGCCGATGGTGTCGGTGAGCAGGTCGGGCAGCGCGGCGATGCTGGTGAGCAGCATCGGCGGCGAGGACAGGTAGCCGCCCGGGTTGCCGCCGGGCGCGAGGGGGCGGTCGCCGAGCAGGTCCCGGGTGGGCTGGTCGGCGCCGACGGCCAGCGGCGGCTCGTAGGTCTCCATCGGCACGCGGCTGAGCGGGTTGAACGTGGTGAGCCGGGACGGGTCGAACGTGCCGACGACCCCGAACTCCGTCGTGGTCGGCCCGCCGGACAGGCGGACGGACACGTTCTGCACGGTGCGGAACGACGTGTCGTCGATCTGCCACGGCGCCGGGAACCCGAAGGAGTGCGGCAGCACGTAGGCGGCGGCGTTGTCCGGCACGGGGACCGCGGCGAGGCTGCCGTCGGGGGCCTCGAGGTAGCTGACGCCGCCGGACTGCAGGAGCCATTCGTGGCCGTACACGAAGCCGTAGCCCGCGCCCGCCCGGTCGAGCTCGGTGCGGGTGGTGTGCTGATACGCCGCGTCGGTGTCCAGGACGTCGTCGCGCAGGTGGGTCGCGGGCGCGGCGGTCATCGCGGCGAGCATCGCCTCCGGGGTGCCGCCCGGCATCGCGGTCAGCGGCGCGCGGGACACACTGATGGCGGTGGTGGTGTCCGAGTACCGCCGGGTCGAGGCGAGCACCGGCACGATCTTGCGCTCCTCGAGGCCGACCCCCGGGACGCTGGTGCGCGGCGGCGCGTCGCTGAGGAACGTGCCCTGCGTGGCGCCGCGCAGACCGACCAGCCGGTCCTCGGACGCGGGGTCGACGGCGGCGACGAGCATCGGCTCGTGCCACACGACCGGGATGACGAGCCGGTCCTGCGCGCCCGGCTGGTTGCTCTCGAACCTGCCGTCCGGAAGCCGGCGGACCACGTCGACGAACTGGGTGGTGGCGTCGGTGACCTGACCCGGCTCGGCGATCGGGCAGAGCTGCCGGCCGTCCTCGAGAAAGCCGAAGTTGCCGCCGCACAACTGCTCGAACGTCATCTTCTGGCCGCCGCTGAACGTGAGCTCCGTCCCGCCGGTGGGGACGGGCCACGAGACGTCGTGGGTGGTGACATACACCCAGACGGGCGTGGCCGGGGTGCGGCTGAGGCCGCGGTCCGCCAGGAGCGTGCGGTCGATCCGGATGACCTGCCGGTCCCTGGTGGGGTCGACGAGGTCGGTGAGGTCGACGGGCGCGACGACGGCGGCGTTGACCGCGCCCGCCATCGCGATCGGCGCGGCGACGTCGATGCCGGGCACCGCCCGGACCTTCGCCCAGTCGTCCATGGTGAGGCCGCCGTAGATGCCGGAGACCGCGTTGGGTCGCAGCAGCGCCCGGTCGCCCTCCAGCGGCAGCCTGCTGCCCTTGGGTCGCACGAGGATGTCGTACGCCGCCCGCACGTTGGCCTCCACGGTGCCGGTGACCTCCAGCCGTGCGGTGGCGGAGGCGCCGGTCAGCACGGTGAAGCCGGTGGTGGCGGTGAGCACCCCGAGCAGGAGTGCCACCGCCCGTCCCGCCCGCCCCCGAAGATGCGCCCAGACGAATCGGATCACGTCACCACCTTCGCGCATACATTGTCACAATGCAAGACGCGGTTCACGTGCCACGGGTGAGGACGCGGACGCCGGCCCCCGGCAGGGTCGACGGGGTGGAGACAGCGCCGAAGCTCGGCCGGCGGCTCGCCGTCGAGCTGATCGGCACGTTCTGGCTGGTGTTCGCAGGCTGCGGCACGGCCGTGCTCAGCGCGCGCTTCGACACCGTGGGGGTGGGGCTGCTGGGTGTCGCGTTCGCGTTCGGCCTCGCGGTGCTCACCGGGGCGTACGCGTTCGGGCACATCTCCGGCGGCCACTTCAACCCGGCGGTCACCGTCGGGCTGTGGCTCGGCGGGCGCACCCGGACCGCCGACGTCCTGCCCTACGTCGTGGTGCAGGTCATCGGCGCGCTCGGCGCCGCGGGTGTCCTGCTCGCGGTCGCCGAGGGCCGCAAGGGCTTCAGCGTCGCGCGGGACGGCTTCGCCATCAACGGCTACGGCACCCACTCCCCGGGCGGCTACCACCTCGGCGCCGCGCTGCTGATCGAGGTGGTCCTCACGGCGGTGTTCGTCCTGGTGATCCTCGGCGCGACCGACGTCCGGGCGCCGCGCGGCACGGGCCCTCTCGCGATCGGGCTGACGCTCACCGTCATCCACCTGATCAGCATCCCGGTGACGAACACGTCGGTGAACCCGGCCCGCTCGACGGGCCCGGCGCTCGTCGCCGGCGGCGCCGCCCTGTCCCAGCTGTGGCTGTTCTGGCTGGCGCCGCTCGCCGGGGCGCTCGTGGCGGGCTTCGGCTACCGGCACATCACCGGCGGCACGGGCACGATCGAGGCGGCCGCCGAGGCCCAGGACGTCGACGGCTGACCGGTATCGGAAAGAGCCGCCATCCATTGGGTGGCCCTTCGCGAACGCCGGCGCCCGTTCGGGCTTCGCGTCCTCGGCGCCGATCTGCGCGGCCCGGACCCGGGGAATCCGTGGAAGCGGTGCACGGAAGAGACGAGGTCCGGCTTCACCGCGGTGTGCCGGCCGGGGCGAGGTGACCGGCGCACGACTCGTCGGACTTCGTGCCGTCGGGGCAGACCACGTTGGACCAGGTGGTGTTGCCGAGGGAGGCGCCGTCGAGGCGGGTGCCGCGCAGGTCGGTGTCGGCGAGCCACGCGCCGGTCAGGTCGGCGCCGCGGGCGTCCGCGCCGCCGAGATCGGAGCGGCGCAGCGTGACGTCGCGCAGGTCCGCGTCGCGCAGGTCGGCGCCGCGCAGGCCGACGTCGGTGAGGGTGCCGCCGCGCCAGGTGGTGTCGCGCAGGTCCGCGCGGCCGAGCTCGACACCGGTCAGGGTGGCGTCCTCGGCGTCGGCGCCGGTGAGGTCGGCGCCGGACAGGTCGACGTGCTCCATCGACAGCGACCGCAGGTGCGCCTTGTGCAGGTTCGAGCCGCTGAGGTTCGCCTCCCGCACGAACCCGCGCACCGTGGAGCGTTCCAGGTCGGCGCAGCGCAGCTGCCGGGAGGACAGTTCGGCGTCGTTGACCTCCTGGCGCGGCAGCGACGCGGCGCCGGGCGCGTCGCAGCGCCGTCCGTGCGTTTCGTTCTGCCGCGTGTGTACGAGCAGCAGCACGCCCGACAGCACGGCCCCGGCGGCGAGGCACGCGACCGCCAGCCGCCGGCGCGTCCGGGCCGGAAGCTTCGTCAACGGGGAGCGGGGGAGGTGAGCGGGCGCAGCGTCAGCCGGAGGATCCTGTCGTCCTCAGTGGACGGTCCCCGGTCGAGGCGGCCGTCGCGGTTGGACGTGGTGATCCAGACGCTGCCGTCCGGTGCCTTGATGGCGGTGCGCAGCCGGCCGTACTGCATGGCGAGGGCCTCGACGGGCTTCTTCGTGACGCCGGCGGCGGGGCGCCACCGGACGCCGGGCGCGTCGGGTCCGCCGCCCTCCGGGGGACGGCGGCCGGCCTCCTGCTCGCCGGTGCCGTGGATGCCCACGAGGTACACCCGCTGCCCGCGCAGGCAGGTGACGACGGCGGTGTCGCCCAGCACGGCGACGCCGGCGCTGACCCCGACCTCGGGATGCCAGGCGACGACCGGGTCGATGTACCCGGGTTTGCCGCCGATGCCTTCGACGATCGGCCAGCCGTAGTTGCCGCCGGGCTTGATGACGTTCAGCTCGTCCCAGACGGCCTGGCCGATCTCGGAGACGTACATGGTGCCGTCGGCGTCCCAGTCCATCCCTTCGGGGTTGCGGTGGCCGTACGACCAGATGAGCGAGCCGCGGAACGGGTTGCCCGGCGGGGGCCTGCCGTCGGTGGTCATCCGCAGGACCTTCCCGCCGAGATTGGTGAGCGACTGCGCCGCCTCGGTCATCGATGCCTCGCCGGTCGTCGCGTACAGGTAGCCGTCCGGGCCGAACGCGAGCCGCCCGCCGTCGTGGATGCCGCCGCGCGGGATGCCGGTGAGGATGGGCCGGGGCCGTTCGCCGAGCTTCAGCTTCGCGATCCGGTTGTCGTCCCTGGTCGTGTAGAAGATGTAGACGGTCTGGTCGACGGCGAACCGCGGCGACGCGGCGATGCCGAGCAGCCCGCCCTCGTTGTCCGCCGTCGCCTCGCTGATCTTCGTGACGGGGGTGACGGCGAGGGCGCCGTTGGTCATCCGGCCGGGCCCGACCCGCAGGATCCGCAGCGTCCGCCGCTCGGTCACGAGGGCGCTGCCGTCGGGCAGGAACGTGACGCCCCACGGGATGTCGAGGTGCCGCGCGACGGTGCTGACGGAGACCGCGGCGTCGCCGCTCGCCGACGGGTCGATCGGGCCGTGACCGAAGTACGTGGGGTCGGCGACGCCGGGCGTCGTGGACGGCACCGCGGCGGGCGCGTCCGACGTGCAGCCGGCGGCGAGGGTCAGCAGCGCGCCGAGCATCGCCACCGCGCGGACGGGTGTACCCATGGACCGGCCTCCGCTCGCGCACCCGTACAACGTCTCCCTGCACGATCACGAATTCCGTGGCGACCTGCGTCACCTCCGGCGAAGGATCGTCGCGGCGGCGTTTGACCACGCGGTGGCCGGGGCACCACGGCGGGGAACCCGAGCACCCGCACCCACGAGGGAGACCAGGATGAGACTGCTGACATTGGCCGCCGGGCTCGCCACCGGTTACGTGCTGGGCACGCGTGCCGGCCGGGGCAAGTATGAGCAGATCGTCGAGGGCGCCCGGCAGCTGCGCGCGAACCCGACCTTCGCCCAGGCGTCGGCGACGGCGAAGCACCTCGCGACGGCACCTGGGACGAAGGCCACGCTGACGCCGCCCGCGGCACCGCCCGCCGCGACACCGTCCCCCGCCGCCGCGACACCGTCCGCCGCCACCGCGGCTTCCGCTCCGGCGGACGCGAAGCCCAGGGCGCCACGCCGCGCGCCCGGGCAGGGCGCGACCCCCGGGCAGGGCACACCGGCCGGGATCGCCGACCTGGGGTAGCCCCCCTTACGAGCGATCGGGAAAGCTCCGGACCGACGTCCGGGACGGGCCCCGGACGGACCTCACGGCCCCGGCAGCGTCACGCTGCCGGGGCCGTTCGCGTGCAAACGAGCCGATCCGCTTGACGGTGAAAATGAAAACGGATACCAATAGGGCGTGAAAGCTGCTTTTGTGGGCAAGGGCGGCAGCGGCAAGACGACGCTGGCCGCCCTCTTCGCCCGACATCTCGCCCAGGACCGGGTCGCCCTGCTGGCGATCGACGCGGACATCAACCAGCACCTGGCGGTCGCGCTCGGCGCCGCCCAGGACGAGGCGGCGCTGCTGCCGGCCCTCGGTGACCATCTCGACCTGATCAAGGACCATCTGCGCGGCGAAAACCCGCGCATCGCCTCCGCGGCGGCCATGCTGAAGACGACACCGCCGGGCGCGGGGTCGCGGGTCGTGGACGTCGGCTCCGCCAACCCGGTCTACGACCGCCTCGTCCGGGAGGTCGGCGGGGTGCGGCTCGCGGTGACCGGTCCGTTCGCGGAGGGGGACCTCGGGGTCGCCTGCTACCACTCGAAGGTCGGCGCGGTGGAGCTGCTGCTCAACCACATGGCCGACGGGCCCGGCGAATACGTGGTCGTCGACATGACCGCGGGCGCCGACTCGTTCGCCTCCGGCCTGTTCACCCGGTTCGATCTCACGTTCCTGGTGTGCGAGCCGACCGTGCGCAGCGTCGGCGTCTACCGGCAGTACACCGGCTACGCCCGCGACCACGGGGTGCGGGTCGCGGTCGTCGGCAACAAGGTCGAGGACGGCGACGACGAGCGGTTCCTGCGCGACGAGGTCGGCGACGACCTGCTGTGCGTGCTGGGCCGGTCCCCGTTCGTGAAGGCCGCCGAACGCGGCCGCCACCTGCCGATCGACCACCTGGAGCCGACCAACGCGGGGGCGCTGCGCGCGATGCGGGCGGCGCTGGACGGCTGCGCGAAGGACTGGGCGCGGTATGCGGCGCAGGCCGCCGACTTCCACGCCCGCAACGCGGCCGCCTGGGGCAACGCCCGCACCGGCGCCGACCTCACCACCCAGATCGACCCCGGCTACGTCATGAGCCCGGCGACCGCCGCCGCGCTCTGACATCCGGCGCCACGCATCGAACCCCGCGCCCGGCGACCGTCGCCGGGCCGCAACCGAAAAGGAGCACCATCCATGTCACTCGACGTTCCCGCCGCGCTGCTCGAAAGGGCGGAGGCCGGCCAGGTCGACGACGCCGAGTTCGTCGCCTGTGTGCGCGACTCGCTGCCGTACGCCTGGACCGTCATCACCGGCGTCGCCGCCGACCTGAAGGCGCGCGGGGGCGAGTTCGCCGACCACGAGGTGCCGCCGCCGGGTGAGGCCGAGCGGGGGCAGCTGCTGCGCGCCCTCGCCAGTGACGCGATCCGCGGCGGCCTCGAACGGCACCTCGACGTGCGCCTGGCGTTCCAGAACTGCCACCGCGTCGCCGCGTTCACCCCGGCGGCCGTCGGCGGCGAACGCTGGCTGGCGTTCGTCTCGCCCCGCGGCCAGCTGCTCAACCAGTCCCCGGAACTGCGCGACTGCTGAGCGTCCACCGGTCCCGCACCCGCGCGACCGCCGACCGTCCACAAAGGGCCCGGCGCCGGAATTGGCGCCGGGCCCGCATGCGCACATCGCGATGCGACGGCTCGTTATTGAAAATGAAAACAAGTATCGTTTGCGCGGTCCGACCCCCTGGACTGCGAGGAGCAGACGATGATGAGGATCCGAACGTTCGCGGCGGCCGCGACCGTGCTGGCCGGGCTCGCCGGGTGCGGTGACACCGGCGGTACACCCGCCGCGGCCGGGAACGGAGACCGGCTCGCCGTCGTCGCGACCACCACACAGGTCGCCGACTTCGCCCGCGCGGTCGGCGGCGACCGGGTCAGCGTCACCCAGATCCTGAAGCCGAACATCGACCCGCACGACTACGAGCCGACCGCCGCCGACGTGACCGCGATCGGCAACGCGGCCGTCCTGGTGAAGAACGGCATCGGCCTGGAGGGCTGGCTTGACGCGACGGTCGCCGCCGCGGGCTTCAAGGGCACCGTCGCCGACGCGAGCACCGGCGTGAGGCTCCGCGACGGCAGTGGCGACGGCGAGGGCGAGGGCGAGGGCGAGCGGGACCCGCACATCTGGCACGACCCGCGCAACGCCAAGCTGATGGTGGCCACCATCGAGCGGGCGTTCGCCGCCGCCGCACCCGCCGACGCCGCCGTGTTCGAGCGCAACCTCGGCTCGTACACCACCCGGCTCGACGAGCTCGACGCCACCATCGCGGCCAGGATCGCCTCGCTGCCGCCCGGCAACCGCAAGCTCGTCACCAACCACGACGCGTTCGGCTACTACATCGACCGCTACGGGCTGCAGTACGTCGGCGCGATCATCCCGAGCTTCGACACGTCCGCCGAGCTGTCCGCGAAGGACGTCGACGACATCGTCGCGAAGATCCGCCGGACCGGCACCACGGCCGTGTTCTCCGAGAGCTCGCTGCCGCCGAAGACCGCCGAGGCGATCGGCCGGCAGGCCGGCGTGAAGGTCGTCGCCGGCGAGGACGCCCTCTACGGCGACACCCTCGGCCCCGAGGGCAGCGACGGCGACACCTATCTGAAGATGGAAACCCACAACACCGACACGATCGTCAGGGCCCTCGGTGGCTGAGCCGGCCCTGCTCGTCGACCGCGCCACCGTCGCCTACGGCGGCACCGCCGTCCTGCGCGACGTCAGCGTCGAGGTCTGCGACGGGCAGACCGTCGCGCTCGTCGGCCCCAACGGCGCCGGCAAGTCGACGCTCATCCGCGCCGTCCTCGGGCTCGTCCCGGTCGCCGCCGGCGCCGTCACCGTCCTCGGCCGGTCCCCGGCGGCCGCCCGGCGCGACGTCGCCTACGTCCCGCAGGCCGACACCCTCGACCCGCGGTTCCCGATCTCGGCGGCGCAGGTCGTGCTCATGGGCCGCTACCGGCGGGCCGGCTGGCTGCGCCGCCCCGGCCGCGCCGACCGGGCGGCCGCCGCCGAGGCCCTCGCCGCCGTCGGTCTCGCGGACCGGGCGAGGGCGCGCTTCGGCACGCTCTCCGGCGGGCAGCGGCAGCGGGTCCTGCTCGCCCGCGCCATCGCCCAGCAACCCCGGCTGCTGCTGCTCGACGAACCGTTCAACGGCGTCGACTCGGTCAGCCAGGACGCGCTGCTCGTCGCGATCGGTGCGCTGCGACGGCGGGGGACGGCCGCCGTGATCAGCACGCACGACCTGCGGCTGGCCCACCTGGCCTGCGACCACGCGTGCCTGCTCAACGGTCGCGTGTACGGCGTGGGCCCGGTCGCCCGCGTCCTCACCCCCGACCTGCTGCACGCCGCGTACACGGGCCGGGCCGCGTGATGCACGCCGTGCTGATCGAGCCCTTCACGGTGCCGTTCATGCGCCGGGCCCTCGCCGAGCTGCTGCTGCTCGCCCTGCTCGGCGGGGTCGTGAGCGTGTTCGTGCTGGTCCGGCGGCTCGGCTTCGTCGCCGACACCACCACCCACACCGTCTTTCCCGGTGTCGTCATCGGACACCTGTCCGCCGGTGCCGCCGGTGTACTGCCGGGAGCCCTCGTCGCGGCGGCGGTGACAGCGGTGCTGCTGACCCTGCTCACCCGGTCCGGCCTGGTCACCGACGACACGGCCCTGGCCGTCCTGCTCGCCGGGATGTTCGGCCTGGGCGTGGTGCTGGTGTCGCGGCGCCCGTCGTTCACGTCGGACCTCACGGCGTTCCTGTTCGGCCGGCTGCTCGCGGTCACCACGGCGCAGCTGTGGCAGACCGCCGCCGTCGCCGCCGTCGTGCTGGGCGTGCTCGGGCTGCTGCGCAAGGAACTGTGGCTGCGCGCGTTCGACCCGGTGACGTCGGCCGCGATGGGGTACCGCGCCTGGCTGCTCGACCTGCTGCTCAACGTGAGCGTCGCGCTGGTCGTGGTGGCGGCGGCCCAGTCGGTCGGCACGATCCTCGTCATCGCGTTGCTGGTGGTGCCCGCGGCGGCGGGGCGGCTGCTGTCGTCCCGGCCCCTCGTCATCACGCTCACGGGAGTGGCGGCCGCGGCGCTGGCGGGCTACGGGGGACTCGCCGTCAGCTACCGCGCGTCCGTCACGTACGGCATCCCCCTGGCCAGCGGCGCGACCGTGGTGCTCGTGCTGATCGGCCTCTACGTCCTCGCGCTCCTGTGGTCGTCGTTGTCGTCGCGGCTGGAGGGGGTCAGGGGCGGTGCTTGACGTCGCGTTCCACCGGGCGCTCATCGAGGCGGCGCTCGTCGGCACGGCCGCCGGGCTGCTCGGGGTGCAGGTCGTCCTGCGCCGGCTCGCGTTCTTCACCATGGCGATGACGCATGCCACGTTCCCCGGTGTCGTCGTCGCCGCGGTCGCCGGGGTCAGCCTGTACATCGGCGGCGCCGCGACCGCGCTCATCGCCGCCCTGGCCGTCGCCGGCCTGTCCCGGCGCCACGACACGGGCACCGCCACGGCCGTCGCGCTCGCCGCGGGGTTCGCCGCCGGGGTCGCGCTGCTGTCGGCGCAGCAGGGGTTCGCGAAGGACCTCACGGCGTACCTCGTCGGCTCCGTCCTCACCGTCACCCGGCAGGACCTCGCGGTCGCCGCTGGTGTCACCGCCGTCGTCGCGGCCGTGCTCGCCGCCGGGGGAAGAGTGCTGACGTTCACCGCGTTCGACCGGGACGGCGCCCGCGCCGCCGGTCTCCCCGTCGCCGCCGTCGACGCCGCGGTCCTGCTGCTCGTCGCCGCCGTCGTCGTCACCGCCGTCCCGGCCGCCGGCACGATCCTGACCGTCGCCCTCGTCGTCTCCCCGGCCGGCACCGCCAGGCTGTGGACCGACCGGATCGGCCCCATGACCGCCGTCGCCGTCGCGGTCGCCGTCGGAGGCGCCACCGGCGGCCTGCTGCTGTCCCGTGCCTGGGACGTCGCCGCCGGTGGCGCGGTCAGCCTGACCGTGGCGGCCTGCTTCGGTGTCTCCCTGCTCGCCGCGCCCCCGCTACGATCCTGGGCATGTCGACTGCAGCCTCAGGGTGCCTGTTCGGTCTCGCGTACGGCGACGCCCTCGGCAAACCCACCGAGTTCATGACGGTCGACGCCATCGTCGCGCGGTACGGGCCGGGCGGCCCCAGACAGCTCGAAGGCGACCCGGCGCTCGTCACCGACGACACCCAGATGACCCTCGCCGTCGGCTGGGCCCTGCTGGACGCCGCCGCCCCCACCCCCGCGGCGCTGGAGCCGTTGCTGCGCGCCAGGTTCGTCGAGTGGGCACACAGCCCCGACAACGACCGCGCGCCCGGCATGACCTGCCTGCGCGCCTGCGGCGGCCTGTCCCGGGGCGTGCCGTGGGTCGAGGCGACCGTCGCGGGCTCCAAGGGCTGCGGCGCCAACATGCGGGTCGCGCCGGTCGGCCTCGCCCCCTACGACCTGGACACCCTCGCCGGCGTCGCGCAGCTGCAGGCGGCCATGACCCACGGCCACCCGACGGCGCTCGCCGCCAGCGAGCTCACCGCGTACGCCGTCCGCCTCCTCCGCGACGGCGCATCCCTCGCGTCACTGCCCGCCGCGCTGCGGTCGCGGTGCGAGTCGCAGCGGACGACCTACCGGTCGGACTGGCTCGGCGAGCTCTGGCAGCAGCCCGCCGTCGCCACCCCCGCCGACTTCATCAGCCGCGGCTGGGACGAGTGCCTCGCCGTCCTGGACCGCCTCGACCTGGCCCTGTCCCGCCCCGACGACGGCGGCAACCCGTGCGCGGCGACCGGCGAGGGCTGGATCGCCGAGGAGGCTCTCGCCACCGCCCTGCTGTGCGCGGTCCGCCACGCCGACGACCCGGTCACCGCCCTCGCCCGCGCCGCCACCACGTCCGGCGACTCCGACTCGATCGCCTGCCTGGCGGGCGCGTTCATCGGCGCCGAACGCGGCATGCCCGCCTGGCCGTCCGCGTGGCTCGACCGCATCGAGTACGCCCCCGCCCTCGCCACCCTCGGCCGCGCCTGGGACTGACCGCCACGGCGCGCCCACCGTCCTCGCCGCGCCGGGCCGCCCCTGGAACCGCCGTTCGCCCGTGAGGCTGCCGTTCGCCCGGGGTCGCCGTTCCCCTGAGGCCGCCGTTCTGTTGAGCGCGGCTCGCGTCCGGTGCCCTGGGCCGTGCCTGGGCCGCACCTGGGGCTGCCGTGCGACGTGCGTGGCACCTCCGCCGTAGCTGCGACCGCGCCCGCGGCGGTGCCGGGACCGGCGCCTCAGCGGATCTCGAGCTCGAACAGTGAGTAGCCGTACATGCCGTTGCGCCGGGCGCCGTTCATCCGGACGTAGCGCGCGGGGGTCGCGGCGATGCGCACGGTCTGCAGGCCGCCGGTGCCTTCGGTGGTGCGCCACACGGTGCTCCAGGTCGCGCCGTCGGGGCTGACGGCGATGTCGTACTCGACGCCGTAGGCCGCCTCCCATCGCAGCACCACCTCGGTGACCAGCCACACCTTGCCGAGGTCGACGCTGATCCACTGCGGGTCGCTGAAGGCGCTGCTCCACCGCGTGCCCGGGTTGCCGTCGACCGCGTTGCCCGGCAGATACGCGTCGCCCTCCACGGACGACGACGTGGCGGGCCGGCTCAGCGCGAGGTTGGCTCCGCCCGGATTCGCCGCGCCGCCGGGCGTCCGGGCGGCGGACGCACCCGTCGTCGCCGACCTCCCCGGCGTCGCCTGCCGGGAGGGGGTCCGGGACCCGCCACCCGGGCTCGCCGCCGCCGACGAGCCCCGAACGCCGTCCGGCGACGACGCGCCGGACTCCGACGACCCGGCGGACGGCAACGCCCCGGCCGACGGCAACGGCAAGGCGGACGGCGCCGCTCCGGCCGGGCTCCCCGCGTCCCGCAGGTGCAGCGCCACCGCCGTGCCGAGGACAGCGACCGCCACGACGACGGCAACGACAGCGAACACCACCCGCCGCCGCGCCGCCGCTGCGGGCGCCACATCGCCCGGCCCGGCCTCCGCACCGCCACCCGCCCCCGCGTCGCCGCTGGTCCCTGCGTCGGGGCCGGCCTTCGCGCGGTCGGCGGCCCTGGGGGTGTCGCCGGGCTTTGCCGGTCGGCGTGGTGCCGCGGACCGGGCGAACGAGCGGGTCAAGGGCCGGGACCGGTGCGCGCCGTCGGGCCGGGATGCCGCCGGTGCCGGGTCCGCGGGGTCCGCCGGGGTTTCCGGGTCGGGTGTGACATAGGGCCTGACGAGGCGAGGTGGCTCGGACTCCTCGTGCGCCACCGATCACTCCCCTCAGGCCGGACCGCCCGACGGTTCGGAGCATAGGGGCGCACGCGCCCCGCCGCTGGGAAGTCGCCGGACCCGGCATCCCCCGCACCACCGTCCCGCCGGGGACGTCACCGCCGCGGTGCGACACCGCTCCGCCGGCGCGGGAGGTCGAGCAAGGAGGCCGGAAGGCTGCGCTCCAGGGCGAGGCAGATCCAGGTGACCGCGACCGCGAGCAGGACCGGCTCGGCGACCGCGAGCAGCACCTGCGTCGCCGGGGCCGCGTCCGACACGGGGCCGATGAGCACGGCGTGGAGGATCGCCAGGACCGGCATGTGGAGCACGGGGGAAGGCGGCGCGACCTGCGCGGGAAGACTCAGGTCCGGCTGAGTGGCGGTACTCAGCCGATCAGGAGGACGGCACGAGCAGCGACCGGGTGACGGCGGCCAGGTCGGGGACGCCGACCAGGGCCATGGTCAGGTCCAGCTCCGCGATGATGTTGTCGGCGACCTGCTGTACACCGGCCGCACCGGCAAGCGCGAGGCCGTAGATGTGCGGCCGGCCCAGCAGGCACGCGTCGGCGCCGAGGGCGAGGGCGACGAACACGTCGGCGCCGGAGCGGATGCCGCTGTCGAAGAGCACCGTCGGGTCCGGTCCGACGGCCTCGCGGACGGTGACGAGCGCGTCGAGGGCGGCGATCGCGTGGTCGACCTGCCGGCCGCCGTGGTTGGACACGATGATCCCGTCGACGCCGGCGTCGACGCCGGTCCGGGCGTCATCCGGGTGCACGATCGTGGTGTCGAGGGCCATCTGCCTGACCCGTCCCGGCCCGGGGGTGCTCGTCATGGTTGCCCATCATCCCCAACGGACCGCGCACCGCAAAGGTCGCTACCGTCGGGTCGTGACGAAGCACCGGCCCGCCGCGCGGGTCATCTGCCTGGACGCCGCCGACCGGGTGCTGCTGCTGCGCTGGCGGGACCCGTTCGACGGCAGGTGGCTGTGGGAGCCGCCCGGCGGTGGCATCGACCCCGGTGAGACCCCGTTCGACGCGGCCCGGCGGGAGCTGGCCGAGGAGACCGGCCTCGACCCGGCGGCCGTGCGGGACCGGTGCGTGGAGGTGGAGCGCGACTCCTGGTGGAAGGGCACCCGGTATGTCGGGATCGAGCAGTTCTTCGTCGCCCGGTTCGCCGGCGACCGGCCGCCGCTGGTGCGGACCGGCCTGCTGCCCGACGAGCGGCAGACCCTGGACACGCACGCGTGGGTCGCCTGGCAGGACCTGGCGGCGCTGCCCGACGAGCTGCAGCCGCCGCACCTGCTCGACGTCCTGACCGCCCTGGCGCCGGACGGCCCCTGGGCCCGGTGAGATCGACGTGGGCGGCGGCGCTCATACGCGTTCAGCCTATCGGGCGATCAACTGTGTTGCGAAATACAAACGATCAGGTGAAACTTTTCGGGTGTTTCATCCGCTTTATTCCTCATTTACCTCAAGGATTCGTGTGACGAACGGGTGGTCTCGGCTGTTTCTATGGGGTCACTGGCAGTACGGTGGTCCTCGGTGAGGTCTTCACTGCCGGCAAAGATGGTCGGCAGGACTCACTGTGTTCAGGAGGAACGCGTGGCTAGCGGTACCGTGAAGTGGTTCAACTCCGAAAAAGGCTTCGGCTTCATCCAGCAGGACGACGGCGGCGCGGACGTCTTCGTGCACTACTCGGCGATCGCGAGCAGCGGCTACCGCGAGCTGTCCGAGGGCCAGAAGGTCGAGTACGACGTGACCCAGGGCCAGAAGGGCCCGCAGGCGGACAACGTTCGCGGCATCTGATCGTCCTGCTCCGGAAGCCGCGCATTCGCCGGTGACCGCAGCGTTGCGGGCCCGTGCGGCGCTCACTCGATGAGCGTGGCACGGGCCCGTTGCCGTTCCCCGAGCTGAGCGTCCGGGCAGGCGTCCGGGTGCAGCAGCGCCGCGAGGGCCTCGACCCCGTCGACGAGCCGCGGCCCGGGCCGCACCACGATGCCGTCCGCGTCGATCGCCCACACCGACGCGTCCGGGAAGCGCGGCGCGACCAACCGGGCCTGCTCGGTGGCGCCGTCCAGGTGGAAGCCGCACGGCGCCACCACGACCACGTCCGGCGCGGCGGCGGTCAGCGCCTCCCACGTCGTGGCCCGCGACCGGGCACCGGGATGCGCGGCGACGGGCTCCCCGCCGGCGGCCGTGACCAGGTCGGGCACCCAGTGCCCGGCGGTGAACGGCGGGTCGGTCCACTCCACCACCAGCACCCGCGGCCGGGGACGGCCCGCCACGGCGGCGGCCACCGCGTCCAGCCGGGCCCGCAGGCCCGCGACGAGCCGCGCGGCCCGGTCCGCGACGCCCGCGCGGTCACCCACCTCGAGGATCGTGCCGAGCACCTCGTCGAGGGAGTGCGGGTCGAGCGACAGCACGTCCGCGCGGCACCCGAGGTGCTCCAGGGCGTCCGACACGTGACCGGACGGCAGCGCGCACACCCGGCACAGGTCCTGCGTGAGGATCAGCTCGGGGTCGAGGCCCGCCAGAGCTCCGGCGTGCAGCGTGTACAGGTCGTCGCCGACCGCGAACCGCTCCCGCACATACGCGTCGATCTCGCCCGGCGCCATCCCGCGGGTGTCGCGCCCGCCGACGACCACGGTCTTGTCCACCCTCGCCGACGGCGGCTCGTCGCACTCGAAGGTCACGCCGACCAGGTCGTCGCCCAGCCCGAGGGCGTAGACGATCTCGGTCGCGGACGGCAGCAACGACACCAGGCGCACCCCGGTAAGCCTAAGGGTGGGTGAACACGCGCCGGGTTTCACCCGGTCACACTTCACCGTTGCGCCGCCCCGCATTCACCCTGCGTGACGAGGTTGATCGGATAGCCTCGTCGAGGGATGCGATCAACCCCGCGTCTCCTCCCCCCGCAGATCTGTCAGCGATGTCTGACGCTGGTCCCGCCCGGCCCGCGTCCCCGACCCGTCGCGCGTGCGCGAGGGAGAGGTATGTGGTGACGCGGTCACGGCCACGGCACGGGCGGAAGCCCGCGACCCTCGGGCAGTTGTATGAAGGACGCGACAACGGGATCGGCGTCATCCGGCTCGGCCTTGCCGTCCTCGTCGTGTTCACGCACGGCACGTCGCTCGGCTTCGGCTGGGAGGACCTCGCCGAGTCGCTGTTCCGCGGGCAGACCAACACCGGCACCCTCGCCGTGTTCGGCTTCTTCGTCCTGTCGGGGCTGATGATCACGCGCAGCGCGGCCCGCACGACGATCGGCCGCTTCGTGTGGCACCGGATGCTGCGGATCCTGCCGGCGCTGTGGGTGTGCCTGCTGGTGACCGCGTTCGTCGTCGCGCCGCTGGTCGCCCTGCACGAATGGGGGAACCTCACCGGGTTCTGGTCCGGGCCGAAGGGGCCGCTGCAGTACGTCACCGGCAACTGGTTCGCCGGCGTCCGGCAGTACGGCATCCACGACCTCCTCGGCGCGTCGACCCCGTGGGGGCGGCAGAGCGGCGGCAGCGTCTTCGACGGTGCGCTGTGGTCGCTGGTGTACGAGGTGCTCTGCTACGGCGTGGCCGCGATCCTGGCGGTGACCGCGGTGCTGCACCGCCGGCGATGGCTGGTCGTGTGCCTGGTCGTCGCGTTGTACAGCGTCGTGCTCATCGACCAGTTGCAGAAGCGTCCCCTGCTGGGGCCGCCGACGCCGCACTACGGCTCGGTGCACCTGCCGCTGCTCGGGGAGGTGTCGTTCCACTGGCTCATGTACCTGGGGCTGCTGTTCCTCACCGGTGCCGCGGCCGAGCTGTACCGCGACCGCGTCGTCATCCACGACGGCGCCGGCGTCGCCAGTCTCGCCGCCCTCGCCGGGTCGCTGCTGTTCGGCGGGTTCTTCGTGATCGGCTTCCCGGCCCTCGTCTACGCGCTGATCTGGGCGGCCGTGCGGATGCCGCCCGCGCTGCGGTGGATCGGCCGGCGCAACGACTACTCCTACGGCGTCTACATCTACGGGTTCATCGGCCAGCAGGTCCTCGCGGGCCTCGGCTGGAACCGGTGGGGGTACCTGCCGTACATCGCGATGTCGCTGGTCCTGGCGTTCGCCGCGGCGGCCCTGTCGTGGCACCTGGTCGAGCGGCGGGTGCTCGCGCTCAAGGACTGGACGCCCCGCCTGCGGCGGCGCCCGGTCGCGTCGAGGGTGCCGGCGCAGGTGCCCTACCCGGCGGCCGGGGCTGTCGCGCCGCTGGAGCCGGTGGGCGGGCCTGCCGGCGGTTCCGGGTCTATTGCGATGGCAGGCCGAAGAGGGTGACCAGGCCGGCGGTGCGCAGGGTCCGCAGGAGCGCCGCCGACGGGTTCTCCAGGACCAGCCGCGTGCCGGCCCGTTCGGCCTGCTTCTGGGCGGAGACCAGGGCGCCGATGCCGCTGGAGTCGACGAACGTCACCAGGTGCAGGTCGAGGTGCAGTGCGCCCGGCGGGGGCTGCAGCGCCTGCTCGACGCAGGCCCGGAAGCGCTCCGCGGCGCCGTAGTCGAGGTCGCCGCGGGCCACGATGACGGTGCCGCCACCGATGCGTCCTTGCACATGCAGGTTCAAATCCACGCCAAACCGTCCCAACCTCGATCGGTGAGACACTATCCGGCCTGCTCAAAGCGTGGTCATTGCCATCAGGCAAGTGAGTGCCCGCCCGCGGTGCGGGCACCCACCCCGGCACGTCGTCAGCGCACGAACTGGGTCTCCACGCCCGCGTCGACGGCGTCGCCGATGCCGTAGACCCAGGCGGTGCCGACCGGGTCGCCGAGCTGGGCGCGCAGCCACAGCGCGGCCCACCGGGCGATGTTCTCCACGCCGCCGGCCTGGCCGAGCGTCTGCGGGGACAGGTCGGGCCGGGCCCCGGCGGGGTTCTGCGCGTCGGTGATGCCGTAGTGGTTGGCGCCGGCCACGCTGACGTACAGCTTCGGCGTGCCCAGCAGGACGGCGTAGGTGCCGAGACCGTTCGCGGGGCTGCCGACGCCGTCCACGGCGCCCTGGATGAGCGCGACCGGGACGGTGTTGGCGACGGGCGGGACGACCGGCGTGCCGGGGACGGCGTTGTTCGTGCCGTAGAACGCGGCCGCCTTCAGCTGCGGCGGCGCCGGGATCGGCACGTCGGTGAACGGCGGCGTGGACAGGCCGGTGGTCAGGCCGAGGCCGGCGGCGCCGCCGAACGAGTGGCCAGCGAGCAGGAGCGTGCCGGCGTCGATGCGGCCCTTGAGCGGCGAGCCGGTCCGGGCGTTCTCGGCGGCGGCCCACGCGACGGTCCAGGTGGCCTCGGCGCCGTCGGCGTACAGGCCGGGGACGCCGAAGATCACGCGGGTGTGGTCGGGCACGACGACCACGAAGCCGTAGGACGCGACCTTGCGGGCGAAGCCCGTGTAGTTCGCCCGGCCGACGTTCGCGCCCTGCAGCAGCAGCACGACCGGCCACGGCTGGTGCGGCGAGGAGGTGACGGGGTGGTGCACGTCGGCCTGGTCGCCGTTGACCGTGGTGCCGTACGTGCTGACGGAGGAGTACGCGGCGCTCGCCCGGGAGGGGCTGATCAAGGCGCCCGCGACGACCGCGCCGCCGGCTGCGAGCAGCACGCCGCGACGGCTGAGACGTTGTGCCATTCGGACCTCTGTTTCCCTCAGTGGAACACAGTTTCCTATAGGGCGACAGCGTACGGGAAGAGTGGGGCCCGCCGTCAATGCCTTGTTCGCATCGGCGGCGGGCCCCGGGTCCGTCAGCTTCCGCTCAGCGTCTGCGTCGCGCCGCTCGTCAGCAGGGACTGGTAGTACGCGCCGCCCGGGTAGTAGGTGGCGGTGGTGGTGCCGGCGACCGCGTCGTCCGCCCACGCGACCGCGAGGGTCTGCAGCGCGGTGACGTTGCCCGGCTGGGAGGTGCCGTTGAGGACGGTGCACAGCCCGTCGGTGCTCGCGCCCTCGGCGTCGCAGTGCGACCCGGTCGTGAGCCGCACGCCGAGGAAGGGCCGGTGCACGTCGTTCGTCAGCTCGACCGTCCCGTTCGCGTTGGAGTTCGCGGTGTACGGCGGGGACGAGATCGCGAAGATCGGGGTGCTGGTCAGGTTGAGGCCGTTGAGCCCGGTGGCCATGTTGGAGCCGATGAAGGACTTCACCGGGTCGAGCAGCTGCACGAGCCGCACCTTCGCGTACTGGCCCGGGTAGGTGGTGCGCAGCCGGTTCGCCACGTACGCGGCGACCTCACCGCCGGCCGAGTGGCCCGCGATGACGTACGACGCCGGCAGTGCGCTCGCCGGGCGGCCCGCCCTGCTCAGCGCGTTCGCGTAGCTGCGGGCGAGCGCACCGCTCGCGGTGTTCGCCTGGCCGAGCCAGGCCGCGACGTTGTTCAGGAACGGGGCGTTGTTGCCGAGGTTGCTGACCGTGCAGCCGAAGATGTCGGCGGACGGCAGCGTCGGGGCGAAGACCACGAACCCGGCCGCGGCGTAGTGCCCGGCGAGGTCGGCCATGTTGCCGTTGGAGCGGGAGAAGCCGTGCTGCAGGTACACCAGGCCCTTGGGTGTGCCGGCGGGCAGGAACCAGTCCGTCGCCGGGCGGTAGGTCAGCCCGGCGCACGAGACGTCGGTGGTGTTGCTGACCTGGGTCCACGTTGCCGCTTGTGCGGCGGTGCCGGGCAGGCTCAACGCGGCGGCGATGAGGAGGGCGGAGAGGGCGGTCGACCGTTTGGAGAACATCGTGCACTTGCCTCCTGACGTGTATCGCTGGACGAAACGCTGTTTCCTGAGGAGTGATTAAGCTCCGCTTGTTGGCAGGCTGTCAAGAGGCGTAGAGTGCCGTCGTGGAGGGAAGCTCATCGATGTCGTATCCACCTTCGCCGTGGTCGTTGCGCGGCCGGATGCACGTGTCCGTGTGGGCCGTGCCGCTCGCCGACGTGCCGGCGCTGCCCGGCGAGCTGGCCGGGGCCGTGCGGGTGCTGAGGGTGGGCCGCCGCGCGTTCGTGGGCACGGCGTGGGTGGACTACCGGCCCGGCGGTGACCTGGCCTATCGGGAGCTGCTGTCCGCGGTGCTGACCCGGGCCGGCTGGCGGCCGCGGGTCACGATCACGCACATCTGGGTCGACAGCGTCCCGTCCCGCGACGGTGGCCGGGCGCTGTGGGGCATCCCGAAGGACCTCGCCACGCTCGCGGTGCCGGCCGGCGGCCGGGCGTCCGCGGCGACCGGGGACGGACCGATCGCGTCGGCGACGCTGCCGCGCGGGGGTGGGCTGCCGCCGCGGCTGCCGGTCGGGTTCCGGGTCGTGCAGGCGCTCGCCGGACGGGCGAAGACGACCGCGGTCCGCTCGACCGCGCGCTACGGGCCCGCCCGTGTCGCGTGGAGCGTCGCGCCCGGCGGCCCGCTGGGGTTCCTCGCCGGGCGGCGGCCCTTGGTGTCGTTCGTGGCCGCCGACTTCCGGATGCGGTTCGGCGCCGCTCAGCGCTCCGCTGCCGCGGTGTAGTCCGCCGCGGCGAGCCGGGCCGTGCGGGCGGCGTACTCGCTCGCCATGCCCGGCCAGTTGGTGACGACGCGGCCCTCGCCGGTGCGGTACCAGCTGTCGCAGCCCACCCACACGCTGCCGGCCAGGCGTCGCTGCATCTCCGCGTCGAACGCCTCCGCCACCTCAGCCCGCACCTCGACCGGGCCGGCGGCGGCGAGCAGCCGCACCGCCTGCACGATGTAGCGGGCCTGCGCCTCGTGGAAGTACACCACCGACGTGTTGCCGGTGTTGGTGTTCGGCCCGTACATCAGGAACATGTTCGGGAAGCCCGGCACCGCCATCCCGAGGTGCGCGTAGGCGCCGCCGCGCCACTCGTCGCGCAGCTCACGGCCGTCGCGCCCCACGATCCGCGCCGGTGCCAGGAACTCGGTGGCCGCGAAGCCCGTGCCGTACACCAGGACATCGCAACCATGCGTGACACCGTCATCGGTCTGAACGCCGCCGGTGGTGACCCGCGCTATGCCGGCGGTGACCAGATCGACGTCGGGGCGGCGCAGGGTCCGGAACCAGTCGCCGGTGAACAGCACCCGCTTGCAGCCCATCGCGTAGCCGGGCGTGACGGTCTTGCGGATGCCGCGCGCCTGCACCGCCCGCTGCGCGCTGGACAGCGCCCACACCGCGAGCCGCGCCGGGCGGTTGCCCGTCACCGCCCTGCCGGTCACCACCGTCAGCAGCCACGTGCCGGCGCGGGCGGCCCGCATCACCGCCGGCACGTGGCGGTTGAGTGCCCGCCGCCACGGCCGGTAGCGCCGGTTCGGCTTCGGCAGCGTCCACGGGGCGGTGCGCTGGAAGACGGTGACGTGTCCGGCGTGCGGCGCGATCGCCGGCACCAGCTGGATCGCGCTCGCTCCGGTGCCGATGACGCCGACCCGCTTCCCGGTGAGGTCGACGGCCGGGTCCCAGTGTGCCGTGTGCATCGCCGGGCCGGTGAAGTCCTCCGCACCCGGCAGCGCCGGGACCTTCGGCCTGGACAGCTGGCCCATCGCCGGGATCAGCACGTCGAACTCGTCGGTCCCGCCGCCCTGGAACGTCACCCGCCACCGCTCGCCCGTCCACGCGGCGGCGGTGACCTCGGTGCCGAGCCGCAGGTGGGGCTCCAGGCCGAAGTCGCGCACGCACCGGCGCAGGTAGTCCAGGATCTCCGGCTGCGGCGGGAAGCGCTGCGACCAGTCCGGGTTGAGCGCGAACGAGTACGAGTACAGCGGCGCCGGGATGTCGCACGCGCACCCCGGATACGTGTTGTCGCGCCACACCCCGCCGACGCCCGCCGCCCGGTCCACAATGGTCAGATCCCGGAAACCCGCCTGCCGCAACAGGTGCGCGACGGCGACCCCGCCGAAACCGGCGCCGATGACCAGGATCCGGGTCACAGCACCTTCTCCACGAGGGTGATGAGCGTGGTCGCCAGCAGCAGGTGCACCTGCTCGCGGCTGAGCACGCCGCGCTCCAGCCACTCCCGCGCGGTGGCCTTGGCGAGTCCGCAGTACGCCCGGACCATCGCCCGCCGCTCGTCGCGATGCCCCGGCTCGCCGCCGAGGCCGACCGCGACGAGGATGCTGTCGGCGGCGATGTCGTCGGCCTCCCTGAGCACCCGCTCGATGTCCGGGTCCCGCCCGACCCCGCCGCCGTCGACCGCGGCCAGCCACGACGTGCTGTGCCGGGACACCACGTCGAGGAACCAGGTGACGCTGGCGTCGACGCGGGTCGCGAGGTCGCCGTCGGGCAGCTGCTCCACGGCGACCGCGGGGATCGTCACCAGGACCCGCACCGCCTCGATGAACAGCCCCCGTTTGGTGCCGAAGTAGTGGTTGATCAGGCCGCGCGCCACCCCGGCCGCCTCGGCGATGTCGGTGGTGGACACCTCCGCGAACGGCCGCTCCCCGAACAACCGCACCGCGACGGCGAGGATCTGCTCCCGCCGCACGTCGGGCTCCAGCCTCCGCCCCCGCTCCGCACGCATGGCAGCCACCGTGCACTGTTGTTGGCCGGGTGTCAACAACGTACGGTGGCCCCGTGACCGCGCTGTCGCACCACCGGTCGGGCACCGGCCCGCCGCTGGTCCTGATCCACGGCATCGGCAGCCGGTGGCAGCTGTGGGAGCCGGTCCTGCCGCTGCTGCGGTCCCGCTTCGACGTGGTCGCGCTCGACCTGCCGGGCTTCGGCGCCTCGCCCTCGACCGGCGCCGTCGACGTCGGCGCCCTCGCGGACGCGGTCACCCGCTTCGCCGCCGGCGCGTTTCCCGATGCCGCGCGGTTCCACGTCGCCGGGAGCTCCCTCGGCGGTGGGGTCGCGCTGGAGCTCGGCCGGCGCGGCGTGGCCCGGTCGGTGACGGCGTTCGCGCCGATCGGCTTCTGGGGTCCCTTCTCCCGCCGCTGGTGCCAGGCGGCGGTGACCGGCGCCCGGGTCCTCGGCCGCGTCGCCCGGCCCGCGCTGCCCGCCCTCGCGTCCACGGCGGCGGGCCGGATCGCGCTGTTCGGCGTGTTCTTCGGCCACCCGGCCCGGCTCGATCCCGCGGTGTGCCTCGCCGACGTCGACGCGCTCGTCGCGGCGCCCGCCTTCACCGCCGCGCGGGCCGCGTTCGCCGGTCACCGGTTCGCCGGCCCGGGCACCCTGGACCGCATCCCGGTCACCGTCGCGTGGGGCACCCGCGACGCGATCCTGCCCGCCTTCCAGGCCCGCCGCGCCGCCGCCGCCCTGCCCCACGCCCGCCACGTCCGTCTCGCGGGCTGCGGCCACCTCCCGTTCTCCGACGACCCCGCCTCCTGCGCGGCCCTCATCCGCACCACCTGACCGGTCGGGGCGACCACCCGGTGGCAGGACACCGGGGATCCACCGCTTTGTCGGCGGCACCTGCCAGCGGCGCGCGGGCGGAATCCCAGAAACGGCAGGCCGGCGTGGTGCTGGTTCACATGGTGGGACGGGCCCGGGAGGGGCAACAGCACCTGTCCGGACGGTTGACAACAGGGGACGCGACTGCCTTCATAGACGTTACCACCGCAGAAACATCGTTCCACTCTGCGAAACGGCGCCTGAAGCGGTGGAGCAGTCCGCCGGAGCGAACACCAGAGAGGAAGCGGCAGATTCGATGAAGATCCCCTCCAGATTGGCGGCGGGGGCCCTGGGCCTCACCGCCGCCATCGCACTCGGCAGCACCAGCGCCGAGGCGTACGGGCCCGCGGCGAACTCGCTCGGTTGCCGGCTGTACTTCAGCGACGCCGGCACCGGCAGCTCGCCCACGACGTGGAACGACACGTTCGGGCTCACCCAGACGCCGGCCACGCCGTCGCCCGGGCAGACCGTCACCGTCACCTTCACGGCGGCGGCCGGACCCAACAACGGTCCGGTCCCGCTCAGCGCGGGTGACGTGCCGGTCGTCATCAAGTTGGCGCTCGGCGGGTCCCAGTCGGGCACCGTCACGCTCAACATGGCCACCTATCCGACCGCCGCGGCGGCCGCGGGTGCGCCGCTCGGCGCCATCACCGCGACCGGCACGTACGTGGCCGGCCCGGCCGGCGCCGCGTCGCTCACCGTCACGCAGGCCGTGTTCAACAACGCGACCGCCAAGACGTACTGCTCGGGGCCGGGCGACCGGGACCACAAGGCCGCCCCGGCGGCGAGCACGATCGTCGAGAACTACAGCGTGTTCGGCGGCGGCACCAGCATCACCTCGGTCACCGGGCAGAGCGTCACGAGCGCTGCGCGGGCGGGAAACACCATCAACTTCTCCGTGACCGGGCTGGCTCCAAGCGCGACCCTCACCGCGTCGCTGAAGAACGCGGGCGGCGGCGGCACCGCTGAAGGCACCGGCGCCGGCAGCACCGACGCCACGGGTGCGGGCACCGGGACGCTCGTCGTCCCCGCCGGCGCCACCGTCGGGTCCCGGACGTTGTCCGTGTCCGACGGCACCAACACGGTCACCACGCCGATCACGATCCTCGGCGCACCGGCCATCTCCATCACCCCCGGTGGTGGCGGCGCGGGCACGGCGGTCACGGTCACGGGCACCAACTGGAACCCGGGCAGCACCGTCTCCATCCGGGGCTACAAGGCGGGGGCACCTCCGCCGCCGGCGACCGCTGACGCGGCGGTCACGGTGACGGCCGGGCTCGCCGGCGCGATCAGTGGCTCGTTCACGGTCAACGACCCGACCACCGCCTACATCGGCGCCTCCTCGGGCGTGGGCCCGGGCACCCTGTTCGCGGTCGCCACCTGGGCGGCCTCGGCCGACTCCTGCGTGGCGAAGACGGGCCCGGCCACCACGGGCTCCTGCAACCTCACCTACAACCTGTCCCAGACGGTCACGGCGGGCAACCTCGCGATGTCCCGCACGACCGGCTCGGGCAACGTCACGCTGAGCGGCGTCACGCTCAACGGGACCGTCCAGCACGGCACCGGCGCCCTGGCACCGATCACCGTCACGGACCACCGGGGCAGCACCTTCGGCTGGAGCCTGGTCGGTGCGGTCACCGACTTCACCGGCACACCGGGCGGCACCATCGCGAAGGCGAACCTCACCTGGGTGCCGACCTGTGTCGGCGCCCCGGGCTCGACGAACGCGGTGACCGCCACGGCGGGCTCCGCGGGTGCGGTCGACGGATCGACCCTGTGCTCGGCCCCGGCCGACGCGGCCGGCACGGGTGGCGGTTTCGACGCCGGCGCCGCGCTCGACCTGCAGATCCCGGCCAACCAGCTGGCCGGCGGCTACACCGCGACGCTCACGATCACGCTGAGCTAGCACCGGAGGGTGGGGGTCCTGCCGGGCCCCCACCTTTTCACAGCACGAGGAGGACGCATGCGGGCAAAGGTCGTGGCGGCCGTCGCCGCCCTGGCACTGGGCGCGGTGCCGGCACCCGCCCACGCGGCCGACAACGGCGAGTGGTCCGTCAACCCGACGCCGCCCGCGCAGGCGGGACCGGCGCCGCGGCTGTACTTCTTCCTCGAGTCGCCGCCGGGCACCTCCGTGCAGGACTCGGTGCGGGTCACCAACCTCGCCGACCAGCCGCGCACGTTCCGCCTCTACGGCGCCGACGCGTACAACACCCCGAACGACGGCGGGTTCGGCCTGCGCACCGCCGACGCCGCGAACGTCGACATCGGCGCGTGGACGCAGGTCGGCGCCGCGACCGTGACGGTGCCCGCGAAGTCGCAGGCGGACGTCCCGTTCGTCATCACCGTGCCGGCCAACGCGACCCCGGGCGACCACGTCGGCGGGGTCGTCGCCATGGAGGAGCAGCCGGGCGCCACCACGAAGCAGAACGGCGTCGACGTCACCGTCCGCCGCGCCGTGGCCGCCCGCGTCTACCTGCGGGTCAGCGGGCCGACCATCCCCGGCCTGCGGGTCGAGCGGGTGACGACGAGCCACGACCAGCCCTGGCTGCCGACCACTGTGGACGGTTCCTACACCTACGACGTCGTCAACACCGGCAACCTGCACCTGCCGCCGACGCTGTCCGTGCGCGTCACCGGCCTGTTCGGCCACCACATCCGCCGGCACGGCACCGCCCCGCAGATCGACCTGCTGCCCGGCGCGAAGACCCGGCTCTCCGGCGCCGTCAGCGGCGTGTGGCCGTTCGACGTCGTCACCACCTCGGTCACCGTCACCGCCGACGGCGGCGTCTCCGCGCGGTCGCAGGACACGACGGTGGTCGTGCCGTGGCCGACGCTCGCCGTCGTCGTCGCCGGTCTCGTGCTGCTGATCCGGCAGCGCCGGCGCCGCGCCACCGCCGTGACCGCCAAGCCGCGCAGACGCCTGCCCGAGCCGGTGACGGTGCGATGAGGCGGACCCTCACCGTCCTGTGTGGACTGGCCCTCGCCGCGCCGGTGTGGCTGCCGGCCGCCCCGGCGCACGCCGACGGGCTGACCGCGAGCGTCGGCGCCCCGTCGGCGAAACCCGGCGCGACACTGAAGGTCACCGGCGCCGGCTGGCCCGCCGGGCAGCTGCTGCAGGTCGTCACGTGCGGCGAGCTCGCCCTGACCGGGTCCGGTGCCTGCGACATGCGCGCCGCGCTCGCGACCCCGGCCCGGCCGGACGGGACGTTCAGCGTCGACATCCGCGTCGGCGACCCGCCCCGCCCCTGCCCGTGCGTCGTGCACGTGGCGCTCGTCGGCGCCGGCACCAGCGGGCACGTCGACGTGCCGCTGGACATCCCCGGCCACACCACCGGCCCGGCGCCGGCCGTGGCGGGCACCGTCGCCCGCCTCGACGTGGTCCGCATCCACCTCGACGGCCGTGCGTCGTGGACGGAGTGGTTCGGCGCCCGCGCCGAACGGACCCTCGTCTACGAGGTCCGCAACCCGGGCGGGCAGAGCCTGCGGGAGCTGCCGCTCAACGTCCGCGTCGGCAAGGGCGGCGGGGACCCGGCCGAGGCGCCGCGCTCCGGCGAGATCCGCCCCGGCGAGACCCGCGAGTACCGGGTGCCGGTGACCGTCCCGTTCGCGGCGTTCGGCCGCTACCAGGTCCGCGCCGACATCGCCGGGCTCGGCGCCGCCTCGGTCGCCCACGACGCCTACCCGTGGGGGCTCCTGGCGCTCAACGTGCTCGGCGTCGCGCTCATCGTGCTCGGCGTCCACCGCCGGCTCAAGGCCCGGCGCCTCGCCGGCGCCCCGGTCCCGCGCAGCGACGACCCGCTGCTGCTGCCACCCCTGGTCCGGGTGCCCGCGCTCGGCGCCGTCCTCGTCTTCGACGACGCACCCGGCGCGCACCGGCTCCACCGGCGGGCGACGGCCCAGATCAGCGCCGCGACCCTGCGCGAGCTGCTCGGCGAGCCGGACGGCGACGGTGGCACGGCGATCGTCGACCTCGCCGCCCTCGACGCGGTCCTCACCGGCGGCCGCCCCACCAGGGGACCGGCGTCGCAGGAGGACACCGGCGGGGCGAAAGCGGTCGTCGACCTGGGCGAGCTCGACGCCTACCTCGCCGGCCACGCGGACGCCGACGACTGGCGGGCCGCACTGCAGCGTCCACCACGGAAGGGCCGGTCCGGCCGGCGGAAGAGGAGCCCTGATGTGGGTGCGTGAGCGGGTGCACGACTGGTCGCTGACCCTGCGGGCGGGCGCCGCCGCGGTCGCGGCCGTGGTCGCGTTCGCCGGCTGCTCGTCGGTGATGCCCGGCGCGCTCGGCGGCCCCGGCGGCACCGGCGGCGGCGACGACCAGCGGCTCACCGGCACCGGGCCCGGGGTGACCGCCGACAGCGTCAAGGTCGTGTTCGTCGGCGTCGACCTCAAGGCCACCGCCAGCGTCACCGGCTTCAAGACCGCCGACGCCGGCGACCCGGCCCGCCAGGTCAAGGCGATCGAGACGTGGGTCAACGCCAACGGCGGCGTCGCCGGCCGCAAGATGGTCGCCGTCTACCGCAACTACGAGGCCGCCGACGACTCACCGGCCGCCGAGGAGCGGCTGTGCAACCAGATCACCCAGGACGACAAGGCCTTCGCGGTCGTGCTGACCGGCCAGTTCCAGAGCAACGCCCGCCCCTGCTACGCGACCCGGCGCACCCTCGTGCTCGACGCGACCCTCGTCGCCAACGACCAGACCACGTTCACGAAGCTCGCGCCGTACCTGTGGTCGGCCAGCTACCCGGACTACGACGAGTTCGTCCGCGCGTTCCTCGGCAGCCTGGAGGCTTCCCGGTACTTCGCCGGCACGTCCAAGGCCGGTGTCGTCGCCGCCGACACGCCCACCAACCGCAGCGCGTACGAGCGGCTGGCGGTGCCGCAGCTGCGACGGCTCAACGTGACACCGGCGGTCGCGTGGATCGACACCACCGACCTCGGCACCCTCAACGCCGGGCTGAACCAGGCCGCCGTCGACTTCCGGGCCAAGGGCATCGACCGGGTGTTCTTCCTCGGCGGCGCGCGGATGGCGTCGTTCTTCCTCACCGTCGCCGCCGCGCAGAGCTTCACCGCCCGCTACGCACTGTCCAGCTTCGACAACCCGAGCTTCCTGGTGAACAACCCGGCGACGATCCCGCGTGAGGGCCTCGAAGGCGCCGTCGGCATCGGCTTCAACCCCAGCCAGGACGTCCCGGACAGCGCGTACCCGTTCCCCGGCACCGACGCCGAACGGGCCTGCCTCGCCGTCTACGAGGCCGACGGGCAGCGGTTCGCGACCCGCGAGAACGCCCGCGTCGCGTTCCCCTACTGCGACGCGGCGCGGCTGCTGCAGGCCGCCGCCCGCGACCTCGGCGCCGACCTCAACGCGGCCGCCTGGTCGCAGGCGGCACGGGCGATCGGCGCCGGCTTCAGCCCCGCGACCGGCTTCACCGGGCTGCTCGGCCCCGGCCGCTACTCCGCCGCCAACGGCTACCGGCCCCTCGCGTACGACAGCGGCTGCGGCTGCTTCGCCTACCAGGGCGAGGAGGCCCCCTTTGCCGCCCGCTGACGCCATCGCCTGCGCCGGCGTCGACGCCGCCTACGGTCCCGTGCAGGTCCTCTACGGCGTCCGCGTCCGCGTCGCCGACGGCGAGATGGTCGGCGTCTGCGGCCCGAACGGCGTCGGCAAGACCACCCTCGTGCGGGTCCTCGCCGGCCTGCAACGCCCGGGCACCGGCCGGGTGCTGCTCGCCGGCCGGGACATCACCGCGGTGCCCGCCGCCCGCCGCGTCCGCCTGGGACTGTCCACAGTGGTGGGGCAGCAGGCGTTCGGGTCGCTGACCGTCGCGGAGAACCTGCGCATGTACGGCTACACGGTCAGCCGCCGCGACGGGCGCCTGCGCAAGGCCGTCGACGGCGCGTTCGCGGTCTTCCCCCGCCTGTACGAGCGGCGCGACCAACCGGCCTCGACGCTGTCGGGCGGCGAACGGCAGATGCTGGTCCTCGCCAAGACGCTCATCCAGCGCCCGCGGGTGCTGCTCATCGACGAGTTCTCGCTCGGCCTCGCCCCGGTCGTCGTCGGCGGTCTGCTGGAGATGGTCCGCCGGCTCAACCGGCTCGGCACCGCGCTGCTCGTCGTCGAACAGTCGGTCAACGTCGCACTGTCCCTCGTGGACCGGGCGTACTTCATGGAGAAGGGGACGATCGTCGCCGAGCACACGTCCGCGGACCTCGCCGGCCGGCCGGACCTCGTCCGGTCGCTGATGCTGGGCGGGCACGCATGAGCGGGCCGCAGCGCAGTTCGAGCTCAGGCCGACGCCGGAGCGCAGCAGAGGCGGCGGCATGAGTCTCTGGGGATACGACTTCGGGCCGGACCGGATCCTGCTGGGGCTGTTCACCGGGCTCACCTACGCGCTGCTCGCCGTCGGGCTCGTGCTGACCTACCGGTCGAGCCGGTTCGTCAACTTCGCGCACGGCTCCATCGGCGTGTTCGGCGCCGCGGTGCTGGGCCGCCTGGTGGTCGGGGAGGGCGTGGCCTACTGGGTCGCGTTCCCCGCCGCGATGCTCGTCGCCGCCGGTGTCGCGGCCGGTGTCGAGGCGGGCGTCGTGCGCAGGCTCCGGCACCGATCCCGGGTCATCGGCATGATCGCCACCCTCGGCCTGTCGCAGTTCATCCTCGTCGTGTCGCTGCTGGTGAACCGGCAGGGCGTCAGCGGCGCCACGTTCCCGAAGCCGCCGGGGCTGCCGTCGTTCACCGTCGGGCGGACCCCGGTCGGGCCCGCGTTCACCGCGATGCTGATCCTCACCCCGCTCCTGCTCGTCGCCCTGGCGCTGTTCCTGAAACGGTCCCGGCACGGCCTCGCGATCCGCGCCGCCGCCGACCAGCCGTCCGCCGCGCTCCTCGACGGGGTCGCCGCACCCCGCATGGCGACCGTCGCGTGGGCGATCGCCGGCGGGATCGCCGCGTTCTCCGCCATCCTCGTCACCCCCACCCAGGGCGCCCAGTCGATCGACACGCTCGGCCCGGACCTGCTGCTCAAAGGGCTCGCCGGTGCGGTCATCGCCCGGCTGTCGTCGATCCCGGTCGCGTTCGCGGCGTCGCTGGGCATCGGCGTCCTCGAACAGGTCCTGCTGTCCGGGTCCTCGGGCACCGGTCTGGTCCAGGTCGTGCTCGGCGCGACGATCCTCATCGCGCTGCTGCGCCAGCCCCGGCTCGGCCGCCGCGACACCGACGACGGCGGCTGGGCCCGCTCCGGCGCGGCGCCGCTGACCGGCCCGTGGCCCGTGCGGCACCTCGGCAAGCTCGTCGCCGCGGCCGGGTTCCTGTTCGCCGCGGCGCTCGCCTACCTGGTGGACAACCAGACGGCGTCGGCGCTGACCACGGTCGCCGGCTTCACGCTCGTCGCGCTGTCCGTCCTCGTCGTCACCGGCGTCGCGGGGGAGCTGTCACTGGGCCAGTTCGCGTTCGCGGGCATCGGCGGCGCCGTGTCGGTGCGGGTCGGCGCGGACACCGGCAACTTCTTCGCCGGTGTCGTCGCCGGCTGCGCCGCGGCCGCCCTCGCCGCCGCGGCCGTCGGGGTGCCCGCGCTGCGGCTGCGCGGTCTCGCCCTCGCCGTCACCACTCTCGCGTTCGCGCTCGCCACGAGTGCGTACCTGCTGCGCCGCGACTGGCTGCTCGGCTCCGGCGTCGGCACCCCGAAACCGCGCTGGGCCGGCTACACCCTGGAAATGGCGAAGGACTACTACCTGTTCGCGCTGCTCATGCTCGGCCTCGGCATGTGGCTGACGGCGAACCTGCGCCGCGGCGCGTTCGGCCGCCTGCTGACCGCGCTGCGGGACAACGAGGAGGCCGCGCGGGCGCTGACCGTGTCCGCGCCGCTGCGCAAACTCCAGGCGTACGCGGTCGCCGGCGCACTCGCGGGCCTCGGCGGCGCGGTCATCGGCCACGGCCAGACACAGCTGACGGTCAACAGCTTCCCGGCGTCGGCGAGCGTGGACGTCGTCGCGGTCACCGTCGTCGGCGGGATCGGCCTGCTCGGCGGTCCGCTGCTCGGCGCGCTCGTCATCGTCGGCATCCCGTCCTTCGTGGACCTCGGCATCCCCGGCCAGGCGGCGCTCACCCTGGGATGGCTGCTCGTCGTCGTGCTGCTCCCCGGTGGTCTCGGAGGGGTGCTGGTACGAGCCCGCGACGCCCTCACCGCCCGGTGGTCCCGCCCACCCGCCGACGCGCGCCCCCCAGGCCTCGACGAGACGCCCGCGCTTCTGGAGCAATCCGCGGCGCCCGGGCCCGCGGTGCCGACGCTGCCGGCCCGGACGGTGCCGTTGCGGGCGCCCGCCGGGGGCGGGCCGCTGCTCGTGGTGCGGGACATCGCGAAGGCGTTCGGCGGGGTCACCGCCGTCAACGGCGTCCACCTCGACGTGACCGCCGGGGAGGTGCTCGGCATCATCGGGCCGAACGGCGCCGGGAAGACGACCCTGTTCGAGATCATCGCCGGGTTCGTGCCGCCGGACGCCGGGACCGTGACGTTCGCCGGGCGGGACGTCACACGGGCCACTCCGGAACGCCGGGCCGGGCTCGGGCTCGTCCGGTCGTTCCAGGACGCGCGACTGTTCGCCACGATGACCGTCCTGGAGACCGTGATGACGGCCGGGGAGCGCACGGCGCCGAGCCACCTGCTCACCTCCGCGCTCGGCGGCCCCGTCGCCGAGCGCCGCAAGGCCGCGCGCGCCGCCGGGCTCGTCGACCTCATGGGACTGTCCACAGTGGCCGACGCGCTGGTCGGGAACCTGTCGACCGGCACCCGGCGGATGGTCGAGATCACCTGCCTGCTCGCGCTCGAACCGGCGCTGCTGCTGCTCGACGAACCGTCCTCCGGCGTGTCCCAGGCGGACGGCGCGGCCCTCGGCGACCTGCTGCTGCGCGTCCACCGGGAGCTCGGCACCACCCTGCTCGTCATCGAGCACGACCTGCCGCTGCTGTCCCGCCTCGCCACCCGCATGGTCGCCATGGAGGGCGGCCGGATCATCGCCGACGGCACCCCGGACGACGTCCGCGCGCACCCGGCCGTCGTGCGGTCCTACCTCGGCACCGACCTCGCCGCCGTCAACCGTTCCGGCGCGGCCCAGACCCGCGACGACATGAGCGCGACCCAGACGCGCGACCACACGAGCGCTACCACATGAGGAGACTCCCGATGCAACGACGGATCTCGACCCTCGCGGTGCTGACCGCCGCGGCGGTCGCCGGTGTCGTGCCGCTCGGCGCGGCGCCCGCCTTCACCGCCGCGCAGGCCGCGCCCACGCTCACGGTCAGCAAGACGACCGGCCTCACCGACGGCACGTCCGTGACCGTCGGCGGCAGCGGCTTCACCGCGAACCTGAAGCAGATCGCGGTCGGGCAGTGCATCGAGGAGGTGAAGGGCCCGACCGACTGCAACCTCGCCGGCGGCTCCCAGTTCGTCAACGCCGACGCCTCCGGCAAGCTGCCGACGGTCACACTGAAGCTGGCCGCCAAGTTCGGCACCTTCGACTGCACGAAACGCACCTGCGTGATCGCCGCGCAGATCCTCCCGTCCGGCGGAAACGCGGGCGAGATCGCCGCCAACAAGGCGTCGGTGAAGCTCACGTTCGGCGCCGCCGCCCAGGCGACCACCCAGCCGGCGGCGACCACGGCCGCGCCCGAGGCGACCGCGCTGCCGAAGACCGGACCGGGCGACGAACCGTTCGTGGTGCTGCTCGCCGGCTCGGCGCTGCTGACCGTCGGCGTCGGCCTCCTCGTCGTCCTCCCGGCCCGTCGCCGCCGGGCCCGCACCGCGGAAGGGATGTGACCGCCGTGCGCCGTCTCGCGGTCGGGGTCGCGGGCAGGGATGTGACCGCCGTGCGCCGTCTCGCGGTCGGCGCCGCCGCCCTGGCGGTCACCGCCGTCGGCGGTCTCGTCGGCGTCGTGACGCTCGCCGGGCCGGCCGTGGCCGCGCCGGTCGAGGCGAGCCTCGGCTGCCGGCTGTACTTCAGCGACACCGGGACCGGCACCTCACCGACCACGTGGAGCGACACGTTCACCCTCAGCCAGACCCCGGCGAGCCCCGCGGCCGGCGAGACGGTGACCGTGACCCTCGCCGCCGTCGCCGGTGTCACCAACGGACCGGTGCCGCTCAACGCCGGTGACGTGCCGGTGCGGGTGACCGTCGCCCTCGGCGGCGCGCAGCCGGGGACGGTCACGCTCAACCAGGCCGCGTACCCGGCGTCGGCGAAAGCGGCGGCGGTGCCGCTCGGCCCGGTCAGCGCCACCGGCACGTACACGGCGACGGTCGCGGGCACCGTGTCGCTGACCGTGCGGCAGGTCGCGTTCGCCAACACCACCGCGACGACGTACTGCTCGGCGGGCGGCGACCGCGACCACAAGGCGGCACCGGTGGACACCCCGGTCACCGCGTCGGCCGTCGTGACCCCGGCGCCGTCCGGCTCGGCGAGCGTCACCGCGTCGGCCAGCGCCAGTGCGTCGGCGAGCGCCAGTGCGTCGGCGAGTGCCAGCGCGTCGGTCAGTGCCAGTGCGTCGGCCGGCGCGAGTGCGTCGGAGGCGGTCACGCCCGCGGAGACGTTCGGGCCCGCGTCGGTGACGATGAAGTGCAAGACGCTCAGCACGATCCGCGACTGGACCGCGACGCACACCCTGAGCATGTCCCCGGCCAACCCCGGGTACGGCGCGAACGTCACCGTCACGTACACCTTCGACAACGGCGGCAAGAACGGCCCCGCGCCGATCACGGCCGGGGACCTCAAACCGACCGCGACCGTGAAGCTCAGCGGCGCGCAGACCGGCACGGTGAAGCTGACCGGCCCCGCCTACGGCGCGGTCGCCGCCCAGGCGACGGTGCCCGGCGCGACGCTCACCGGCCAGTTCACCGCCGGCACGCCCGGCCTCGTCACGCTCACCGTCGCGGACATCCTGTTCGACCACCCGCAGGTCGACACCCAGTGCAACAACGGCAGCGACCCGGTGACCGGCCCCGCCGACACGACGATCGTCGCGAAGTTCACGGTCAGGTCGACGGCGGCGACGGCCGCGGAGGCCGCCGGGCAGGCCCTGCCGAAGACCGGCGACGACGGCATCCTCCCCGTGATCGTCCTGTGGGGCACGGCCCTGCTGCTGACCGGCGCCGGCGCCCTCGTGGTCCTGCCCGCGAGAGCCCGGCGCAGGCAGAGAGCGTAGGGAGCGGGCGGCGCCGAACAGGTAACGGCTCCCGATGCCGGGGGAGGCCGCCGGCGGCGAGGCTGCACGCATCGCCGACCGGCTGTTCATCTCCGTCAGGACCGCCGACCATCACGTGTCCGCGGTCCTGACGAAGCTCGGCCTCGCCGGCCGCCGCGCGGTCGTCGCCCGGGCCGAGGCACTCAAACCGTCCTGAATGCGGGTAAGGTTCCGTCCTCGTGGGCGATGTCGTCGAGAAGGTCGTGCCGGCGCGGCTGGGCACCGGGTTCCGGTGGCTGCTGGCCTCGTCGTGGACGAGCAACCTCGGCGACGGGATCGCGGTCGCGGCCGGGCCGCTGCTCGTCGCGTCGCTGACGGACAACGCGTTCCTGGTGTCCCTCGCGGCGCTGCTGCGGTGGGCGCCGGCGCTGGTCTTCGCCCTGTACGCCGGGGTGCTGTCCGACCGGCTCGACCGGCGGCGGATCGTCATGGCCGCCGACGCGCTGCGGGCCGTCGTGCTGCTCGCGCTCGTCGCCCTGATCGCCGCCGACCGGCTGTCGGTCGTGGCCGCGCTCGTCGCGCTGGGGCTGCTGACGACGGCCGAGGTCTTCGCCGACAACGCCGCCGCGACGCTCACCCCGACGCTCGTGCACCGCGACGACCTCGTCGTCGCCAACGCCCGGCTCCAGGCCGGGTTCATCACCCTCAACCAGCTCGCCGGGCCGCCGATCGGCGCGGTGCTGTTCGCCGCGGGGCTGGCGTGGCCGTTCGCCGCCGAGACGGTCCTCGTCACCGCCGGTGTACTGCTCGTCTCCCGGGTCGCGCTGCCCTCGAAGCCGTCCCCGGAGGCGGGCGAAGCGCCAGTCGGGGTGTGGCACGCGGTCGTCGAAGGGTTCCGCTGGACGGTCCGGCACCCGGCCGTGCGGACCCTGTCGCTGACGATCCTCGTCTTCAACGTCACGTTCGGCGCCGCGTGGTCCGTCCTCGTGCTGTACGTGCAGCAGCGCCTCGGCCTCGGCCCGGTCGGCTTCGGGCTGCTCACCACGGTCTCCGCCGCCGGGGGGCTGCTCGGCACCGGCCTCTACGGGAGGCTGACCCGCCGCTTCAGCCTCGGCAACATCATGCGGGCCGGGCTCATCATCGAGACCCTCACGCACCTCGCGCTCGCCGTGACGACGTCGGTGTGGGTCGCCTCCGCCATCTTCTTCGTCTTCGGCGCGCACGCGTTCGTGTGGGGCACCACGTCGGTCACCGTCCGGCAGCGGGCCGTGCCGGACCACCTGCAGGGCCGCGTCGGCAGCGTCAACACCATCTGCGTCTTCGGCGGTCTCGTCGCCGGGTCGGTGATCGGCGGCGTCCTGGCGACGCGCGTCGATGTGACGGCGCCGTTCTGGTTCGCCTTCGCCGGTTCGGCGCTGTTCGTGGTGCTGCTGTGGCGTGAGCTGACCCGGATCGCCCACGCCGCCTGACGCCTATCCGGCGGCGTGCACCTCGATGACGGCCGCGGGGCAGCGGGTCGCGGCCTCGTACACCGAATCGTGGTGCTCCTCCGCCGGGCGCTCGGCGAGCAGGATCACCACACCGTCGTCGTCGCGCTGGTCGAACACGTCGCCGGCGACGAGCGCGCACACGCCGGAGCCGATGCACTTGTCGGTGTCCACCTCGACCCGCATCAGACGTCCGCCTTCCCGGCCGGCTCGATCGCGTCCCACGTGACCGGCAGCGTCTCCGGCCCGTACACCGACGTGTCGACCTTGAGCCGGATGTCGTCGAGCGGCACGGCGAGGCGCAGCGACGGGATCCGCCGCGGCAGCGTTGCCAGGACCGTGGTCAGCTCCAGGCGGGCGAGCTGCTGGCCGACGCACTGGTGCGGGCCGTGCCCGAAGCCCAGGTGCGGCCCGGTCGCGCGGCCGATGTCGAGGGTGTCGCCGTCGGGATGCAGGTCCGGGTCCCGGTTCGCCGACTGGATGGCCACGACCACGTAGTCGCCGGCCTGCACCGGCTGCCCGGCGATCTCGGTGTCCTCGGTGACCTCGCGCAGCAGCCCCGCGCCGACCCCGAGGTAGCGCACCAGCTCCTCGGCGGCGACACCGGCCAGCGACGGGTCGGCGCGGAGCCGGTCCAGCTCGTGCGGGTGCTCCAGCAGCGCCAGGAGCCCGTGACTGATCATGCTGGCGGTGGTGTCGTATCCGGCGATGAGCATCGCGGCGCTCATCATGACCAGTTCCATGTCGGTGAACGGCCGGTCCGTCTGGTCGCTACGCACGATCATCCGGCTGATCACGTCCTCGCCGGGGTTCGCGCGCCGGGTCACCACCGTCATGTACAGGTATTCGAACAGCGGCTGCATCGCGCCGGCGACGTCCTCGGCGCTGGACCTGCCGTCGGACAGCGCCTCCGCCGCGTTCTTGAACAGGTGGTGGTCGTCCCTGGGGACGTCGAGCAGGCCGGCGATCACGGCCGTCGTCACCGGGCGGGCGAACTCGCCGTACAGATCGACCGGCGTCGCCGCCTGTGCGAGGGCGTCGAGGTGCTCGTCGACGATCTGCTGCACGAGGGGGCGCAGCTGGCCGATCCGCTTCATGTTGGAGACCTCGGGGGCCATGCGCCGCCGGAAGCGCAGGTGCTCCGCGCCGTCCATGCGCGGGAACTCGCCCTCGCCGACGGGAATGTCACCGCCGAAGCCGAGCAGGATGTGCGCGGCCGTGCCGGGCCGGTTGCTGAAGCGCTGCGGGTCGCCGAGCACCTCCCGCACGTCGGCGTAGCGGCTCACCAGCCACGCCCGCACCCCCGTCGGGCAGCCGACCCGGATCACCGGGCTGCCGGCGCGCAGCTGCTCGAACTCCGCCGGCGGGCCGAACGGGCAGCCCGTCGCGGCGGGCAACGGCAACGGCGGCAACGCCTCGGACTGCTGGTCGTGCTGCACGGCTGTCATGGCGACCCCCATTCATCCTCGTCGAAGGGTACCGGACGCGGGAGATCGGGGCAGCCCGCTGTGACGCGGGATTGGTACCCTCTGCCGCATTCGACCACGACCGGGGGGAGCGGAGTGGGCGCAGAGGAAAGCTACGTCGATCCGGCCGAGATGACGTCGTTCGTGCGCCGGACCCACGCCGTCGCGGACCGCTTCGAGACGATGCGCGCCGGCACCGGGGTCGGCCGGATGTCCTTCGGGCCGCTGCCCGCGTCGCTCCAGCTGTGGGACGTCTACCAGCAGGTCGCCGAGGACCTCGCCGACGGCTTCGACCAGATGGCGCAGATCCTCGTCGAGGCGGCGAACGCCTGCGTCGAGGCGTTCAACCTGCTCTGCGAGATCATCTTCGAGTTCATCCTGTGGTACCTCGCCGAGCTCATCATCGCCGCGGTCGCGGCCGCGGTGTCGTTCGGCGCGAGCGCCGTCGCGTTCGCGGTGCGGGCCCTGCTCGAGCCGCTGCCCGAGCGGGGCCGGGATGGACACTGACCCGTCCGCCGCTTCGGTCTACGCCGACGCGCTCGCCGAGCTCGCGCCCGGGGAGCGGGTCCTCGCCGCCGTCGTCGCGAACGCGCCCCTCGGCGTCGACCCGCCGCTGCCGCCGGCCGGCGACGACGGACCGGCGACGGCGGGGACCGTCGCGGGCGCCGTCGCCGGCGCGATCCTGTCCCCGCCGAAGCCGGGGCAGGGGTTCTTCTGGTGGCTGCTGTTCGGCCGGTCCGGGCGCGGCGCGGCCACGTCGACCGCCGCCGCGTGCCGGAAGGCGACCCTGGGGCACAACCCGCTGCTGCTGGTGGTCACGGATGCCCGCCTGCGCCTGTACGAGCCGCGCGACCAGGCCTACTTCATCGACGAGCCGTCCCTGCACGGCAGACCGGCCGGCGAGCGGCTGCTGGCGCTGTGGGACGCGCCGCGGTCCGAGGTCCGGTCCGCCCGCGTCGGCTGGCATCGCCTGCACCCGGGCCGGCTGACGGTCGAGTTCACCGACGGCTCGTGGGTGTCGTTCGCGAGCCTGCTCCACCTGAGCCGCCGCAAGGCGCGCACGGTCGTGACCGCCCTCGAAGAGTGAGCATCCCGGCCTCGTGCGGCGTCCATCCCGGACGCCGCCGGTCCCCGGCCCGGCCATACGATCCAATGGGGAGAGCGGTCATCCGCCGGGCATGACGCGGCCCCCGCCTTCCTCGGGCACTGTGGCCGCATGCCCTCTTGGCTCAGGCGGCTGGGCCGGTCCGGTTGGCTGGTCACGGGCGTCGTCGTGGGGGCCGCCGCGCTGATCGTCGGGGTGGGTGTCGTCCTCGCGGTCCTCGCGCCGGTCCTCGTCGCCGTGACCGTCGCCGCGGCGCTGCAACCCGTCGTCGCCGCGCTGCGCCGGCACGGGGTCCCGGCGGCCCTCGCCGCGCTCGCCGGGGCGCTGCTGGTGCCGGTGCTACTGATCGTGCTCGGGGTCCTCGTGTGGCACACCGTGGCCGGCGCCGGCGAGACCTGGTCGAGTGTCGCCGACGAAGCGGCCAAGCACCTGCGCTCGGCGCTGGGCGCCGACCCCCTGGACACGCTGCTGCGCTCGCCGCGCTGGCGTGACGCGCTGCTCGGCGCAGGCTCGGCGCTGCTGAGCACCGCCGCGCTGGTGGCGCAGGCCGCGTTCGGCGTGCTGCTGGGCGCGTTCCTGCTGTTCTACCTGTTCAAGGACGGTCCCGCGTTCGTCGACCACCTCGACCGGCGGCTGCCGCTGCGGCCCGGCCTGGCCCGCCGCATGCTGGACAGCGCCGCGGTCCGGCTGCGCCAGTACGTCCTCGGCACGACGGTCGTGGCGGCCATGGACGCCGTCGTCATCACCCTCGGCGCGGTCGTGCTCCGGCTGCCGCTGATCGGGATGATCGCGCTGATCACGTTCGTCGCCGCGTACGTGCCGTACCTCGGCGCCTGGGTGTCGGCGGTGTTCGCGCTCGTGGTCGCCCTCGGCGCCGGCGGGCCGGTCGCGGCGGCGTGGATGCTGGCGATCGTCCTGGTGACGCAGAACGTCCTGGAGGGCGTCCTGCGTCCCTACATCTTCGGCCGGGCCCTCGACCTGCACCCCGTGGCGATCCTCCTCGCCACGCTGGTCGGCGGCGCCCTCGCCGGCCTGGTCGGTGTCCTGCTCGCCCCGCCCATCGCCGCGATCGCCGTCTCCTGGCGCGCGATGCTCCGCGAACCGTGACCCGCCCGCTCCGCGAACCGTGGACCCGTGAACCGCCCGAGAACCGTGGACCCGTGAGCTGACCGCTGACCGCGCGAGAACCCGTGGACCGTGGACCGTGAGCTGACCGCTGACCGCGCGAACCGTGAGCCGCTGTCCGTGCGAGGCCGTCGCCGGCATCCGCGCGGGTTGTGAGGCCCGCCGGACCAGGAGCCGTGGGCCGTCGGGCTGGCCGTGACCCCGCTGTCGCTCCGTGAGTCGTGAGCAGTTGGACGCGGCGCCAGAGAACCTACGGAAGGTGGGCGGCGGTGGGGCGTTCCGTTCGTTACCTACGCTAGCCGACCGCTCCTAATTGATCTTCGAAGGCGTCGCTCTGCGTAGTCTACCCTGCATCCGGGTGGGTCAGTGGTCGCGGAGGAGGGAGCCCGCACCGTGCAGCTTGTCCTGGATGTCGTTGTCGCGCAGGGCCATCCACCAGGTGGCGGCGTTGATGGCGATCACCGGCTTGCCGAGCCAGCGTTCGGCCTCGTCGGCGAGGCGGACCATGGACAGGTTCGTGCCGCACTGCACGATCGCGTCGACGTCCGGGCCGTCGACCTCGAGGATCGCGGCGCGCAGCTCGGCCTCCGTGACGTGGGCGATCGACACGGCCGTCGGGCAGCGCAGGCCCTTGATCCGCACGACCTCGAAGCCGAGCTCGGAGAAGAACCGGACCACGTTCTCGTCGCCGATCGGCTGGTACGGGGTGACGACGCCGATCCTACGGGCGCCGTAGAGGTGCAGGGCGCGCTCGCAGGCCTCGGCGCCCGTGGCGACCCGCAGGCCGGTGATGCCGTGGATCTGGGCGACGAACTCGCGGTTGCCATCGACCCCGCCCCAGAAGGTCTCCGCGGACATGCCCATGACCATGAAGTCGGGCTGGCACGTGAGGACCCGTTCGCACGCGTGGCCGATCTCCTCGCGGATCTGCAGCAGCAGGTTCTCGAAGCCCTCGTCGGTGGAGAGGTCCTGGTCGCGGATGTGGATGCGGGAGAAGTGCGCGGTGACGCCGGGCACGCCCATGGCGTAGAAGTCGGGCTCGACGATCGTGTTGGTGGAGGGGGCGATGACGCCGAACTTGTGGCGCCATCCCAGAGCGTCGGTCATGCGGACACCTCAACAGGGCGACGGGTGAAGGAGCGGACGGTCAGCCACGCGGCGGTGAGGAACGCCAACTGCGCGGCGGTGTTCGTGCCCTGCTCGATCCACTGCAGGCGCAGCGTCTCGTGGTCGGGGTGGTTGCGCAGCGGCACGAGCGCGGTGACGAGGACGATGCCGAGCGCGTAGAGCCCGACGGCCGTCCAGTCGCGCCGCCGCCCGGCGTACACGGCGCCGATGACGCTGGCCGTGGTCACCCCGGCGGTGGCGAGGATGAAGACGGGCTTCATCGTCGAGGCGGCCAGAGCTCCGGAGGCCACCGCGACGTACAGGACGGCGAACGGCCACCACGGCGCCCTGGGCAGCAGCGCCCAGATCAGCAGCACCGCACCCGCCGACATGAGCGGGAACAACGCGCCTTCCAGCCACGGCAGGTCGACGCCGAACCCGGCGACGAGCAGCTTCCAGACGGATTTCGCGATGCCGCCGGCACCGATGAGGACGGCCCCGGCACGTCCGGGTGTCACCCGGCCGAGCCCGGCGAGCAGCCAGAAACCGGACAGGGCGAGGAACGTCGGCACGAAGTCCTCGACGGCGAGGATGACGGGGTAGTCGTTGCCCGTCATGCGAACAGGTCCCGGCGGCGGAAGGCGGCGGTGGCGAAACGCCCGAACGCCTTGGGGGTGGTGAGCCAGGCGACCCGGCCGCCGTTCGGCACGCCCTTGAGGACCCGGTCGGCGAGCCACGGCGTGACCGTCTCGACCTTGTCCGCGAGGATGTTGAAGATCTTCTTCGCCTTCGCGAACTCCTCGGGCGTGTAGTCGCGGGACAGCAGGTCGGTGACGACCATGCCGGGCGACAGGTGCGCGACGGTGACCGGTGAGTCCTTGCCGAGTTCCTTCGCCAAGGCGTCGGTGAGGTATGTGACGGCCCGTTTCGTCATGCCGTACGCGGCGAGCCCGGGCGCCTTCTGGTTGCCGGAGCCGAAGCCCTCCATGTTCCACAGGGCCCCGTGTCCCTGGGCGCGCATGGCGGCGACGACCACCGCGCTGGCGTGGGCGAGCCCGCGCAGGTTCACGTCGACGACGGCGTCGAGCTCGTCCGGCGGCAGCTCCCACAGCGGTTTCCGGGCGGTGCTCACCCCGGCGTTGTTGACCCAGATGTCGACCCGCCCGAACGCGGCGATCGCCGAGTCCCACAGCTGCCGCACGGCGGCCCGGTCGGTCACGTCGGCGACCACCCCGAGCGACCGGGGGTCCGCAGACCCGGCCGGCAGCGAACGTCCACAGTAGACGACCTGGCAGTCCCGGGTGAGGAACTCACGGACCAGTCCGGCGCCGATGCCCCGGGTGCCGCCGGTGACCACGACGACGGTCATGAGGCACTCCACGACAGCGAGCCGTGCACGACTCCGGTGAGCGTGGCGCCCTGGTACACGCGATAGGCCACCGCGAGGGAGGTGCCGGCGCCCATGCCGGGGGAGGCGTCCAGCATGAACTCGCGGCCCGTCACCTTCACGACGTCGGTGCAGTGCACGGTGCTGTAGTTCGCCCGGCCGAACGCGATCGCGTTGCCCCACGCGCCCGGCCCCTCGTAGAAGGACCGGAACCCGTCACGCCGCCAGTCCACGGTGTACGAGCGTTCGAACGCGCCGGACCAGGTGACCGACAGGCGGGTGCGCAGCAGGTCGACCGGGGTGAGCGCGATCTGGACGTCGACCGTCCCGGCGAGCTTCTGGTCGGCGCCCCACAGCTCGCACTGTCCACTGTAGGCGCCGGACTGCTTGGTGGGGAGGATGAACGGCACGGGCCCGTTGCGGGTCTCCGCCGCCAGGTGCCGCTCCAACGACGAGGCGGAGACGCCCCGTTTGTACACGCCGTTGAAGCAGCCGACGACCGCCGGCCCCTGGAACAGCATGGAGGAGTACACCTGGGTGTCGTCGCCGAGCACCTGGTTCCAGGTGTTCAGGTCGACCTGCCAGCCGGGGCCGTAGTAGTGCGCGTCGACGAACGTGCCGTAGGGCTGGCCGGTGCCGTAGAAGTCGGGCCCGGTGTAGATCCGGTCGGCGTCGGAGTCGACGACGCCGAACGCGAACGGCGCGCCGAGCCGGAACCGGCCCGCGAGAGGGCCGCCGCCCTCGAGGCCGCCGTCCATGTAGTACGTGGTGACGCCGTCGGCGAAGACCGACGAGCGGCGGATGTCCTCGTAGCCGCGCCAGGTGCCGTCGGCGTCGAAGAGGCTCGGCCGGCCGTGCCACTCACCGGCGATGCGCTGCTGCCATTCCGAGGGCTCGCTCATGTGAGCGGCCCGCCGATGAGCACGTCGCGGATCTCGTCGGAGGCGGCCTCGCCGAGCAGCCGCGACACCTGCGCCCACACGGGGTCGACGGCCGGGCTGAACAGGTTGGCCCGGACCGTCGCGTCGCGGGTGGCGAGGTCGGTGTCGCCCAGCGAGGCGGCCACGTCGTCGGGCAGCCCGGCGGAGACCAGGCCGAGCCAGTGCGACACGTAGGCGTCGACGATCGGGTCCATCGCGCGGAACGCGGTCCCGTCGGCGCGGTGCACCAGCATCCACGGCGACATCAGGGCATGCTGGCGCGGGCCGATGTGCGCCCGGCTGAGCCCTTCGCGCTGCGACGCCTCCTCGTAGAGCGCCGTCAGCGGATGGTACGCGCTGTCCATGTAGGACAGGTGCGAGGACAGCTCGGCGCGGGGGATGAGGTCCAGGTGGTAGGCGTAGTACCCGCCACCGTGGACGGAGTCGACGGTGAAGTGCGGGACCCCGGACTTCGGGGCGGTGAACGCGAACACCATGTGCGAGTCGAGCCCGATCGGTGGCACCGTCAGCCCGACGTACACCACCCGCGAGATCGCGGCGGGACCTTCCCAGACCCGCACCATGCCGACCTGCGCCGGCGACATGGGCGAGCGCAGCTCCCGGTAGGGCGAGCCGACCTCGGTGAGGGCAAGGGCCGGCCGGGCGAGGATCGCGTCGAGGGCCCGCGTGGCGAGCGCGAAGGGAAGCGACATCACTGGTCCTCCAAATAGGCCTGTCCGAGACGCTCCGCCTCGGCGACCGTGGGGTGTTCGCCCTTCGCCTTGTGCACCCAGGCGCGGGCGAGTTCCGGGTTCTCCCGGCGGGCCGGGGACGCGATGACCGTCGCCTCGCGGCGCGGGACGTCGCCCATGATGCGGTCCTCGTCGCCGAGGAGCCAGCCCTGCTCGGCGAGCTCCTGCCGGCGGCGGCGGTAGTGCACGGCGATCAGGTCGCTCTTCACGTGCAGCTCCGCGCCGAGGTCGAAGGGCAGCAGCTCGGGGCGGACCTTGTCGACGACGGGGGCGTCCTGGCCGAAGATCTTCTCCACCCGCTGGATCGCGTTCCTGTCGGCCCAGTTGCCGGTGAAGAAGTCGCGCAGCGCGACCCACTTCACGAGCGTCGTGGTCTCGTCGACGGGGATGTTGGTGTCGTAGATGATGAGGTTGCCCAGCGGCAGCCGCACATGCAGCTTGATCATGTTCGGGAGCATCCAGCCGGCCGTCGTCGCCACCGGCGGGCGCTCCTTGAGGTCCTTCCCGCGCCGCCCGACCATCGCCCAGATGCCTTTGGGCGCCGGAGGATGCAGCCGCACCGTCGCGAACGCCGACCATTCGTCGGGGATCTCGAGCTCGTACTCCTCGACGTCGGGGCGTTCGGGGTTGCCGAAGGCGCCGGCGTGCACGAACGGCGTGTGCGCGATGTCGCAGCCGTTCTCGAGGATCCGCTCGTAGTTGGACTTCCACAGGTACTCGCCGGTGACGGCCTTGAACCGGCCGCCGTTGCCGACGAGGTCGTCGAACTCGGGCCAGACCGGGATCGGCGGGCGCTCCTGCTCCGGAAGGTCGCCGAGGAACACCCAGATGAAGCCGTAGCGCTCCTGCACCGGGTACGAGTCGACCCGGGCCTTCTTCGGGATGCCGCGGCCCGGCTGGTTCGCGGGGATCTTCACGCACGCGCCGCTGGGGTCGTACTCCCAGCCGTGGTACGGGCAGACGATCGAGTCGTCCTTGACCCAGCCGCCGGACAGCGCGGCGCCGCGGTGGACGCACAGGTCGGACAGGGCGACGGGGCGGCCCTTGGGCGTGCGGTACAGCACCAGCTCCTGCCCGAGACACGTGGCGCGCCGGGGTTTGGTGGTGACCCGGTCGGCGAACTCGACCGCGTACCAGAAGTTCTTCAACATGCAGTGCTCCTAAGCGCGGATCAGCGGCGCCGGACGGACACCAGGTCCGGGGGGAACGTGTCGAGCGCGGCCGGATCGCCGCCGCGCAGGTGGGTGTGGAGGAACGCGGTCAGCAGGCCGGCGATGGCGCCGCGGGCCGTCGCTTCGCCCACAGTGGACGGACGGTCGAGGAACGACCGGGCGGCGGTGGGGTCGGCGGGCTCGACGACGCTGAAGTGGTTGGCGCCGTGCAGGGTGGCGAGGACGTGGTCGCCGTCGCGGTCCTTGAGCGCCTCGTCGAACGTGCGGCCGACCGGGTCGTGCGGGGCGCCGCCGGAGCTGCCGTAGCGGTCGGCGGAGGCGGCGATGACGCCGTCCTGTGTGCCCGCGAGCAGCAGCACCGGCGAGTCGACGAGCGCCTCGGCGATGTGGCCGGCGGGCCAGCCGAGCATCGTGGAGACCATCGTGTGCGCGCCGTACGTGGCGACCGCCCGCACCTGCGGGAAGAACCGCCCCGACTGCAGCGCCACGGTGCCGCCGGCGGAGTGCCCGAACAGCGCGACCCGGTCCAGGTCGAGCGCGCCCCGCAGCGGGCCCTCGTCGGCGTCGAGCGCGGCCAGCCGCCGGAGGATCGGATCCAGGGCCTGGCAGGTGGGGCCGTCGCCGTACGTGCCGGGCCGGGCGAGGGCGAGGTCGACGCCGGGCGTGATGCCGACCTGGCCGGCGAACAGGGGACCGACCCAGTCGTAGGTGACGACGGCGAACCCCTGCCCGGCGAGCTCGACGGCGAGCCAGCGGTAGGCGTCCTGCCCGACGTTGATGCCGCTGAGCACCAGGACCACCGGATACGGGCCGCCCGAAGGGTCGGCCTGGAAGACGCCGCTGAGCCGCTCGGCGTCCGACCCGGTGACCAGGGCCGGGTAGTGCACCTTGAGATGTGCGGTGGCGAAGGGGTCCGGCGCGCCGGGGATCGTCACGGCGGACCACAGGGAGCGGACGGTGCTCACGACGTCACCTCCGCTGCGCTCCGGCGCCGCCCCGACTGAAAGCTGTGCTCATGATGACCAGCCTCTCCGCTGCGCTCCGGGCCGGTCATGGCCGGGGCAGTTCGCGGTCGCCGCCCCAGAGGGCCCGGACGAGACGGGACGTGAGCTCCTCGCCGAAGTACCGCACACCCATCACGTTGGCCGGGTCCCGGTCGGCGATGTTGCGCCGGGTCGCCAGGTCCCGCTCGCGCAGGGCGTCGCGCTCGTACAACGGCACCGCCTCTGCGGAGTCGACCCACGCCAGCCACTGGTCGACCCGCGCGTGCAGCACGTCGCCGACCACCTTGAGGTTGCGTTCCTTGCGTTCGAACGAGTACACGTACGCGTTCGGCGACAGGGAGGCGCGGATGAAGCCGGCCCGGCTGGTGAACCAGGCGAACTCCTCGTCGGCCCGGTGCTCCAGCCACGCGTCGTTGGGGCCCGCGTAGTAGCGGTCGAAGTAGTCGCCGTCCACGACGATGTCGGTGCGCGGGATGTAGTCGGTGTAGAACCAGCCGCCGGGCCAGCACAGCAGCGCGATGCCGAGGTGCGGCACCTTGACCTGCGGGCCGAGCCAGCAGGTGAGGTGCAGGTTGACGAAGCTGCGCGACGGGTCGCCCAGCCACGAGTGCACCATCCAGTCGACCTCCGTCCCGCTGTAGGCGGCGACCCGGCCGCCCGGACCCTCCGGATACGTCCCGTACTGCTCCAGTGTGTCGGTCGACGGGTCGCGCGTCGTGGCGAACCTCGCGTCGATCTTGGCCTTGAGATCCGCCAGGAGCTGCTGGAACTGTGCGAAGGTGTCGTGGACGTCGATCACGGGCGACGCGTCGAGCATCTCCTCGACGTGCTGGACGGTTTCCTCCACGCGCTCACTCCCCAACTCTCAAGCTGCAATGGAAACAGTGTTTCGCTACGGGTAACGGATGTCAACGGGTCAGGGCGTCGACGAGCTGCCAGGGCCGCCCGTCGAGCAGGTCGGTGCCGCGCGAGACCAGCTTGTTGCGGCTCTGTGCGGGCGCCAGGACGGCCGTGGCGACCGGCGTGCCCGTCTCGACGGCGGTGACGACCGGGTGGCTGATCCTGCCCGTGAAGGGGCCCTCCCAGGCGGTCCACAGGGTGAAGTCGGGGCTCAGCGCGTAGAACGCGGCCGGGTGCTCCAGGGCGGAGGCGGCGACGATGTTGAGCCGGTTCTCCGCCGCGCGCTCGGGCAGGCCCAGAGCGAGCTCCCAGTCCTCGGCGGGGGTGAACGGCACCGCGACCACGTCCGCGCCGGCGATCGCGGCCACCCGGAACACCTCCGGATAGATGGCGTCGTCGCCGACCACGACGGCGAGCCGCCCCCACGGCAGGTCGAACGTCCGCACGTCGTCGCCGTGCCGGCCGACCCGGCCGTCGAGGCGCGCGACCGGGTGCAGCTGCAACTGCCTGCCGATGACACCGGCGCCGGAGACCACGACGCCGACGTGCGCGCCGTCCTCCAGGACGCTGGTCACCGCGACCGCCTCCGTGCCCCGCAGGAGGTCCCGCAGGGCCGGCACGACCGACGGCTCCTGCAGCTCCGGCAGCACCAGGAGCCGCGCCCCGGCGGCCAGGGCGTCCTTGACGTCGTCGCACGCTCGCACCACGGCGGCCCGCAGCGACTCGGCGGCCGCCGGCCTGGAGGGCACCCGCGGCGGCAGGCCGATCGGCGCGTAGACCGGCCCGCGCCGCGCGGTGAACCGGTCGGTGCCGTCGGGCCGTCGCTTGTCGCGGGCCGTGGCCGGGTCGATGTCGGCGATCACGACCGCCTCACCGGACCGGGGGCCCTTCGCCACGACGGTGCCGTCGGGCGCCACGATCTGGCTCTCCCCGGCGCCGTGCAGCCACTCCGGCGGCACCTTGAGCCCGGCGCTGATGACGTCGAGCTTGTCGGCGGGCAGCAGCGGGCCGACCTTGTTGGCCGCCACGACCCAGACCCGGTTCTCCGCCGCCCGCACCGGGATGTGCAGGCTCGCCTCGTCGGTGGCGAACGAGTTGAGGCTGTTGAGCAGCACCTCCGCCCCGCGCAGCGCGAGACCGCGGGCCACCTCGGGTGCGACGCCCTCCATGCAGGCATACATGCCGACGGTACCGAAGGCGGTGCCGACGACCGGCCCGTTCTCGCTGCCGCGGTGCAGGTGGTCGTTCTCGCTGCCCATCAGGGTCTGCTTGTCGCTCTGCCCGAGCAGTGCGCCGTCCGGCCCGAAGAGCAGGTTGGTGCCGGTGGTCCGGCCGTCGTCGCGGGCGAGCGTGACGTTGATCTTCACGTGGACGGCGTGGCGGGCGGCCCGGCCGGCGACCGCGGTCAGGAACGCGTCGCCGGGCCGGCAGGCCATGCGCCGGGCATGGTCGCGGTCGTCGTACCACGACAGGTGGTTGCAGAACTCCGGCAGGACCACCAGATCCGCGCCCTCGGCGGCGGCCTGGTCGATCATCCGCAGGCAGTTCGCGAGGTTCGCGGACACGTCCTGACCGACGGCGAACTGGACAGCGGCAACCCTCACGAGGGCCTCCTGGTTCCTCTAGCGGAACAGTGTTTCCCGAACATACACTCGCCGCGCGTTCACTGAAAGAGAGGCCGATTGTCGTGCTGACCCATGTCGTCGTCATGAAGTTCGTGGATCCCGCCGACGCGCCGGAGGCCAAGGATCGACTGGAAGCCCTGGTGGGGGTGGTGCCGCAGGTCCGCTCGATGCTTGTGGGACTGGACACCGTGCGCGGCGACGTGTCCGGCGACCTGTGCATGATCACCACCCACGACGACCTGGACGGGCTGCGCGGCTACCAGTCGCACGAGGCGCACCAGGAGGTCGGCGCCTGGCTGCGCCCGCGCCTGGCGTCCCGCACCGCCGTCGACTTCTGAGAGCCGCCGCGCCCGGCACGAAACGAGCGCTGCGTGGTGAGCGCCGCCGGGCATGAACCGGCGGCGCGCGGGCAACACGGGGACGATGAGAGGCCGGGCGCTTGCGATCGCACTCGTGGCGGCGTTCATGACGCTGCTCGACGTCAGCATCGTCAACGTCGCCATCCCCTCCATGCAGGCCGATCTGCACATGGGCTCCAGCGGGCTGCAGTGGGTCCTGTCCGGATACGCGCTCACGTTCGGCCTGCTGCTGGTGCCCGCCGGCCGGTTCGGCGACGCCCGCGGCATCCGGCCCGTCTTCGTCGCCGGGCTCGTCGGGTTCACCGCCGCCAGCGCCGCGGCGGGAGCGGCGCAGAGCGAGGCGTGGCTGGTCGTCGCCCGCCTCGTCCAGGGCGCCTTCGCCGGCGTGGTCAACCCGCAGGTCACCGGCCTCATCCAGCGCCTGTACGCGCCGCCGGAGCGGGCCAGGCCGTTCGGGCTGCTCGGTGCCACGATCGGCATCGCCACCGCCGCCGGCCCGCTGCTCGGCGGGGTGATCATCCAGCTGGCCGGCCCGCACGACGGCTGGCGGTGGGTGTTCTACATCAACGTGCCCGTCGGTCTCGCCACGGCGGTGCTCGGCTGGCGGCTGCTGCCGCAGCGACCCGCGGACCGGCGCCGCCGGGAGAGCCTCGACCCGGTCGGTGTGCTGCTCCTGGGCGTCGCGGTCGTGCAACTGCTGCTCCCGTTGATCGAGCAGCGGCACTGGTACCTGGTGGGCACCGGCATCCTGACCCTCGCCGGGTTCGTGTGGTGGGAGCTGCGGTGCCCCGGCACGCCCCTGGCGGACCTGCAGCTGTTCCGCCGGCGGTCCTACGCGCTCGGCACGACCGTCGTCCTGCTGTACTTCGGCGGGTTCACCGCGAACTTCTTCATCCTCACCCTGTACCTGCAGCGCGGGCAGGGCTTCACGGCGCTGCAGGCGGGCCTGGCGACCACCCCGTTCGCGCTCGGCTCGGCCCTCGCCGCGTTCACCGGCGGCCGGGTCGTGAACCGGTTCGGCCGGCCCCTCGTCGTCGCCGGGCTGATCACCGTCGTCGCGGGCCTGTCGGGAACGGTCGCCGTGCTGTACCTGGTGCCGTCACCCTGGGCGCTGTCGGCGCCGCTGCTGCTCGCCGGCATCGGCAGCGGCCTGGTCATCACCCCCAACCAGACCCTCACCCTCGCCGACGTGCCGGTCGACCGGTCCGGCAGCGCCGCCGGCGTCGTGCAGACCGCGCAACGCGTCGGCGCCGCGTTCGGCATCGCCGCGATCGGCGCCGTGTTCTTCGCCCGGCTCGACGCCACCTCGGGCGACTGGACGGCGGCGTTCGAGATGGCGCTGACGGTCGCGATCGGCCTCGTCGTCCTCGCCCTCGCCGCCGCCGTCACCGACGTCGCCCTCGCCCGCCGCCGCCGCCCGCCCTGACCCGGCTCCTCGCGCGGGCCGGCGCCGGTGGTGCGGGACCCGGCGACGATCCGGGGTGTCGGCGCGCTACGACGGGTAGGCGGTGGGGGACAGGCCGGCACCGCCCGCGCGGAAGGCGGCCGGGGCGTGCACGACGCACGTCTGGACGTACTCGGCGAGGCCCTCCTCGCCGTACTCGCGGCCCCAGCCGGACCGTTTCACCCCGCCGAACGGGGCCCGCAGCGACATGCCGGTGCGGTTGTGCGTGTTGACGAACGCGAACCCGGCCTCCAGACGCCGGGCGAACGCGAACGCGCGGTCCTCGTCGGCGCTCCACACCGACGCGGCGAGACCGAGGTCGTCGTCGTTGGCCATGGCCAGGACCTGGTCCTCGTCGTCGTAGAGGATCAGCGGCACGACCGGCGCGAACTGCTCCTCGTGGATCAGTGCCGCGTCGGGCCGGGGGTCGACGACGAGCAGCGGCGGGGAGAAGTAGCCCGCCGTCTCGTCATAGCCGTCGGCCTCGGTGCCCAGGTCGATGACCCTCCCGGCGGTGTGGTCGGCGGCGGTCGCCAGCTCGAACGCGCGGGACTGCGTGCCGGCGCTGATGAGCGGCCCCATCGTGACGCCGTCGGTGAGGGGATCGCCGACGACCAGGACGCGCCGCGCGGCGGCCACGTAGGCGTCGACGAACCCGGTCTGCCGGGCGCGCGGCACGTACAGCCGTTTCGCGGCCATGCACACCTGACCGGCGGTCGCGAAGCTCGCCATGACGAGCCGCTCCATCACCGCGTCGTCGAACGGCGCGTCGGACAGGAACACGGCCGGGTCGTTGCCGCCGAGCTCGAGGACCGCCGGGATGAGCCGGTCCGCCGACGCGGCGGCGATCGCCCGCCCGGCGTCCTCGCCGCCGGTGAACGCGACCTTCCGCACGAGGCGGTGCGTGACGAGCGCCGTGACCAGGTCGGCGTGGCCGTGCATGACCTGGACGGCGGAGTCCGGGAGGTGCGCCTGGAACAGCCGCACGACCCGGTCGACGGTGAGCGGGCCGAGCGGGGACGGCTTGACGATGACGGTGTTGCCGGCGGCGAGCGCCGCGGCGAGCTTCAGCATCGCGAGGATGACCGGCGCGTTCCACGGGGTGACGGCGACGACCACGCCGTAGGGCTTGCGGACGCTCAGCAGCCGGCCCTGCGCGTCGTCGAGCTCCCGGTCGGCGTACGCGCCCGGCGCGTACTCGATGACCCACCGCAGGTGCTGCACGGCGAACCCGATCTCGCCCCGGCAGTCGGCGAGCGGCTTGCCGATCTCCCGCGCGAGCAGGACCGCAAGCCCTTCGACGTCCTCGGAGAGCGCCTCGGCGACCTCCCGCAGCGCGACGAGCCGCTCGTCGACGGTGACGCCGGACCACTCGCGGAACGCGGCGTGCGCGGCACGGACGGCGTCGTCGACCCGGTCGGGGATGTTGCGGGCGACGGGCACGACCCGCCCGACGACCTCGGCGTGCCGGGCCGGATTCTCCCGCCGGATCAGCGGCCGTGCGCTCATGCCGCCACCTCCGCTGCGCTCCGGCGTCGGCCTGAGCCGATGCTGCCACATGATGAGCGGCCCGAGCCGCTCCGCTGGCCGCTCATGCCGCCACCTCCGCTGCGCTGCGGCGTCGGCCTGAGCCAGAACTGCGCCCATGATGAGCAGCCACTCCGCTGCGCTCCGGGCCGCTCATGCCGCCACCTCCGCTGCGCTGCGGCGTCGGCCTGAGCCAGAACTGCGCCCATGATGAGCGGCCACTGCGCTGCGCTCCGGGCTGCTCATGCCACCTCCCGCAGCGACGCGATCATCGAGGACCGTAACAGGTGGGCCCGGGCCGCGACGGGGTCGGCGGCGAGGGCGCGCAGCTCGTCGGCGTAGGCGGAGGCGCCGCCGGAGCGCAGTTTCTCCCAGTTGCCGTGGGTGGTCCTCTGCACGTAGTCGCGGGCCACGGCGCGGCGGCCGGCGGCCGTCGCGGTGATGACGCCGTCGTCGCCGGTGACGAGGGCGGTCGCGAGCAGGACGGCGTCGTGGATGCCGGAGTTCATGCCCATCCCGCCGAGGGGGTTGTTGATGTGGGCGGCGTCCCCGGCGAGCAGCACCCTGCCCGCGCGGAACGACGCCGCGACCCGCTGGTGGACCCGGTACAGGGTGGTGTGCGCGACCCGCCACGGCCGCCCCGGGTCGGCGACGCCGAGCAGCCGCCGCGGCAGCCGGTCCAGTTCGGCGGCGTCGGGGGTGTCGGCGGGGGTCGGCAGGAGCACCCGCCAGTGGTCCGGGGTGCGGAGCAGGACCAGCCACTCGACGGGGTCGAACAGGTAGTTGACCTCGGCGATCCCGGGCAGCAGCGCGGCGAGGTCCTCGTCGGTGGAGCCGACCAGGAACCGGTCCGGGTAGGTGATGCCCTCGAACGCGTCGCCGAACAGCGACCGGCGCACCGCGGAGTTCGCCCCGTCGGCGCCGATCAGCCAGTCCCCGCGGAACGACTCCCCGGCGGAGCCGGCGTGCACGGTCACCCCCGAGGGGTCCTGCGAGAGGCCGGTCACCGCCTGTCCGAAGTGGACGGTGCCGGGTGGCAGCAGCGGCAGGAGCAGCCTGGTGAGTTTGCTCTGCTCGCACTGCAGCCGGAACGGGTAGGGCGTGTCCCCGGCGAGCAGCGACATGTCGAGCTCGGCGATGACGCCGCCGCCGCGTTCCCGGTACTGGAACCGCGGCGAGACCAGGCCCTGCGCGAGGAGCGCGGGTAGGACCCCGAGGCCGGCGAGCATCTCCAGGGACGGCGGGTGGAACGTCGACGCCCGCGACTGCGTGGCGAGGGCGGCGCCGGCCTCCAGGACCGTGACGTCGGCGCCGAGGCGGTGCAGGGTGAGCGCGGCGGTGAGCCCGACGGGCCCGGCGCCGGCGACGATCACCTTCATGCGGGCACCTCCGAGCCGTACCGGGCGTCCAGGGCGAGGGCTTCGGACTGGCCGACGAGACCGGTGAACGCGTCCCACGGCAGCCTGCTCACCGTGGCGGCGCTGCCGTCGGCGGCGATCGCCGCGTACGCGGCCCGAGCGGCGCAGAGGGCGGCGAGCAGCGGCGCGACCGGATGCAGCACGAACCGCACCCCGAGCTCGGCCAGGCGGGCGTCAGCAAGTACAGCATCGGATCCCGACGCCTCGGAACGGTTCACGACGAGGGGGACGCCCGGCAGGGCCGCGTGCACGGCCGCCAGGTCGTCAGCGCCGGTGACCCCCTCGACGAAGACCGCGTCGGCGCCCGCGTCCACGTAGGCCCGCGAACGGGTGATCGCGTCGTCGAGACCGGTGACGGTGAACGCGTCGGTCCGCGCGACGAGGACCAGACCGGTGCCGGCCTCGGCGATCGCTCGTACCTTCGCGGCCGCCGGACCGACGTCGAGGAGTTCCTTGCCGGCCAGGTGCCCGCAGCGTTTCGGGCTGACCTGGTCCTCCAGGTGCAGCCCGGCCACGCCCGCGGCCGCGTACCGGCGGGCCGTCCACACCGCGTGCAGCGCGTTGCCGTAGCCGGTGTCGGCATCGGCGAGCAGCGGCACGCCGCCCAGCGCGGGCGTGATCGCCGCGGCCCGGTCGGCGATGTGGGTGCCGTGGACGTAGCCGAGGTCCGGCAGCCCGAGGGCGAGCGCCGCCACGGCCGCCCCCGACAGGTGCACGGCCTGGAACCCGGCGCGAGCCGCGAGGGCGGCGGTCAGCGGGTCGTACACGCCCGGCAGGTGCGTCACGACCGGCCGGCGCAGCAGCGCTCTCACAGGGCGAAGCCGTTCTCGACGCCGGTGACCCGTGGGTTGGTGAAGAAGCGCAGGGTCTCCGCCGTGCCCTCCTCGCCGAGGCCGGAGACACCCCACGCGGGGCGGGGTGTGAAGAGGTGCAGGCTCATCACCGACGAGCCGTTGACCTTCACCTCGCCGGCGCGGATCCGCCGGGCGACGCCGAGCGCGGCGTCCTCGTCGGTGCCGAACACGTAGCCTTCCAGGCCGTATGCGGTGTCGTTGGCGAGGGCGACGGCCTCGTCGACGGTGCCGTACCCGTGGACGGTGGCGACGGGCCCGAAGATCTCGTGCCGGGCGGGCTCCTCGGCGGCGCCGGTGACGAGCGCGGGCGCGAAGAAGTTCCCGCCGCCCGGCACGTCGGTGAAGGTGTGCGCCTTGCCGCCGAGGTCGAGCATCCGCGCCGCGACCAGCGCCCGGTGTCCACTGTGGATGAGCGGGCCCAGCTCGGTGGCGGGGTCGGCGGGGTCACCGGCGCGCAGCGCGGACAGGCGTTCGCCGATCGCGGCGAGCAGCGCCGGGACCATGTCGTGCGGGGCGATGAGCCGGCCGAGCGCCCGGCACCACTGGCCGTTGAGGGTGGTGAGCAGGTCGACGGCGGCGCGGGCGGCGGCGTCGACGTCGGCGTCGGGGAGCACGACGAGGGGATTGTTGCCGCCGAGCTCCAGCTGGGCGGGTTTCAGCCCGGCGGCGCACAGTCCGGCGACGGCCCGGCCGCCGGGGACGCCGCCGGTGAAGGACACGGCCCGCACCCGAGGGTCACCGACGAGCGCCGCGCCGACCTCGGCGCCGCCGTGCAGCAGCTGCAGCGCACCTGCGGGGAGCAGCTCCGCGATGGTCTCGACGAGGAGCTGCGTGCCGGCGGGCGCGTACTCGCTGGGTTTGACGATCGTCGGGCAGCCCGCCGCGAGGGCGTTGGCGGCCTTGTGCGCGGTCATCGGCGCGGGCGCGTTCCACGGCACGAGACACAGCGCCGGACCCCACGGCAGCAGCTCCACGGTGACGGCCCGGCCGTCGTCGCGGGTGGCGGTGCGGGTGAGCCACCCCTCGCGCAGCTGCGCGGCGGCGAGCCGGAACGACCCCGTGACGATGAACCCGAGCGGGGTCGCCTGCCGGATCGGCACGCCGGTGCTCGCGCTCTCCACGGCGACGATGTCCGCGACGCGGGCCTCGAGGGCGTCGGCGCAGGCGTCGAGCAGGTCGGCCCGTTCGGGTGGGGGCACCGAGGCCCACGGCGTGGCGGCGCGGTCGGCGGCGGCGAGCGCGGCCTCGACGTCGTCGCGGGAGCTGCCCAGCCGCGGGCCGAGGACCGCGCCGGTCGCCGGGTCCTCCAGGGTCCCGGGCAGTGTGCGCGTGGCCGGCTTCCAGCCGCCGCCGACGAGGGAACGGGCCGTCATCACTGCCCCTTGGACACGTTGGCGAACAGGGCGTTCTCCGCGCCGGACGTGACCAGGTTGGCCGCCTCCAGGCGGCCACGCTCCGCCGGGAACGTCATGACCAGGGACATGGCGGTGTCGCGGACGGCGCGGGCGATGACGCCGGTGTTCGCGGTGCCGGACGTGCCGGTGCACTTGAGCGCGCCGACGGCGACGTCGAAGCAGGCCTCGGTGATGGAGCCCTTCGCCATCCGCCACTGGCGGAACACGTCGTCCTTGCCGCGTAGCGGCGGCTCCGACGTCTCCAGCTCCAGCTGGCGGCGGATCCACAGGTACGCGGTCTCCAGCCGCTCGGTCATGTCACCGAACAGCACCTGGTGCATGGGGCTGCTGGCGACCGGCCGGCCGGTGTCCGCGAACGTCTTGCCGGTCGTCGCCGCGAGCGCCGCGTCGTACGCGGACTGCGCCGAACCCAGGTACACGGCGGAGATGGCGAGCTGGTTGCCGACGAACGAGCCGCGGCTGACCTGCAGCATCCGCACGAACGCCCCCGGCACGGTGAGCGCCTCGTCGTCGGCGATGAACACGTCCTTGAGCGTGATGCCCTGGTTGGCGGTGGCGCGCATGCCGATCGCGTCCCACGTCGGTCGCTCGCCGACCCCGGCGGCGTCGCGCGGGACGAAGAACGTGGCGAGGCCCGCCGCGGTCTCGGTGCCCTCCAGGCGGGCGGTGGTGAGGTAGTAGTCGGCGACGCCGGTGGCGCAGCCGAACGACTTCTCGCCGTTGAGCAGCCAGCCGCCGTCGACCTTCGTCGCGGTGGTGCTGATGGAGATGTTCGCGCCGGCGCTCTTCACCGACTCCGACGCGAAGTTCGCCAGCCAGACACCGTTCGCCATCCGCGTCAGTACCTTCGCCGCGAACGCCTCCACGGCGGGGATCTCGTCCGTGGAGAACAGGCCTGCCCTGATCGCCTCCAGGGGCAGCAGCCCCCGCGACGCGCTCGTGTTGTGGAAGAAGTAGGCGAGGGCCGTGGAGCCGCACGCGGTGCCCATGGCGAACGTGGCGGCGGCCAGGTCGCGCAGCGTCCCGCCGAGCCCGCCGTACTCCTGCGGCACGACGAGCCCGAGCAGCCCGGCGTCGCGCATCCGCGCCACGTGCTCCACGGGGAACCGGCTCTCGGCGTCGGCGCCCGCCGCGGCGTCCCGCAGGGCGGGCAGCACGGATTCGACCCGTTCCGCCCGGCCGCGCTCGGCGTCGGACAGGCCGTCCAGCAGACGGTCGGCGGTGAGCTGTGCCATGACGGTCGGGTCCTTTCAGGAGACGGAGACGCGGTACGTGCGGCCGGGCAGTGCCCCGCCGAGGTGTCGTTCGAGGTCCGCGGCGGCGGCGACGAGCGCGGCGCGGGGGCTGTCGCAGGCCACGCCGAGCCGGTCGGCGAGGAACTGCACGTCCTCGCACGCCAGGACCCCGTCGATGCCGCCGAGGGTGGTGTCGAAGTGCCGGACGCCGCTCTTCATCGCCGTCAGCGCGTTGACCAGGCCGAGCCCGTGCCGGTCGCGCAGGCGCACCCGCAGGGAGACCGGTCTCAGTCTGGTGGAGGCACGGACGGTGGCGTCCTGCAGCAGGGCCCGGACCTGGCGGGGCGAGGCGGCCTCGGCGCCCTCGTCGAGCCCGATCTCGTCGCAGCCGAGCGCGGCGAGCATGTCGACCGCGTCGAGCACGTCGGCGGTGCGGTCCGGTGCGAAGGCGTCCGGCAGCCAGCAGGTGGCCGTCATGTCGTAGCGGTCGGCCTCGTCGAGGATGTGTTTCGTGACGACCGGGTCACCGGCGACGAGCTCCAGGACCCCGGCGCCGCCGAGTGCCGCGTCGGCGACCTCGTCGGCGGTGGCGACGAGCGCGGTCGCGGTGCGCCGGTCGCCGGAGGAGGTGAGGCAGCCGTACGCGTCGCGGACCCGCACCCGGACCCCGGCGGCGCGCAGCGCGGTCGCGAGCCTGCCGGCGACACCCGCGGACACCGTGTGCGTGCGCAGCGCGGCGAGCAGGCCGCTGTCGGCGACGCCGACCTTGTCGGGCAGCACGTCGGCCAGCTGCCCCCAGGCGCGGGAGTGGAACAGCAGCGGCGCGACGATCCGCTCGGTCGACGCGCCGAGCACGGCGCCGACGAAGATGGTGTGGTCGCCGCCGGCGTACGCGTGCACGACCCGGCAGTCGAGCCAGCCGACGGCGTCGGTGAGCACCGGCGCGCCGGTCGTCCGGGTCTCCCAGGCGCCGCCGGCGAACCGGTCGGTGACACCGTCCTCACCGGCGACCTGCCCGGCGAAGCGGCGGCCGACCATCGCCTGGTCCTTGGCCAGGACGCTCACGGCGAAGACGCCGCTGGCCTCGATGAGCGCGTGGGTGGTGATGCGCCGGTTGAGGCAGACGAGGATGAGGGGCGGGTCCATGCTCACGCTGGAGAAGGAGCTCGCGGTCATGCCGTGCCAGCCGTCGCCCGCGACCGTGGTCACGACGCTGACGCCGCTCGGCCACTGTGCGAGCACCGAGCGGAACGTGTCGGGGTCGATCGTCACCGGCGCCCACCTTCTGTTCCACTAAGCGAAACGCTGTCACGGTCACGGTAACGATGGCGGTGAAGCGATGTCAACGATGCGCGACGCCGTTTCCCCTAGGGAAATCTGTGCTTAGACTTCTGGGGTGTCGACCACCACCACAGCGACCTCCGCAGACAACGCCGACGGCTCCGCCAGCCGCTCCATCGCGGCGGTCGAGCGGGCCATGGACGTGCTGCTGCTCTTCGGCCGGGTCGGGCGCCCCGACCTCGGCGTCACCGAGATCGCCGCCGAGCTCGGCCTCACCAAGGCGGCGGTGCACCGCATCCTCACCGCGCTGCGCAACCGGGACCTGGTGACGGTCGACCCGACCACCCGGCGGTATGCGCTGGGCCACGCGGCGGTGGCGCTCGGCCGGGCCTACCTGGCCCGCACCGACCTGCGCGCGATCGCCGCGCCGGAGCTGCGCCGGCTGTCGGAGGAGACCGGCGAGACCGCCACCCTGTCGATCCGCCGCGGCGACATGCGGCTCTACGTCGACCAGGTGGTGCCCGAGCAGGAGCTGCGCCTGGAGGTGCAGCTCGGCACCCCCTACCCGCTGCACGCCGGCGCGTCGTCGAAGGCGTTCCTGGCCTTCCTCGGCGCCGACGAGATCGAGGTCTACCTGGCCAAGCACGCCCTGGGCGCGCTGACGGACAAGACCATCGTCGACGACGCCGCGCTGCGCCTGGAGCTGGCGGCCATCCAGCGCCGCGGCTACGCGACGTCGCTGGGGGAGCGGCAGGTCGGCGCGGCGTCGGTCGCCGCGCCGGTCTTCGACCACGACGGGCACGTCATCGCCGTGCTGTCGGCGGCCGGCCCGCTGTCGCGCTTCAAGCCGCGGATGTCCGAGTGCGCCGACCGGCTCCTCGCCGCGGCCGCCCGGGTCTCGGGTCACCTCGGCTACCACGCGGGCTGAGCTCAGCCGTGCATCCACGGCTTCAGCACGCCGAAGGCGGCGGCGGCCAGGACGGACAGCCAGATGCCCCACACGTAGGGCAGGCAGCCGTCCACCGCCCGCCGCAGGGCGCGCTCCACCTCCGGCGTCGAGCCGGTCGTCATGAGGGTGCCGTACGGCGCCGCGAAGCCCCGCAGCGTCAGCCGGATGCCCAGGCCGCAGGCGATCGCCGTCGCGTAGAGCGCGACCTTCGCACCGAGCCACTTCGGGTTCGTCGTCACGCCGAACGGTTCGCCCGCGACGATCGTGTACGCCGCGAGCCCGTACAACACCCCGGTCAATCCGATCCGGATGCTCCAGTCGGCCCGTCGCACCACGGGGTGCTTCCCCGGCGCGTGATGGTCCCTGATCGTCAGGAACAGCCACCCGGCGGCGAACAGCCAGACCGGCAGCACCGTCCACCAGTGGAAGAGCTCGAAGCCGCCCAGGTGCGCGCCGTGCGGGTCCAGCGCCATCAGGGTGACCCCGCTGGGCAGGAACAGCACCAGGCAGACCTTCGGCCCCAGGTCCAGGCCGCCCATGATCTTCAGGGCGGTGTTGCGCGCGACGGGCGGCAGGTCGGGCCGCAGGACGAAGCGGCTGGAGTAGAAGACGCCGAGGTCCCCGCCCAGCCAGAACACGAACAGCACGATGTGCAGCAGGATCCACCAGCCCATCGGACAATGGAAACACTGATCCGCTGTGGGAAACAAGTGCTTGACTCCGGCGTGGCGCGCTGCCTAGCGTCACGGGCATGACGCTGGGCAACTACCTGGAGGACTTCACCGTCGGCGCCGTGTACCAGCATCCGCTGGGGCGCACGATCAGTGAGGCCGACAACACGTGGTTCACGTTGCTCACGATGAACACGAACCAGAACCACTTCAACGCGCACTTCGCCGCGGACGCGCCGTACGGCCGGCTCATCGTCAACTCGGGGCTGAGCGTCGCGATCGTCCTGGGCCTGTCGGTGTCCGACATGAGCCAGCACGCGATCATGAACCTGGGCTGGGAGGAGATCCGGCTGACGGCGCCGGTGTTCGTCGGCGACACCCTCTACGCGGAGTCGATCGTGCTCGCGACCCGGCCGTCGGCGTCGCGCCCCTACGCGGGCATCGTCACCTGCCGCACCCGCGGGCTCAACCAGGACGGTGACGAGGTCATGTCCTGGCAGCGCAGCGTCATGGTGTACCGCCGCGACGCCCCCCACGACAAGTCGCACTTCCCCGTCGCGAAGACGGGACCGCTGACGGTATGAGCCTCCCGGCGCTGCACTTCCAGCCCTGGGGCGCGTCGCTTCAGGAGCAGCTCGACGCCGCGCTCCGGGCGGAAGCGGCCGGGGCCGCCGTGGTGTGGGCGCCGGAGCTGCACCGCAGCGCGCCCGTCACGGCCGCCGCGCTCGCCGCCCGCACCACGACGGCCGGGGTGGGCACCGGCATCGCCCTGGCCTTCGCCCGCAGCCCGTTCCTCACCGCGTTGTCGGCGCTCGACCTGGACGAGCTGTCCGGCGGCAGGTTCCGCCTCGGCCTCGGCACCGGCGTGCAACGGCTCAACGAGGACTGGCACGGTGTCACCTGGTCCCGCCCCGTCCACCGCCTCCGGGAGACCGTTGCCGCGATCCGGCTCGTCGTCGCGGGCGCGCACACCGGCGACCCCCTGGACTTCGCGGGGGACATCGTCCGGCTGCGGGTGCGCGGATACCGGCGGCCGTACGCGCCGGTCCGGCCGGCGGTCCCGATCTACCTCGCCGGGGTGGGGCCGGCGATGATCGCACTCGCCGGGGAGATCGGCGACGGGTGGATCTCCCACGAGCTGTGCTCGCCCTCCTACCTGTCCTCGCACGTCCTGCCGCGCCTCGGTGCCCGCCCGGGACTCGAGGTGGTCGTGTCGGCGTGCTGCGCGATCGACGACGACGCCGCCCGGGCGCGGGCCGCCGCGGCGGGTGCCGTCGGGTTCTACGCCTCGGTGCGCACCTACGCCGACCTGTTCGCGTTCCACGACCTCGCCGAGGAGCAGCAGCGGGTGATCGAGGCGTTCCGCGGCGGGCTGCCCGCCGACGGGCTCGCCGGCGCCGTCGCCCCCGCCATGATCGACCGGCTCACCCTCACCGGCACCCCGGACGAGGTCGCTTCGAAGATCGCCGAGTACTCCGGCCTGGCCGGCGCGGTCAAGCTCGGCCCGCCCACGTACGGGCTGCCCCCGGAGCGGATCCGCGTGCTGCAGGAACGGATCCTGCGCCTGATCGAGGAGCTGTGCCGGTGAGACCTCTCCAGGACGTGCGGATCGTCTCGCTGGAGCAGTACGGCGCCGGGCCGTTCGGGTCCGTGCACCTCGCCGACCTCGGCGCGGAGGTCATCAAGGTCGAGGACCCGCGGACCGGCGGCGACGTCGGCCGCGCCGTGCCGCCGTTCGCGGAGGCGGGGGACTCGCTGTTCTTCGAGACGTTCAACCGCAACAAACGCTCCATCTCCCTCGACGTCACCGCGCCCGCCGGGCGGCTCGTGTTCGAGGACCTGGTGCGGGCTAGCCACGCCGTCTACTCCAACCTGCGCGGCGACGTGCCCGCGAAGCTCGGCATCCGCTACGCCGACCTCGCCGGCGTCAACCCCGCCATCGTCTGCTGCTCGCTCACCGGCTTCGGGATGACCGGCCCGCGCGCGGCCCAGCCCGGCTACGACTACATCCTGCAGGGCCTCGCCGGCTGGATGGAGCTCACCGGCGAGCCCGACGGCCCGCCGACGAAGAGCGGACTGTCCCTTGTGGACTACAGCGGCGGGCTCGTCGCCGCGATCGCGCTCCTCGCCGGGGTGCACGCGGCCCGCCGCGACGGCGTCGGCATGGACTGCGACCTCAGCCTCTACGACACGGCCGTCGGGATGCTCACGTACCCGGCGGTGTGGCACCTCAACGGCGGCTTCGAACCCGTGCGCACCCACCATTCGGCGCATCCGTCCCTGGTGCCGTTCCAGGTGTTCCGGGCCCTCGACGGGTGGCTGGTGGTCGGCTGCGCGAAGGAGAAGTTCTGGCAGCGCCTCGCCGCGCTCCTCGACCGGCTCGCCGGCACCTCGCTGGCCGGCGATCCGCGGTTCGCGACGTTCGCCGACCGGCACCGGCACACGGCGCAGCTGCTGCGGATCCTGGAGGGCGCCTTCGCGGCGCGGACGGTCGCGGCGTGGCTCGCCGACCTGGAGCCGGCGGGTATTCCGTGCGGGCCGGTCAACGACGTCGCGGCCGCGCTCGCCGACCCGCACACCGCCGCCCGCGGCATGGTGGTGGAGACCGAACATCCGCGCTTCGGCACGATCCGCCAGCCCGCGTCGCCGGTGCGGGTCGGCGACGAACCCGTCCCGCACCGGCGTGCCCCGCGCCGCAACGAGGACGCCTCGTACGTCCTGCACGACGTCCTCGGCTACGACGACACCCGCGTCGCCGGCCTCACCGCCGCCGGTGCCTTCGGAGTCCCCGCATGACGGTCGCCGCCGGCCTCGCGGCGTGGGGGCTGTCCGCCGGCCTCGCCGACCTGCCGCCCGATGTGGTCGACGCGACGCTGCGGCATGTCCTCGACGGGTGCGGCACCGCCGTCGCCGCGCTGCGCGCCGGTGCCGCCGGACCCGCCCTCGCCGTCGCCCGTGGGCTCGGCGGACCGCCCGAGGCCCGCATCCCCGGGACGGGTCTGCGGGTCGGCTCACCCGCCGCCGCGCTCGCCGGTGGGGTCCTCGTGCACGCCCTGGACTTCGACGACACCCACGCCGGCGGTCTCGTCCACGCCACCGCACCCGTCCTGCCCGTGGTGCTCGCCGTGGGGGAGCAGCTGGGCGTCACCGGCGCCGAGGCCGTCGTCGCGGCCGCCGTCGGTCTCGAGGCGATCTGCAGGCTCGGCGCCGCCGCACCGCACGCGTTCCACGCCCGCGGGGTCCACGCGACCGCCGCCTGCGGGGTCATCGCCGCCGCCCTCGCCGCCGCCAGGCTGCACCGCCTCACCCATGCGCAGACCGTCGACGCGCTCGGCATCGCCGCCAGCCAGGCGGGTGGGCTCCTCGAGTTCCTGCACACCGGGTCGTCGACGAAGCAGCTGCACACCGGGTTCGCCGCGCACCACGGCATCCTCGCCGCCCGGCTCGCCGCCGCCGGTGCCGGCGGCCCCGCGAGCGCGATCGAGGGCGCGTCGGGCTTCTACACCGCCCTCGCCGGCGTGCGGGTGTCCCCGGAAGCGGTCCTGGCGGGCCTCGGTGAGCGCTTCGAGCTGACCCGGATCACCGTGAAGCCCTACCCGGCGTGCCAGCTGCTGCACGCGCCGCTCGACGCCGCCGCCACCCTGCGTCTCGCGGACATCACCGACGTCGTCGTGGACGTGCACCCCGACGCGGCGGCCATCGTGTGCGGGCCCGACCAGGCCGCCCCGCGCACCGGGTACCAGGCGAAGTTCGCGCTCGCCTGGTGCGTCGCCGCGATGCTGATCGACGGTGCCGTCACCGTGGACACGTTCACCGGCATCGACCGGCCCGACGTGCTGGCGTTGGCGGCCCGTGTACGGCATCGCGTCGCCGACTTCCCGGGCGTGGCCGCCGAGCAGCCGGGCAGGGTCACCGTCACGCTGCGGGACGGCCGGACGGTGACGGGGTCGGTGCCCCGCAGCGGCGGCGGGCCGGGCACGCCCGGCCTCGACGCGATCGTGCGCGCCAAGGCCCTCGCCAATCTCGGCGCGGGCGGTCCGGCCGTGCTCGCCACCGTCGCCGCGCTGCCCGAATCCGGGGACCTCACCGATCTGCTCGACGCGTTGGGAGCGACCGCATGACCACCTACCTGCCGGGGATCGCCGGCCCCGACCCGGCGACCGTGTATGCGACCGCCGCCCGCCACCTCGCCGACGCCGGCTCCGGGCCGGGTGACGTCGTGCACGTCACCGAGTACGTCACCGGCCCGGCGGAGCGTGCGCTCGACCAACTGCTCCAGGGGCACCGGGCACCGGTGTCCGTCGTCCCCGTCGCAGGGTTCCCCGACCCGTCCGACAGGTTCGCCGTCGACCTGGCCGTGCACCCCGGCGGCGGCACGGCCGTGGACGGCGGCCGGCTGCGCATCGCCGGCGACCTCGTGCACCTGCCGAGCGTGCACACGACGGGTGGGGGGTTCCGCGACCAGTACCGCTGGTGCATCGAGCGCATCGGGGAGCTGCTGGGCTCCGCCGGGCTGGGCCTGGACTCCCTCGTCCGCACGACCGACTTCACCGCCACCGCGACCCGCGCCGAGTATCCGCGCTGCGGCCGGCCCCGGCGGGAGCTGCTCGGCCCGGTCTTCCCCGGCGCCGCCGGGATCCTCGTCGACACGCCGGTAGAGCCGGGCGCGATGGTCTCCATCGACGCTCTCGCCGGGCTGGGGCAGCTGCGCCCGTTCAACCCCGGCTGGGACCGCTACAACACGCTCACCTACGTCCCCGGTGTCGTCGCCGGTGAGACGCTCGTCATGTCCGGCTTCGGGGCGCTCGACCCGGCGACCCAGCTCGCGCTGCACGAAGGTGACCTGCTCGCCCAGGCGCACTTCCTCTACGACAGCGTCGACCTCGTGCTCCAGGCCGCCGGCCGCGGGACCGTCACCCGCCTCCTCGAATACGTCACCCCCGAGGGACTCGCCGACTACCCCCGCCTCGCCGCCGTGCGTGCCGAGCGGTACCCGGACGCCGCGGTCACCTCCGTCGTCTGCTCGGCGCTGCTGCGCCCCGAGTTCCTGCTCGAGGTCGTGCCGACGGCGGTGCTCGCATGCTGACCGACGACCTCCGGGCACTCATCGGCCGGGAGGTCACCTACACCGCGCCGGAGCCCCTGGGCAGGGCCGCGATCCGCTACTTCGCCCTCGCCGTCGGCGACCACAACCCGGTCTACACCGACGACGCCGCCGCCCGCGCCGCCGGTCACGACGGGGTCGTCGCGCCACCGACGCTCATCTGCGAGACCAACCAGTACGCCGGACTGCCCGCCGACCACGACGGCTACGCCGGGCACACGTGGGGCATCGAGCTGCCCGGCACCCGCCAGGTCCGCGGCGGCAACGCCTACGAGTTCCACCGGCCGGTGCGCCCCGACGACGTGGTCACCGCGACGTGGAAACTCGTGGACATCGCCGAGCGGGCGACGGGTGCCGGGCAGCCGATGCTGGTGTTCACGTCCCGCGCCACCTACACGAACCAGGCCGGCGACCTCCTCGCCACCAACGAGGAGACCATCATCTACCTGCGGGTGACGCCGTGAAGCCGGGCTTCGAGCTGCCGCCACTGCAGCGGCGGATCGCGCTGCCCGACATGATCGCGTACGCGGGCGCGACCTGGGACTGGCACCGGCTGCACTACGACCCCGCCTACCTGGCGCCGCGCGGGCTGGACCGGCCGGTGGTCGACGGGCAGGTGTTCGGTGCGCTGCTCGCCGAGCAGGTCCAGGACTGGATCGGCGGCGCGGGCGTGCTGCGGACCCTGCGCTTCCGGTTCAAGAGCCTCGTGTTCGCCGGCGAGACGGTGCGCTGCGCCGGGACCGTGACCGCGGTGGACGGCGCCCTGGTCACCATCGAGCACCGGGTCCTCGCCGGCGACCGGGTCGCCGTCGCCCCCGCGTCGTCCACTGTGGAACTGCGATGACCACGGGGGTCTGCGTCGCAGGCGCCGCCGAGTCGGACCTCGGGGTCACCGGCAAGACCGTCCTGCACCTGCAGACCCAGGCGATCACCCGCGCCCTCGCCGACGCCGGCCTCCGGCTCCGCGACGTGGACGGGCTCGCCACCAACGGCGTGTCCCGGTTCTCCGCCACCCAGGTCGCCGAGCACCTCGGGCTGCGTCCACGATGGACCGACTCGACGTTCGCCGGCGGGTCCGCGCCGCTGCTCCACGTCGGGCACGCCGTGCAGGCGATCCGCGCCGGGCAGGCGTCGGTCGTGGTCATCTCCTACGGGTCGAACCAGCGCTCCGCCCGCAGCCGCACCACCGACCCTTACGAGGCGCACACGCCGGAGGCGCAGTTCGAGCAGCCGTACCGGCCGCTGTACCCGGTGTCCGCGTACGCCCTCGCGGCCCAGCTCTACCTGCACACGTACGGGACCGAACGGGGGCGTGCCGGGCTGACCGAGGTCGCCGTCGCCGCCCGCGAATGGGCGCTGCGGAACCCGCGCGCCTACCGCTACGGCGCCGGGCCACTGGACATGGACGCCAGTCCGCTGGTGAGCGACCCGCTGCGGGTCGCCGACTGCTGCCTCGTCACCGACGGCGGCGGCGCCGTCGTCCTGACCAGCCTGGAACGGGCCCGCGACCTGCCCGGTGTCCCGGTCGAGGTGCTCGGTCACGGCGAGGCGACCACCGGCACGTCGATCGTCGGCGTCGGCGACCTGCTGCGCACCGGCGCCGCCTTCTCCGGGCGCAGGGCCTTCGCGATGGCCGGGCTGACCCCCGCCGACGTCGACGTCGCCCAGATCTACGACTCGTTCACCATCACCGTCCTGCTGTCGCTGGAGGCCCTCGGCTTCTGCGGCTACGGCGAGGCGCCCGACTTCGTCGCCGCGCGGACCCTGCCGATGAACACGTCCGGCGGCGGGTTGTCCTACTGCCACCCCGGGCAGCTCGGCGTGCTCCTGCTCGTCGAGGCCGTCCGCCGGTTGCGCGGCAGCGCCGACCGGACCGCGCTCGTCCACGGTACCGGCGGAATCCTCTCGACCCACGGCACCGTCCTGCTGGGACGGCCGTCGTGACGGTGCCCCTGAACGTGCCTGTGGACGAGACCACGGCGGCGTGGTGGGACGCGACCCGGCAGCGGCGGCTCACCGTCCAGCGCTGCACCGCCTGCGGCCACCACCAGCACTATCCGCGCCCGTTGTGCCTGCGCTGCGGCGCGCCCGAGCCGCCCCTGGTGGACACCGCGGGCACCGGCGTCGTCGAGACGTTCACCGTCGTCCGGCGTGCCGACCCTCCGTACGCCGTCGCCATCGTCGCGCTCCCCGAGGGCCCGCGGCTCGTGTCGAACGTCGAACCGTGGCAGGACGCCGCGATCGGCGCCGCCGTCGCCGTGGACTGGCGGCCGCTCGGCGACGGCCGCAACCTTCCCGTCTTCCGCCTGATCCTTCCTTGATCCTTCCTTGATCGTTCCCTTGAGGTGACCACAGTGGACTTCGAGCTCACCGATGAGCAGCGCCAGTTCCGTGACGCGCTGCGCGCGTTCGTCGACAAGGAGATCCGGCCCGTCGCCCGCGAGTGGGAGGCCACCGACCGCTACCCCACGGAGATCGTCGACACCATGCGGCGCATGGGCCTCTTCGGGCTGACCGTCCCCGAGGAGTACGGCGGCCTCGGCGCCGACATGGTCTCCTTCGCCCTCGTCTTCGAGGAGATCGCCAAGGGCTGGATGGGCGTCGCCGGCATCCTCGGCAGCCACTCCCTGTCCTGCTGGCTGATCGCCCGGCACGGCACCGACGAGCAGCGCCGCGCGTACCTGCCGGACCTGGCGACCGGCGCCCGGCGCACCGGCATCGCGCTCACCGAACCCGACGCCGGCACCGACCTGCAGGGCATCCGCACCGTCGCCCGCCGGGACGGTCCGGATTACGTCATCACCGGCCGCAAGACGTGGATCACCAACGCCCGGCACGCCGACCCGCTGCCCGTGCTCGTCAAGACCGACCCGTCCGCCGACCCCGCGCACCGGGGGATGTCGGTGCTGCTCGTCGAGGCCGGCACGCCCGGCTTCGAGGTGCTGCGGGACCTGCCGAAGCTCGGCTATAAGGGCACCGAGTCCTGCGAGATCCTGTTCGACGGGTGCCGCGTGCCCGCCACCGCACTGCTCGGCGGCGTCGAGGGCCGCGGCATGCAGCAGGTCCTGTCGGGGCTGGAGACCGGCAGGATCAACGTCGCCGCCCGCGCGCTCGGCATCGCCCAGGCCGCCTACGACGAGGCGCTGCGCTACGCCGGCCAGCGCCAGGCGTTCGGCTCCCCGATATCGCAGTTCCAGGCGGTGCAGCTGCGGCTCGCCGACATGGCGATGCAGGTCCAGGCGGCCAGGCTCATGGTGTACTGGGCGGCGTCCCGCGCCGACGCCGGCCGCCGCGTCGACATGGAGGCCGGGATGGCGAAGGCGTTCGCCTCCGAGGCCGCCGCCGCGTGCGCCCTGTCGGCGATGCAGGTCCACGGCGGCTACGGCTACTCCAAGGAGTTCGACGTCGAACGCCTGTACCGCGACGCCCCGCTCATGATGATCGGCGAGGGCACGAACGACATCCAGCGCATCGTCATCGCCAAGGCGCTCACCAGCGGGAAGGGCAGCATCGGATGAGGTCCTACCTGTACGTGCCCGGCGACGCGCCCGCGAAGCTGGACAAGGCCCTCGACCGGGGTGCCGACGCGCTCATCGTCGACCTCGAGGACGCCGTGCCGCTCGCCGGCAAGGACCGCGCCCGCGCCATCGTCGCGTCGTGGCTCGCCGACCTGCCGGCCTCGGGCCGTCCAGCGGTGTGGGTGCGGGTGAACCCCGGGCCGGTCGGCGCTCTGGACGCCAGGGCCGTCGTCGGGCCGCACCTTGCCGGCGTGTGCCTGGCGAAGGCCGGCGCATCCGACGTCGCCGCGCTCGGGGCCGCCCTCGCCGCCGCCGAGTCGTCGCGCGGGCTGCCGGTCGGCTCGGTCGCCGTCGTGCCACTGCTGGAAACGGCGACCGCGATTCTCGACGCACCCGCCATCGCCCGCGCCCCGCGTGTCGCCCGGCTGCAGATCGGCGAGGCGGACCTGCGCGCCGAGCTCGGCGTCACCCTCGGCCCCGACGAACGCGAGCTCCTGCACGTCCGCTCCCACGTCGTCCTCGCCAGCGCCGCCGCGGGGATCGCGCCGCCCGTCGCCTCCGTCAGCACCGACTACCGGGACCTGCCCGCCCTGCGGGCGTCGACGGTCGCGTTCCGGCGGCTCGGCTTCGTCGGCCGCGCCTGCATCCACCCCGCGCAGATCCCGGTCGTCAACGAGGTCTTCACCCCGACGGCCGAGGAGCTGCAGGAGGCTTCCGACCTGGTCCGCCGCTTCGACGCCGCGGTCGCCTCGGGCGCCGGCGTGCTCGTCGGCGCCGACGGCCGCATGGTCGACGCCGCCGTCGTCCGCGCCGCCCGCCGCCTGCTGACGCTCGCGCCCTGACGGATCGCCCCCGCTTCCCGCACCGGCCGTGCGGTCGGCTGAGGCCCCGGCGCCCTGCGCTCCGGTGGAGACCTTGCGGAGGTGCGGGGCGGTTCCGGTGCAGGTCGTCGCGCACCGCCCTGACCACCTCTAGCGTCCAGATCGTGTTGACGGTGGATGTACTGGTGGTCGGCGCGGGCCTGGCAGGCCTGCACACGGCGCGGCTGCTCGCTGAGCGGCACCTGCGGGTGCTGGTCGTCGACCGGCGCAGGTCGCTGTCGTCGGGGGTGCGCACGACCGGCATCTTCGTCCGCCGCACCCTCGACGACTTCGACCTCCCCGACGCCCTGCTCGGCCCCGGCGTGCGCGACGTCCTGCTGTACCCACCGTCCCGCCGGCGTCCCGTGCACCTCACCAGCGACCGCGACGAGTACCGCGTCGCCGACATGCCGGCCGTCTACGACCACGCTCGCCGCTGTGCGGAGGCGGCAGGGGCGCAGGTCCACCTCGGCGTCCGCTTCGCAGGCTTCTCCGCGGGCCCAGCCGGCAGGCCGTCGGGCGTCACCGGTCCGTCGGGCGTCACCGGTCCGTCGGGCGTCGCCGGTCTGTCAGGTGTTTCTGGTCTGCCGGGTGTCGCCGGTCTGCCGGGTGTCGCCGGTCTGCCGGGTGTCGCCGGTCGGTCGGGCGTCGCCGGTCCGTTGGGTGTTTCTGGTCTGTCGGGTGTCGCCGGCGCGTCGGCGGGCGTCGGCGGCCGGTCGGGTGTCGCCGGGCCTTCGGCGGGTGCGGTCGGCGCGGCGGCGGGCGTCGGCGCGGGTGTCGTGCGGTTCGACGGGGCGGAGCCGGTCCGCGCCAGGTTCGTGGTCGGCGCGGACGGCGCCCGTTCGACGGTCGCCCGCGCCCTGGGTCTCGACACCAACCGCCGGCTGCTCGTCGGCGCCGAGGTCATCCACCCGACCGCGTCCGGCGCCACGGTCCCCGCGTTCCACTGCGTCATCGACCCGCGGATCGCCCCCGGCTACCTCGGCTGGGTCATCGACGACGGCCGCCACGCCCACATCGGCGTCGCCGGTTATCCGTCCGCGATGCGGACGGGCGTCCGGCATCTGCTGGACACCTTCGCCGCGGACGCCCCCGGCGTGACCGACCCCACCGGCCCCGGGGAACGCCGCGGCGGCCCGATCCCTGTCGGCGGCGTCCTGCGCCAACTCGCGTGCCCGGCCGGCCTTCTCGTCGGCGACGCGGCGGGCGCCGTCTCCCCGTTGACCGCGGGCGGCCTCGACCCGTGCCTGCGCATGTCGGAGCTCGCCGCGGAGGTCACCGCCGAGTACCTCCGCACCGGCGACGACCACGCCCTGCGCGCCTACGACGGCGCCGCCCTGCGCTCCCGCTTCCGTGGCCGCCTCGCGCTGCGCCGCCTCCTCGCCGGCATCACCTCCCCGGCAGCGGCCGAGGCCGCCGTCGCGCTGCTCCGCACCGCCGCCGGCCGGTCCGCCGCGTCCAAAATCCTGTTCGGCGACCGCTCGTTCCCCGACGTCCACCCCACCCTGACGGCGTCAGCCGGCCCGCGCCGGTAGCATTCCCGGCGTGATCCGGAAGACTTTGTGTCGCTCTGGAGGGTGGCGCGTAATTCGTGGTGGCGGTTTGTCAAGTCCCGGTTCGGGATGTGCGTGGGTATCGATGCTGAATCGTGGCGTACGGGTGCCGATCGATATATGGGGTTTGTATAGCTTTCGGTGGTGACTCGACGGTGGATCGGTAGTGATCAGGGAGCGCAGCCCGCGGTGTTGCCCGTCAACGCCCGGGACCTGTTGCCGGCCGGTCATGTCGCCTTCGACGTCATCGATCTGGTCGGGAGGTTCGACCTGTCCGCGTTCGCTGCGGCCTACCGC
>NZ_JBEXDG010000055.1:0-75228 GCF_040605635.1 Dactylosporangium sp. NPDC005555
CAGCCCCCGCGCACTCGGCGACATCATCGCCGCAGCGCTCCATCTCACCCACTTCGAATACCGGTACCTACCGCAATCTCGTTGAGATCACCTCAGTGGGCAAGCTGCCTTCTTGGCAGGCCTTCGAGCACGATGTGACCGCGGGATTCGAGAGACTTACTTACTAGCAGATGCCGGTCAGCAAGTCGTGTCGCCGCGTTGAGGGCTATGCCGCAGTGCCCCGCGTCGTGCACGCGGCCGTCATGGCAATGGCGTGATCAGGGCGGCGGCGAGGTCGGCGGTGCGGCCCAGCAGGCGGGCGGTGGCGATCGGGTCCATGTAGTCCTGGTAGGAGACGATCTCGCCGTCGCGGACGCGGATGATGCCGAGGGCGTGGAAGCGGTACGGCTCGCCGGTCACGGCGGAGCGGCCGTAGTGCTCGATCTGCGCCACGACGACCTCCGGGTCGTCGGTGTCGCGGACCACCGCGTCGACGCCGTCCATCTCGAACAGGCGGCGCGAGCCCGACGCGCCGCCGTGGTAGGCGCGGATCGCCTCCCGGCCGTGCAGTGCGCGGGGCTGGCCCGGCAGGGCGAACGGGTATTCCAGGACGCCGTCCTCGGCGAACAGGTCGGCGAAGGGCACTCCCTCGCCGGCCACCATCCGGCGGACCTGCTCGGCCATGTCGCGCGATGATCGTGTCATGTCTCCTCCAGTATAATCGGAACGATGACCCCGGTTAGACGATACGGAACGGTGGCCCCGTTTAGCAATGGCTGAGCAACCCATGCGCGCCGACGCCCGGCGCAACCGCGACCGCATCCTCGTCGCGGCCCGGGAGGCGTTCGCGGGGGCCGGGCTCGCCGTGCCCCTGGACGAGATCGCCGCCCGCGCCGGGGTCGGGCCCGGCACCGTCTACCGGCACTTCCCGACCAAGGAGGCGCTGTTCCAGGCCGTCATCACAGAACGCGTCGCGGGCCTCGTCGCCGAGGCACGGCGGCGGGCGACGGACGACGACGCGGGCGAGGCGTTCTTCGGGTTCCTGGCCCTGCTGGGCGCCGAAGGCGCCGCAAAACGCGACACCTCCGACGCCATGACCGTCCCCGGCCCGATCATCGCGGAGCTGCACGAGGCGGTCGGTGTCCTGCTGACCCGCGCGCAGGACGCGGGAGCGGTCCGCCCCCGCGTCACCACGGAAGACTTGTTCGCGTTCCTGAAGAGCCTGCTCGCCACGGTGCACGACGCCGGCGACCAGGACCGCGGCGAGCGGCTCCTCGCGATCCTGGCCGACGGCCTGCGGGCCACCGGTCCGCGCGGCCCGGCCGCTGCTTGACGCCCGGCGCCGGGCCGCCGGTCGACCGGCGACACGCCCGGCATCGTAGCGGCGGCCGTCAGGCCCGGGTGGTGCTGGTCTCGGTGTACTGCCGGTAGTCGTAGGCGCCCGGCACCGAGATGGCGTCGCCGAGGGGACCGATCAGGCTGTCCTTCAGCGCGAGGGGCCCGCCGAGCAGCACGGCGCGGGTGAGGGTCGCGGAGTTCTCCGAGAAGTACGCCTGTGTCGGCAGGGTCAGGTCACCGGCGCGGGCCAGCAGCAGCGGCCCGCCGTTGGTGCCGGTCATCGCGCCGCCGGTGAGTGCGTCGAACCAGGTGGCGGCGGTCGCGACCGCGGCGGTGGTCGGCACGGGGAAGAAGTACCGCGCCACCTCGACGGCTGTCTCGAACTCCGTGGCCCCGTAGAGGCTGCGCGGGAGCGTGGTGATCGGCCAGGACGGCATCTGCCCGGCCATCTTGCCGTTGATGACCGCGTGCATCGCGGGGCCGCCGATGGCGCAGATCTCCGTGCCGCCGTCGTGGAACGGGTCCGGGTCGAAGGTGTTCAGGTACGCCGCGGTCGCGGCCGGCATCCTTTCTCCCGCGCACAGGACCACCACGGCGCCCGGGTTCGCGCCGGCCGCCGCACCCGCGGCGAGCGCGTCGTAGTACTTCAGTGACGTCGCGACCATGACCTTCGTCGGGGCCGGGCTGACGGCTTTCGCGATGGCGACCGCCGTCTCGTACTCGTCCTGGCCCCACAGCCGCACGGCCGTGAATCCCATCGCCTGCACCTGGGTCTCGACCTGCGCCGACAGTGCGGCGGTGCCGCCGAGCAGGTACACGGTGCCGCCGGGCGCGAGGACCCGCCGCATCTCCGCCTGCGTGTCGGCGTGCAGCTTCTTCGGCGGCGTGATCAGCAGCGGGCCCTGCTTGACGACGGCGAGCGCCGACCCGCCGAGCGCGTCGAGGTACGTGTCGTCGCGGGACAGCACGACGGCCTTCGCCGGGGCGCGGACCCCGTCGCCGGTGTCGCCGGAATCGTGGTCGGCCCAGTTGTACCGGGACGCCGCAACCGCGGTGCCCAGCGCCGTCTGCCCCCAGACCCGCTCCACGACGTTGCGCCGCACCGGCTGGCACGTCGGCTGGCTGCCGTTGGTGACGAGGGTCGTCACGGCCCGTGAGCCGACGTGTATCCGCTTGATCTTCGGGGTGCCGGACTCGACGCTGGTGAACAGGATCGCGGTGCCGTCCGTCGACCAGGCCGGGTCCCGGTTCGCGACGCTGCCGGTGCTGATCGCCGTGGTCAGCTGGGTGGCGTTGCTGCCGTCGGCGTAGGCGATCCAGATCTGGTCGCCGCCCCCGACCACCCGCACGAAGGCGATCCTGGAGCTGTCCGGGTCGAAGTCCGGGGCCTTGGCGTTGGCGATGAGCTGCACGGACGAGGTGCGCCCGGTGACCCGGTGCACGGCGTTGCCGTGCTCGAACACGAAGGTGCCGTCGGCGGCGAGCGCCGGATGCGCGTAGGGCTTGCCGTCCAGCGGCGACTCGAAGTACCACCTGGTGGCGTGCATGAGATTGCTCGGTGCCGCCGGCTCCATCATGATCCCCTGACCGGCGGCGATGATGTAGCTGCCGTCGGGGGTGAACGCGGGGTCGGGGACGACGCCGGCGTAGAGGCCCGCGACCCGGAACGGCTCGCTGCCGTCGGCGCGCACCGACTCGATGGTGGACCCGGTCGAGTACACGAACCGGCTGCCGTCCGGTGCCCAGGTGCCGCAGCCGCCGACCTCGCCGCCGGCGTCGTCGGCGAGGACCCGCTGGTCGGTGCCGTCGTGCTTCGCGGACCAGATCTGCGTGCCGCGGCGGAACGTGATCCGGCCGGGGCTACCCGGCAGTGCGGCGCCGGCGCGGCGGCCGGGGTTGAGCGCGGGCGCGACGGCCAGCCCTGCCGCCGCGGCGGCCGCGCCGAGCAGCGCGGACCGCCGGGTGAGTGCGAACGACATGGTTCCCCCGTGAAGTCGAGTGATCACCGGCTATCCGGTGATCACCGCGACATCGTAGGGTCCGGGTGTGTTCCGCGCTACCGGCCGGTGGAGGTCTCCGTGTACTGGCGGTAGTCGTACGCGCCGGGGGCGGCGATCGACCTGCCGAGCGGGTCGATCAGCAGGTCCTTCAGGGCGAGGGGCCCGCCGAGCAGGACACCGTCGGTGAGGGTCGCGGAGTTCCCCGAGAAGTACGCCTGGGTCGAGGGGGGCAGGTTGCCGACGGCCGCGAGCAGCAGCGGCCCGCCGTTCGCGCCGATCATCGCGCCGCCGGTGAGGGCGTCGAACCAGGTGGCGCCGGTCGCGACGGCGGCGGTGCGGGGGTTCGGGAAGAACGACTGCGCCACGAGCACGGCGGTCTCGTACTCGTCCTGCCCGGAGACGTTGATGATGAACGGGTCCTGCGGCCAGGACGGCATCAGCCAGCGGCGTTTCGCGTCCAGCATCGCCGCCCATGCCGGTCCGCCGGCGGCGTAGATCCTGGTGGCGGGCGGCGCCTGCAGCGTGTTGAGGTACGTGGCGGTGGCCGCGGGCAGGGTCGCGCCCGCCGAGAGCACCACGACGGTGCCCGGGTTCGCGCCGGCGGCGGCCCCCGCGGCGAGCGCGTCGTAGTACTTCAGCGACGTCGCGACGATGACCGCGGACGGGGTGGGTGTGATGGCCTTCGCCACGGCGACCGCCGTCTCGTACTCGTCCTGCCCCCACAGCCGGACGGTCTTGTAGCCGAGGCCGGTCAGCGTGGACTCGACGGCCGCGGACAGTGCGACGGTCCCGCCGAGCAGGTACACGGTGCCGCCGGGGGCGAGGACCCGCTGGATCTCCGCCTTCGCCTGGCCGTCCAGCGACCGGGGCGGCGTGATCAGCAGCGGCCCCTGCTTCACGATCGCGAGCGCGGACCCGCCGAGCGCGTCGAGGTACGTGTCGTCCCGGGACAGCACGACGGCCTTGGCGCCGCGGTCGGGCCAGTTGTACCGGGACGTCGCCACGGCGGTGCCGATCGCCGTCTGCCCCCAGACCCGGTGGACGGAGTTGCGGTTCACCGGCTGGCACGTCGGCTCGCTGCCCTTGGCGACCAGCAGGTCCACGGTCTTCGACGCGACGTCGATCCGTTTGATCTTCGGGGTGCCGCCCTCGACGCTGGTGAACAGGATCGACAGGCCGTTCGTCGCCCAAGCCGGGTCGGTGTTGGACGCGCTGCTGGTGTTGGCGGCCGTGGTCAGCTGGGTCGCGGCGGAACCGTCGGCGGCGGCGATCCAGACCTGGCCGTCGCGCACGAACGCGAGTTTCGAACTGTCCGGGGAGAAGTCCGGGGCGGCGGCGTTGTCCAGGACTTTCGTCACCGCCCCGGCGCTCTGTACCCGGTAGATCGCCGTCCCGAGCTGGCACACGACGGTGCCGTCGGCGGCGACGGCGGCCGCGGAGGCGCCGGCGACGCTGGTCAGTTCGGTGCCGGCCGCACCGGAGAGCACGTTGCCGGACGCGTTGTGGACCAGCAGCTTCGGGCCGGTGGCGGTGACGCCGGTGTAGATGACGTTCGCGCCGTCGTGCGTGTAGACCGGCTCGGTGGTGTCGAAGCCCCACGGGCCGCAGACCCTGACGCGTTCGGTGCCGTCGGCGCGGACGGAGAAGATCGTGTTGTCGGAGGTGTACACGAACCGGCTGCCGTCCGGTGACCAGCAGCCGGACCCGGCGGTCACGCCCGAGGCGAGGACCCGGGCGTTGTTGCCGTCGAGGTCGGCCCACCAGATCTGGTCGCCGCGCTTGTAGGTGAGCCCGGCGGTCTTGCCGGGCAGCGACGCGTTCGCGGTGCGCTGGCCGGGGATCAGCCCGGACATCGCCGTCCCGGTCGCCGCGGCGACCGCTCCGAGCATCGCGGACCGTCGTGTCAGCGCGAACGCCACCGTGCCCCCCAAGCCGTCCGGTCGCCGGCCCCCCGGCGATCACCCGGACATCTTAGGGTCACACTGTGATGATCAGGTCGCCGTTCTCGCCGATCCGTACGTCATAGACCCGTAACGCCGGCTGGCCGGTGCTGGAGCAGCCGGTCGCAAGGTCGTACACATGCTGATGCAACGGGCATATGACGACGTTCGCGTCGATGAGCCCGTCGGCGAGAGGGCCACCGGCGTGGGGGCAGATCGCGGACACGGCCCGCACGCCGCCGCCCCGCAGCCGGAACACCGCGACCTGCTGCCCGTCCACGACGTAGACGCGGCCCTCACCCACCGGGATGTCCGCGGCGGGTCCGAGGACGCCGGTCATCGGACCGGCACCTGCGGCAGCACGACCAGCGGCAGCGACGTGCGGAACTGGCCCGGGACCGCGGGGTCGAGGCCTTCCTTCCACGGGTCGCGGTACGCGGCCACCGCCGCCTCCATCCGTTCGTCGAGGCCCGCGCCGAGCCCTTCGCGATCAAGGACGATCAGGTCACGCAGCCGTTCGATGCCCAGCCGCGGCACGAACGCGTAGGTGCGTTCCAGCCAGTTGGCGTTCTCCCGGTAGTACTGCAGGAACCGCCCCGTCAACCGCATGACCTCGTCCGGGGTGTCGACGGTGGCGAGGAGGTCGCCCTTGCGGATGTGCGCGCCGGCGGCGCCGCCGACGTAGATCTCCCACCGGCCGCCGTCGATCGCGACGACGCCGAGGTCCTTCACGTACGCCTCGGCGCAGTTGCGCGGGCAGCCGGTGACGGCGAGTTTCATCTTGCCGGGGCTTTCCAGGCCCTGGAAGCGGGTCTCGATCGCGATGCCGAGGGCGGTGGAGTCACCGACGCCGAACCGGCAGTAGTCGGACCCGACGCACGTCTTCACGGTGCGCATGCTCTTGCCGTACGCGTACCCGGACGGCATGTCGAGGTCCGCCCAGACGGCGGGCAGGTCCTCCTTGCGGATGCCGAGCAGGTCGATGCGCTGCCCGCCGGTGAGCTTGACGAGCGGGACGGCGTACTTGTCGGCGACGTCGGCGATGCGGCGCAGCTGGTCGGGGGTGGTGACGCCGCCCTTCATCTGCGGCACGACGGAGAACGTGCCGTCGCGCTGGATGTTGGCGTGGACGCGGTCGTTGATGAACCTGGCGCCGCGCTCGTCGACGTAGTCGTCGCCCCACAGCATCCGCAGCAGCGACACGAGTCCCATCTTGCTTTTCGCGTCCTCCTCACCGCCCGCCAGGGCGTCGAAGACCGCGGAGACGCTGCGGAGGTTCCGGTCGCGGATCGCCGCGATGAGTTCCGGTTTCGTCATCGGTACGCCCGGCACGTACCAGCTGGCGGACGGGTCCTCCTCGGCGGCGCCGCCGGCAGCCCAGTCGACGATCTGCTTGACCAGCGACGTGCAGGAGCCGCAACCTTTCCCGGCCCGGGTCCGTTCCATGACCCCGGACAGGGTCTTCACGGTCTTCGCCGCGTCGGTGATCGCCGCTTTGCTCACGCCGTTGCAGTTGCACACCTGCGCGTCGTCGGCGAGCTCGGCCGCGCTCTGCGACGCGGTGGGCGCGCCGAGGTCGAACAGGAGCCGGACCCGGTCCTCGGGCAGCGGCAGGCCCCGGTCGAACGCCTGCATGAGGAACCCGACCTTCGCCACGTCGCCGAGCAGGGTCGCGCCGACGAGCCGGCCGGCGCGGATGATGACGCTCTTGTACACGCCGCGGCCCGGCTCGGCGAACACCACGAACTCGTCGCCGTCCGCCGGGGTGGTGATCCCCATCGCGGCGACGTCGACGCCGGCGACCTTGAGCTTCGTCGCGGTCCGCGACCCGTGATACGCGGCCTTCTCGTTGCGGCCGGTGACGTGGTCGGCGAGCACCCTGGCCTGCTCCCACAGCGGCGCGACCAGGCCGTACGTCTCGCCGCGGTGCTGGACGCACTCCCCCACCGCGTAGATGTCGGGTTCGTCGAGGCACCGCAGCTGGTCGTCGACGACGATCCCGCGTTCCACGGTGAGGCCGCTGATCTCCGCGAGGGCCGTGTTGGGGCGGATCCCGGCGGCGACGACGACCATGTCGCAGGGGATGACCCGCCCGTCGGCCAGCCTGACGCCCTGCACCCGCTCCTTGCCTTCGATCGCGTCGGTACGGGCGGCGAGCTCGACGCCGATGCCGAGCCGTTCGACGCCGGCCTTCAGGATGGCGCCGCCCTGCGCGTCGAGCTGCGCGTTCATCAGGTGCCCGGCGGCGTGCACGAGCGTCACCGCGACCCCGTGCGCCTGCAGCCCGCGCGCGGCCTCCAGGCCCAGCAGGCCGCCGCCGATGACGACGGCGCGTTCGTGGTCCCGCGCGTACCGGATCATGCCCCGGGTGTCGTCGATCGTCCGGAACGTGAACACGCCCTGGTGGTAGCCGCGTTTCGGGTGGTGCATGTTCGCGATCGGCGGGATGAAGGGCCGGCTGCCGGTGGCGATGACCAGCTTGTCGTAGCGCAGCTCGGTGCCCTGATCGTCGAGGACGACCTTCGCGAACCGGTCGATCCGCTCGACCTTCACCCCTGCCCGCAGGTCGATGCCGTTTCCTGTGTACCAGGGCAGGCTGTTGAGGAAGATGCCGTCCTCGTCCTGCGCCCCGGACAGCACGTTGGACAGCATGATCCGGTTGTAGTTGCCGTACGGCTCCTCACCGAACATCGTGATGCCGAACTGTTCCCCGCCGCCGCGTTCGAGGATCTCCTCCACGGCCCGCGCGCCGGCCATCCCGTTGCCGATGACGACGAGTCGCTGCATCGGCCCTACACCTCCACGAGCCCGAGGTCGACGACGATCGCCCCGGTGACCCCTTCGGGCGCCCCGACGAGCAGCTCCACGACGGTCCCGCTGTCCAGGTCCTCCACGACGCGCAGCGGCACGTGCACGTCGCCCTTCGCGCCGATCGGGAAGTACCGCATCGGCACGCCGTCGCGGGTCAGCACCACGTAGACGAGCTCGCCGCTGGTGTTGCCGCCCCGGAAGTACACCGTCTGCGCGACCACCCCCGCCGGCACGGTGTAGCTCAGTGCCGCGTCGAGGGGCACCGGCGCCTCGATCCCTTTCCCGGCGAACGGGTACACACCCTGCAGAAACCGTGGCGTCGACCGCACGTGACCCCGTCCTCTCCTCGTCGTCCCGCGGTCGATCCTGTCCACCCGCCGTTACACCCCGGTGCCGCCCTTGTTACGCCCCGCGGAGCGTGTCCTCTCCGCCCGCCCGGGCACACTGTGAGCGCGCTGCCGTGCGACCCGTCAGCCGATGCGGTCGCCGTACACGTGGTCGACGGTCATCGTCATCAGCACCCGGCGGTCGGAGACCATGACGGCCCGGTACTCGTCCCAGTCCGGGTGCTCGCCGGCGGCGCGCCGGTAGTACTCGACGAGGGCCTCGACCTCGGGCCCGTCGGGGTCGGTGCCGGGGCCGGTGAGCGTCGCGATGCCCTCCGCCGTCGCCCAGGCCCTGCCGTCGGGGCCGGTGACCTCGAGCGTGGCCCGCGGGTCGCGGCGCAGGTTCGCGGTCTTCGCCCGGCCCTGCGTCATCGACACGAGGATCACCCCGGCGTCCCGGTCGTAGAACGGCATCACCGGCGACAGCTGCGGCCGTCCGTCGCTCTTGATCGTTGCCAGTACACCCAGCCTGCTCTCGGCAAGCAGTTCCCGTGGATCAAACGTCATGCCCCAATCATCCGCCACGCCCGTAGGCTTCGCGGGCATGGAGATGACCGAGTTCGACGCACTCGCCGGCCCGGCGCAGCGGAAGCTCGCCGCCATGAACGCCGAGTACGACCTCGGTCTGGTCGCCGGTGTGACCGCCACCGCCGAGCTGCTGCTGCGACGGGGTGCGGTCCAGGACGCCCTCGACGCCCTGGACCGGTATCACGACCTCAGAGCGTCGCGGTGAGCGCGGCCTTCGCGGCCCGGCTCGCGTCGTCCACCAGGACCTCCGTCCGGCCCGACGCGACCCCGTCCAGCGCGGCGGCGACCACGAACGCGGGGTCGAGCTTCGGCACGTCCCAGCCGGCCATCATGTCCGTGTCGGCGGCGCCGAGGTGGATGCCCGTCACGTGGGTGCCCTGCTCGGCCAGTTCCAGGCGGACGCCGTTGGTGAGGCTCCACTGGGCGGCCTTCGCGGCGCTGTAGGAGTTCGCGCCGTCGTAGTTCGCCCAGGACAGCAGCGACAGGACGTTGAGGATCGCGCCGCCGCCGTTCGCGGCGAGGACCGGCGCGAACGCCCGGATCACGTGCAGCGTCCCGAAGTAGTGGGTCTCCATCTCCAGGCGGACGGCGTCCAAGGGGCCGTCGACGAGGTTGGTGTTCGTGGCGACGCCCGCGTTGTTCACCAGCAGGGTCACGTCCTCGGCGACGCCGGCGGCCGCGGCGACACTCTGCGGTGACGTGATGTCGAGCTGTAGCACCCGCACGCCGGGCAGGTCGACGGTGCGTGGGTCCCGTGCGGTCGCGTAGACCGTGGTCGCGCCGCGGTTGAGCAGTTCCTGGGCGAAGTGCCGGCCGAGGCCGCGGTTCGCGCCCGTGACGAGCGCGACCGATCCGTTGATCTCCATACCGGGTACGCTAAAACCTGACGTTGACGTCAGAGGCAAGTGTGCTCGCAGTGAGGAGGATCGCAGGTGCGGATCGGGGAGCTCGCCACGAAGGCCGGCGTCAGCGTGCGGGCGCTGCGCTACTACGAGGAGCAGGGCCTCCTCGGCGCCGACCGCAGCCCGTCCGGCCAGCGGCACTACCCGGACGGTGCCGTCGACCGGGTCGTGCTGGTCCAGCAGCTGTACGCGGCGGGCCTGTCCAGCCGCCGCATCCTGGAGCTGCTGCCGTGCGTGTACACCGGCTACGCCACCCCGGAGACGCTGCGGCTGCTCGCCGCCGAACGCGACAGCATCGACGCGCAGATCGCCGGCCTCACCGCCACCCGCGACCGTCTCGACGCCGTCATCGCCGCCGCCGAGGCCAGCGTCACCGACGGCTGCCTTCCCCACCGCACGGCCGCCCGCCAGAACTGACCAGGCGGTCTCGGCTACCGTTCGGTGCCATGCCGTCGCTGCTCACACCCGCGTTGCCCGCCGGGTCGCTCGCCGGGTCGATCCAGCCGGTCCTGGACGGCGACGGCGTGCGGTTGCGGCCGTGGCGGGCGGCGGACGCGGACACGGTCGTCGCCGCGTACGCCGACCCTGACATCCAGCGCTGGCACTGCCGGACGATGACGGACGCCGAGGCGCGGGACTGGATCGCCCGCTGGCCGGCCCGGTGGCGGGCGGAGACCGCAGCGGGCTGGGCCGTCACCGGTCAGGACGGTGTCGCCGGGCAGATCAGTCTCCGCACGATAGACCTCTTCGAGGGTCTCGCCGAGGTGTCGTACTGGGTGCTGCCCCACGCCCGCGGCCGGGGCACCGCCGGCCGGGCCCTGCGGACCCTGACGGACTGGGCGTTCGGCACCCTCGGCCTGCACCGGATCGTCGTCTGCCACTCCACCGCGAACCATGCCTCGTGCCGGGTGGCGGACCGCGCCGGCTACCCCCTGGAGGGCACGAAACGCGGCGAGGTCCGGCACACCGACGGCTGGCACGACATGCACCTGCACGCCCGGGTCATGCCATGAACTCGCTGACCGGCCGCAACCGCACCGTCAGCAACGACACCGCGAGGGCGCTGTCGAGCCGGACGTCGAGGGGCCGGTTCGGGAACAGGTCCCTGCTGCGCGCCGACGGGATCGCGGCCGGGTCGAGCCCGTCCCGGATCGCGACGAGCACACCCAGGTCGTACCGGCTGAGCGGCTGAGGACCGGCGATGTTGAGGATCCCGCGGTGCCCACCGGCGGCGACCTCCAGGAGCGCGGCGGCGAGGTCGTCGACGTGGACCGGCATGCGGATCTCGTCGGTGAACAGTGCCCCGCCGACCCGCCCGGTCGCGAGGTCGTGGGTGAGGACCTCGTGCGCGCCGCCGTGCTCGGGGCCGTCGCCGAGGATCGTCGAGGTCCGGACCAGCGCCGCGCTCGGGTGGATCGCCGCGACGGCGGTCTCGGCGGCGGCCTTCGCGGCGCCGTACCGGTAGGTCGGGTCGGGCAGCGCGGACTCGTCGTAGTGGACCTCCCGGCCGGAGAACACGGCGTCGCTGGACATGTGCACGAGCCGTGCCCCGGCCGCCGCCGCCGCGACCGCGACGTGGGCGGCACCGTCGGCGAGCGACGCCCAGTCGCCGCGGTCCCGGCCGGCGGCCGTGTGGATGACCACGTCGGGGCGGGTGTCGCGGACCACGGCGGCGACCTGGTCGCGGTCGCGGATGTCGAGGCGCCGGTCGCCGCCGGGTGCGGGTGTCGCGAAGAAGGTGCCGGTGACCGTCCATCCGGCGGCCTTCGCCTGCTCGTACACGCGCCGCCCGAGCGAACCGGTCGCGCCGGTCACCAGCAGATTCCCCGTCATGGCCGGCGAGTTTACGACGCCGTGCGGGTCGCCGGCGTCCCGAACCACCGTGCCAGGCTCCTGTCGAGCCCGTCCTGGTCGTCGCCGGCCCACGCGACGTGGCCGTCCGGGCGGAGCAGGACCGAGGGCGTCGGCAGGTCGTCGACGACGTGGTCGACGCGGTCCGTCCAGCCTCGCACGGACAGCGCGCCGGTCCGGTCGAGGAGCAGCCCCCTGCCTTGGCGCATCAGCGTGTACAGGCGTGCCTGCTTGAGCGTGACGTCCGGCAGCCGCCGGCCGACCAGGTCGTGGCTGCCGTCGAGGTCGTAGCGGATGCCGATGGCGGTGATCTTCTCGGTGAGGTGGCGGCTGACGTCCTCGAACTCCATGAGCTCCGTCATGAGGCGCCGCAGTGGCTGCGCGCCGGGGTCCATCAGCATCGTCTGTGCCCTGGTGTTGTCCAGGACGTCGGCGGCGACCGGGTGCCGTTCGCTGTGGTACGTGTCGAGGAGCCCGTCGGGTGCCCAGCCGTCGACGGCGGCGGCGAGTTTCCAGCCGAGGTTGAACGCGTCCTGGATGCCGAGGTTCAGGCCCTGCCCGCCCAGCGGCGGGTGGACGTGGGCGGCGTCGCCGGCGAGGAACACGCGGCCGACCCGGAACCGCTCCGCCTGCCTGGTGCCGTCGCCGAACCGGGACAGCCACCGCGGCGAGTGCACGCCGAAGTCCGTCCCCGCGTACCGGCGCAGCTGCTGCCGGAAGTCCTCCAGGGTCGGCGCGGCGGCCCGGTCGGCGGCGACGCCGTCGGCGGGCACGACGACCCGCCACCTGCCTGAATCCCCGGCCGGGCCCAGCCCGAACCGCAGCTGCGTCCTGCGGATCTCCGCGACGATGCTGTGCACGGTGGCCGCCGGTGCGGTCACCTCCATCTCGCCGAGGAGTGTGTCGGCGCGGCTCGGCTCACCGGGGAACGCGACGCCGAGCAGCTTCCGCACGGTGCTCCGCCCGCCGTCGCATCCGACGAGGTACCGGCCTGTTCGCTGTTCGCCGTCGCGCAGGGTCACGGTGACCCCGTCGGCGTCCTGGCTCAGGTCCCGCACTTCGCTGCCGCGTCTGATGTCGGCGCCGAGCGCGTCCGCGTGCTCGGCGAGGATGCGTTCGGTCTCCGGTTGCGGGATGCCGAGGACGTACGCGTGGGCGCTGTCCAGGGCGGGCGCCGGTTTGACGATCCCGGCGAACGACCCGCCGACCGGGTGCTTCCGCCCGCGCTCCAGGAACCGCTCCAGGAGGCCACGCTGGTCCATCACCTCGATGCTGCGCACGTGCAGGCCGAGCGACCGCACATGCGCCAGCGGTTCGGCGTCCTTCTCCAGCACGACCACGCCGACGCCGTGCAGCCGCAGCTCGGCGGCGAGCATGAGCCCCGTCGGCCCGCCACCTGCGATGATCACGTCACTGTTCGTCACAAATCGTGCATTCTGCCGCGCACCCCGGGTCTTGCCGCAAGACCCGGGGTGCGGTATACGTTAGGAGTGGCAGGGAGTTGTTCTCCTTGCCTTTCTTCGTTTCGGAGAACGGTCGCGGGTGACGGGCCGGATCTCGATCGTCTATCGTTCCGGGTCGTTGACGGCCGCGCGTGCCCGTCGCAGGTGCTGCTCGATCCCTTCGGTCATCCGCCCGAACTCGGCGACGAGGTCCACGTCGCACCGGTCGGCGAGGACGAGCACCGACCACAGGCAGTCCGCGAGCTCGTGCCCGAGCTTGTCCCGCGCGTCCGGGACTACCCGCCGCCCGTCGACCGCCATGACGAGTTTCGCGAGGTCCCCGACGTCGCCGACGAACCCGAGCGCCAGGTCCCCGGTCGTCCAGGCACCCCGCCCGGCGGCGGTGTTGTGTTCGTCGTACATCGCGGCGATCGCCACGGCCCGTTCCTGCAGTCCGGCAATGTCCATGCCCGGAAACCTATCGGCGGCGGCGCCGGGCGCGGTAAAGCGCTGGACGGGTTGCCGCCCGGGCTTGTAGCTTGCGGTGGACCGAGACACCGCCCGAGGAGGTGAGACCCATGAACGTTGCAGTGAAGTGGGTGCTCCCCCTTGCCGTCACGGTCGGGCGATCGACGTAGGTGTCGCCGGGAGCGCCTCTGTCGAGAAGGCATCCCGAAAGGCAACACCCATGCATGCTCAGCAGTTCACCGAATCCACCGTGTTCGACGTCATCATCGCCGGTTGCGGGCCGACCGGCGCGATGCTGGCCGCCGAGCTGCGGCTGCACGACGTGCGGGTCCTCGTCCTGGAGCAGGACACCGAGCCCGTCTCCTTCGTCCGGATCGTCGGTCTGCACATCCGCAGTCTCGAGCTGCTCGCCATGCGCGGGCTGCTGGAGCGCACACTCGAACGTGGGCGGCGGCGCCCGGCGGGCAGCTACTTCGCCGCCATCGACAAACCCGCGCCCGACGGCCTGGACTCCCCGTACGCCTACCTGCTCGGCATCCCGCAGCCGGTCGTCGTCGACCTGCTCGAACGGCACGCGGTCGATCTGGGCGCGCAGGTCCGGCGCGGCTGCACGGTGACCGGCGTCGAGCAGGACGACGACGGCGTGACCGTCGAGCTGGCCGGCGGGGAGCGGCTCCGTTCGCGCTATCTCGTCGGCTGCGACGGCGCGCGCAGTACGGTGCGCAAACTCCTCGGCGTCGGTTTCCCCGGCGAACCCTCACGGACCGAGACGCTGATGGGCGAGATGGAGGCGGCGCCGCGGGAGGAGATCGCCGCCAAGGTGGCCGAGATCCGCGAGACCGATCAGCGGTTCGTCTTCGGCCCGTTCGGCGACCGGGTCTACCGCGTCGTCATCCCCGCTGCGGAGGTCCTTGACCGCGCGGAACCACCCACGCTCGAGGACTTCCGGCGGCAGTTGCGGAGCATCGCCGGGACCGACTTCGGTGTGCACTCCCCGCGCTGGCTGTCCCGCTTCGGGGACGCCACCCGGCTGGCCGAACGGTTCCGGGTCGGGCGGGTGCTGCTGGCTGGCGACGCGGCCCACATCCATCCACCCATCGGCGGGCAGGGCCTGAACCTCGGCGTCCAGGACGCGTTCAACCTCGGCTGGAAACTGGCCGGCGAACTCCGCGGCTGGGCGCCGGACACACTGCTGGACACCTACCAGGCCGAACGTCATCCGGTCGCCGAGGACGTGCTGGACAACACCCGCGCCCAGACGGCAGTGCTGGCGGACGGACCTGGCCCGCGGGCCGTGCGCAGGCTGCTCACCGAGCTGATGGACTTCGACGCGGTCAACCGTCATCTGCTCGAGAAGATCACCGCGATCGGCATCCGCTACGACTTCGGCGCGGGCCCCGACCTGCTCGGCCGCCGCCTGCCGGACATCGCCGTGCAGCACGGCAACCTCTACGGGCTGCTGCACCATGGCCGCGGCCTGCTGCTGGACCGCACCGGACACCTGACCGCCGGCGGCTGGTCTGACCGGGTCGACTCCCTCGCCGACCCCACCGCGGCACTGGACGTCCCGGCCGTCCTGCTCCGTCCCGACGGGCACGTCGCCTGGATCGGCGACGACCAGCAGGACCTGAACACCCAACTCTCCCGCTGGTTCGGCACGCCCGCCAGCTGATTCCCCGGGCGGACCGGAGGCAGGCGCCCGGGTGCGGCGTCTGCCTCCGCGGGTCAGGGACCGGAGGCCGGGGCCTGGTCGCCCCGCGAGAGGCCGCCGCTGAGCTTGGCGAGCGCGAGCCAGTTGCCCGCGGCGGCCAGCCGGTCCATCTCGTCGCCGGCCTCGTCCAGCCGGTCCGTCCTCGCCAGGAGATAGCCCAGCGCTGCGTACGCGCTGAGCTCGCCGGCGGCGATCGCCGTCCTCGTCTGGCGGAGCGCCTCGTCGAGGTGCCCCCGGCCGGTCAGCAGCCGCACCAGCCGGGGGCGGGTCTCGGTCTCGCCGGCCGTGACCGCCGCCCGGTACACCTGCAGCGCCTCCTCGACGCGGCCGTCCTGCTCCAGCAGCTCGCCGAGCGGCCAGTACGCCACGGATCCGTGGCCGAGCACCGCCCGGTACTCCGCGACCGCCTCGTCGACGCGGCCCTGGTCGGCGAGCAGACGGGCGAGGCAGATGACGCCTGCGGGGCCGTCGTCGGCGATGACCGTCCGGTGCTCGGCGATGGCCTCCTCGACGCGGCCGAGCTTCCCGAGCAGGAGGGCGAGGCCTTCGCGGGTGCCCGTCAGGCCGGCGTCGATCCCGTGCCGCCACGCCGCGACCGCCTCGTCGTGGCGGCCGAGGTCGCGGTACAGCATCGCGAGGCCGAGCCAGCAATGGACGTGCCCGCCGGCGATGCCTGCCCGGAGGGTCGCCTCGGCCTCATCGACCCGGCCCTGTTCGACCAGCAGGTCGGCGTGGTCGAGGGGATCGTCGCCGCTGATCATGACGTGACTGTATGCCTCGCGTGTCGCATCAGCTCAGCTGGTACTGCCATCCTTCGGCCCGCCATTCGAAGGTCGCAGCGACCAGCTCCCGGACGGTGAGGCCGGTGGTCACGTGCTCCAGGGCGCGGTACGTGGCGAGGTGCCCGATCAGCATCACGCGTTGCCCGGCCCACCTGGTCGGCAGATCGGCGAGGAACCGCACCACCCGGGCGATCGCCTGCGCATGGCTTTCACCGCCGGGATACGGCCGGTCGCAGTACTCCAGACGGTCGTCCTTGACGTCGGCGGCGGGTGAACCGTTGCGGGTGCCGAAGTCGCACTCACGCAGCCGCCAGTCGTAAAGGACCGGGATGCCGGTGCCGCCGAACGCGATCTCCGCGGTCTGCGCCGCGCGACGCAGGTCCGACGTGAACACCGCCGTGATGCCGTCGCCGCGCCGCCGCCGTCCCATGTCGGCCGCGTTGGCCCGCCCCTGCTCGCTGAGCCGCCCGGGCAGCCATCCGGTGGCGATGCCGCGCTCGTTGTCCTCGCTCAACGCATGCGTCTCGAACACGACTTCGATCGACATCCTCCGACAGTACCGGCGGACGCCGCACGCCCGGTCAGTGCCGGAGCAGCCCGGCGACCTCGATGGGCCGCACGTGCCCGTCCGGCGGCGCGCTGCGGTGCAGTTCGAGCCCGATGTCGACGACGACCGCGCGTTCCAGGGCGGCGACGTCGCTCACCGGTGTCCACCGGGCGAGGTCGGTCGAGCCGTTCGTCTCGTGCCGGAGTGCTCCGCCGGCTGACCAGCGACGGTGACGTCGAAGGCGCGGCCGATCGTAGCCCGTCCGTCAGTACGTAGGGATTGGGCGCTCGTCGATGACGCGCCGTTGGCGGGCGGTGACACAATCGGTCCGTCGCATCAACGAAGGGTGATATTTGTGTCGGAGGTTGAGTTCACCCCGGCGGTGTTGCTGGCCGGCGCAGCCACCGCCGAACCGACCGGGACCACTGCCGGCAGGCACCAGGCGGACCTACGGGGAACGACGGGCGTCCAGGTCGGTGACTACAACACCCAGCACAACTACTACGCGGGACGGCCGGTGGTGTCGTGGCCGCACCTGGTGGGGGTGGCGCCACCGGTGGCGGTGGGCAGGCTGGACCGACCGGCGGACACCACATTGCACGCGGCGCTCACGACGGACGGCACTGCAGCCGGTGCGGTGGTGGTGTGTCAGGTCCTGGCCGGTCTCGGCGGGGTCGGTAAGACACAGCTGGCCACGAACCTGGCGCAACGCTGGTGGCAGCACGGGCTGGTGGACCTGCTCGTGTGGGTGACCGCGACCTCGCGGATCGAGGTACTGACCCGCTACGCCCAGACCGCCGCCGATGTCACCGGCGTCGAGGACTCGAATCCGGGCGATGGTGCGCAGCGACTGCTGGCCTGGCTGGCCAGCAGCGGCCGACGGTGGCTCATCGTGCTCGATGATCTGACCGACCCGGCCGACCTGCAAGGATTGTGGCCACCGGTCACCATCACGGGCCGCACTGTCGTCACCACCCGCCGCCGCGACGCCGCGCTGATCGACGGCCGGACAATGATCGACGTCGACGTGTTCACCCCGGCCGAGGCCGTCGAATACTTGCACGGCAAACTCGGCAACCAACCTCACCGCGTCGACGAAGCCGCCGACCTGGCCCAGGATCTGGGCTGGTTGCCGCTGGCGTTGGCGCAGGCCGCCGCCTACATCACCGACCAGGACCTGACCTGCGCCGGCTATCGTCGCCGCCTTTCCCGCCGCGACCTGCACGCCCTACGGCCTTCGACGCTGCCCGATGATCAGCACGCCGCGGTCGCCAATACCTGGGCACTGTCGATCGACCTCGCAGATACCGCCACCGGCGGCATCGCCGGGATCCTGCTACAGCTCGCCTCGCTGCTGGACCCCAACGGCATCCCACCCCAGCTCTTCACCACCACCGCTGTCACCGCCTACTGCGCCGCCCGTATCGGGCAACCGGTCGAGGCCAACGACGCCCATGATGCCGTGCGAGCCCTGCACCGGCTCGGCCTTGTCACCGCCCCGACAGGCTCCGACATCGGTGCGGTGCGGGTGCACGCGCTGCTGCAACGTGTCGTACGGGAGAACACCCCCCACCAGTATCAATCTGACCTGGCCATCACCGCGGCCGACGCCATCAGCGAACTCTGGCCCAGCGACAAACCGGATGTCGGCGCGGCACAACCACTCCGCGTCAACACCATCGCCTTGAACCGGCACGCCAGCGCCCACCTTTGGACCGCCCGCCAAGGCGCGCACCCCGTGCTGTTTCAAACAGGGCGAAGCCTGGGAAACATCGGGCTCGTCGCCGCCGCCCGCGACTACTTCTCCCGACTTCACGACACCGGAGTGCGGCATCTCGGCTCCAGGCACGCTGATACGCTGCGCGCACGCAGCAACTACGCCTGGTGGCAAGGGAAAACCGGAGAGGTCGCACGCGCGATCGCCGCTGGTGAGCAGCTGCTTGTCGATCAGGTGCAGGTGCTGGGGCCGGGCCATCCCGACACCCTGAGCACTCGTAACGACCTTCTCGCCTGGCAAGCGCAAGCGCAGGCGGACGCACCAGCACGGGCTGCACGCACGTTCCAGGAACTCGTCGACGACTATGTACGGTATCTAGGTGTCGATCACCCCGGGACCCTGACAGCCCGCAACAACTTGGCCCGGTGGCGCGGCCGGGCCGGGGATTTGAACGGTGCCATCAAGGCGTTCCAGGCCCTTGTCCACGACTCGCTGCGGATCCTCGGACCTGACCACCTCGGCACATTACGTGCCCGCAGCAATCTGGCCTGGTGGCAGGGGGAGGCCGGCGATCCGGCCGGTGCTGTTGACACGTACCGCCAGGTCCTGAACGACCGACTGCGCGCTTTCGGACCCGACCACCCTGACACCCTTCGCACCCGCAGCAACATTGCCTCGTGGCAAGGGCACGCAGGTGATCCTGCCGGCGCCGTCGACATCCATGGCCAGGTCCTCGTCGACCGGCTGCGTGTCCTCGGTCCGGACCACCCTGACACCTTTCGCACCCGTAGCTACCTCGCTTCCTGGCTAGGGCGGGCCGGAGACGCCGTCAGCGCCGCCACCGCCTTCGAGCAACTCCTCACCGATCAGCTGCGTGTCCTCGGTCCGGACCACCCCCTCATCGTCGCCACACGTGACAGCCTCGCCCACTGGAAACGAGTCGCCGACGCCCAGCCGGCGTCCGAAGAAGGCGCTCAGTAGATCCGGTGGCTAGCCGGCGGTTCCGATAGCCCGAGGGCCAGCGCAGGTTCGTGGTCCGAACCGGATCGATCTCACCGACCAGCTGGTGCTGCCGACCGGCTTCCGCGCGGGCCTGTCCCATCACGGTGTACGTGGCGGCCCGGCCGGCCGAGCGTCGATCCGTTCAACCGGCCGGCGGTCCACCACCAACCCAACCCCACCGACGAGCCTGGCGAGGTTCCCGGAACGGACAGCGGCTGTCCGTTCCGGGTGCATCTGACAAGGCGCGCCTCCGTCGAACTGGGGATTATCAGATGCATTGGGTCTTCCATCCCGCGTCTGGTCCGCCGTATCTGATAGGAGCGAAATGTGAAGCAGCTGCCACGACCATGCTCAACCGGGCTCTGGGGACACCGGCTCGCGTAAGGCGTCCGCCAACAGCTCGTAGGTCTCCTGCACCGCCCCTACCGTGCTCGGCAGCACCACCGTCCCTGGGCGCTGACGTACGACCTCCATCAGGTTGTCGTACATGGTTGCGAGCACGACATGCCCGCCGCCCAGCTCGATGAGACGGTGGTGGTGGCGAATCCACGGGTCATCGCTTTCCTGAGCGCGGCGGTCGAACCGCGCGATCGCCGCTTTCCGCTCGTCGAGCAGGACGACTTCACGGAAGCCCGCCCCGTGCTGGTGCGCGAGATTCTCAAGCTCGATGACCTCGTCGACCTTGGCGTGGTACTGGGGCAGGACGACATCGCGCCCGCCCTCCAGATGGGTTTTCGCCATGGCCCGGACCAGGGACCACACGACCGGCCACGTGTCGGTTTCCTCGTCCTGCCACCCGCCCACCAGGCGGTGCAGGGCATCGACGTCAAGATTCAAAGTGCCGGGATTCCGGTCTGCGTAGAGCGCCGACAGGGTGGACTTGCCGATGCCCGGCGGGCCGTTCAGATGGATGAGCCGCGCCATCCCGTCACCTCCATCGATCGCAATGCCACCAACCAGCTCTTCCAGCCGCGAGGCGGACCACATTGGGAGCCGCGTTCATCAGCTCACCAACGACGATCCGTCTTATCAGGTTCATCGGACCCTTTTCTCAGACCGACGGTCCGGCGTGTCAGTTGTACCGGGAGATATCAGCTTCCCCGGGACCGGACAGGCGCCATCGCCTCCAGGACGCGTTCAGCGCGGATCAGCGCGCATAACAGTGATTATGGTGTAGCTCGATCGCAGGTAATTATCGGATTATCAGTAACTGCAATTCGGCAACTCGGCGTGTCGTGTGCCGTGATGAACGCTGGAACCTCTACGCTCACGCCCGTGAAAGACGCGAAGGGCGCTGCGGCGCCGACCTGGGTGCACGCCCGCATCGACGCCGCCGGTGGTCCGGCGGAGAGGTCCGGGGCGAACACCGCGGGAAGCGCTCCCGGGACGCCCGCAGCCGGCGAGCCGGAGAACCCCGCTAGAGGCACTGTGGGAGGCATTGCGGGAGGAAACGCTCGGGGGAAGGCGACCAGGGCCGTCGCCGGGAGCGTCCCGCCGGGCACCGTCCGGCACCCGGCCGCCGACGCCGCGGCCGGCGCGGCCGGCGCGGAGACGGACTCAGGCCCTGGTGGGGAGGGGCGGGAGCAGGACGGGGAGGAGCGGCCGTGTGCGCACTGCAGTCGGCCCGTTCCGCAGCGCAACGCGGCCGGGCGGCCGTTCAGGTACTGCCGGGACAACGACGGAGAGTGCCAGCGAAACGCCCGCAATGCCCGGCTCCGGCACCGGTCCTCCCCTGGGCTCAGCGGGCAGGTGGCGCGGGCGTTCGAGGTTGCCGAGCGCCTCGACCAGGTCGTGGAGACGCTGGTCGAGGCGCTGCACGATGAGCTCTCCCCCATCGGGGTGGAGCGGCAGATCGCCCAGGCGCGCGCCGAGGCGGCCGCCGGGGTCCTGACCGCCCACGCCGAACGCGACGACGCCCGCTCGGCAGCGCAGCAGGCCCTCGCCGCGGCCAAGAGCGCCGAGGCGGCCGTGAATGCCGCCAGGACGGCGGCCGACAATGCCGTCCGGGCCGCGGACAGTGCGGCGGCGGCGGCTCGTACCGACGCCGAAAACGCGCAAGGAGCAGCCGAGGCGGCACGGCAGGCCGCCGACCGCGCCCGGGACGACGCCCAGCGGGCCCAGGAGGAGGCGGCCGTCCAGGTCGCCGAGGCGCACGCTGACGCGGCCCGGCGGATCGACGCCGCCGAACGCGCTGCCCGGGACGCCGACGCGGCCGCGGCAGTCGCGACCGTCGACCGGGACACGGCCCGCCGGGAAGCGGCGACCGAGGCTGCGCTGCGGGCGGAGGCATACCGGGAACGCGACACCGCCCGCACCGCCGCCGACACCGCGGCCCGCGACCGCGACGCCCTCGAACGGACCCTGCAGAGCCGCCTCGAGGAGGGCACCCGGGTGCGGCGGCGGATGGAGGACGCGCAGGAACGCGCCGAACGGCTGCAGGGTGACGTGATCCGGCTGCAGGATGAGAACCGCCGGCTGGAGGGTGAATTGCAGCGGTCCAGGGACCGCGCCGACGATCTCCGTGCGCAGCTCACCCGGGCCGTGGAGCGGGAGGTGACGGCGCAGGCGCAGCTGCAGCAGCAGCTCCAGACGTTGAGCGGGGCGCTGGCGCAGCTGACCGGTTCCCGTCAACCGCCGGTGCCGGCTGCCGAAACTACCGGTGGTGAGGCGCGCCACGGCGCGGCCTAACTGGTCGATCATTGAAACCCAACGTAAAATAACCGTACCGACCCGGCGACTGGACTACCGCCAGACCCGGAAGGTCGTGTAATCTGCCCGCCCGCAGTGGGAATCGTCAGACCACGTGGTGTCGTTGGTTACAACGAAGCGCAACACGATTCGAAGGGGAAGACCGACCATGGGCGAGCGCATGCTGCGCGGCAGCCGTCTCGGAGCCGTCAGCTACGAGTCCGACCGCAACACCGAGCTGGCCCCGCGTCAGACCCGAGAATACCTGTGCGCCAAGGGGCACCAGTTCGAGGTGCCGTTCGCTGTCGACGCCGAGGTCCCGATGACCTGGGAGTGCAAGTTCGACGGCAGCGTCGCCCGGCTGGTCGACGGCAACGAGCCGGAGGCGAAGAAGGCGAAGCCGCCGAGGACCCACTGGGACATGCTGCTGGAGCGGCGCTCCATCGCGGAGCTCGAGGACATCCTCAACGAGCGCCTCGAAGAGGTCCGCCACCGCCGCGGCCGTTCCGCGTAACCGGGGACAACCGCATAAGCACGCCTGACAGCACGGACGCCCCGACGGTCGACGACCGTCGGGGCGCTCTGCGTGCGGACTGCGGCAACTGTTTCGGGCTGTGCTGTGTCGCGCCCGCGTTCTCCCGGTCGTCGGATTTCGCGATCGACAAACCCGGTGGCCACGCCTGCCCCAACCTCGGCGCCACGTTCGCCTGCGGGATTCACACGTCGCTGCGGCCGCGCGGTTTCGCCGGTTGCACGGTGTACGACTGTTTCGGCGCCGGACAGAAGGTCGCGCAGGAGACGTTCGCCGGCCGTGACTGGCGCGCCGCTCCCGCGACGGCACCGCTCATGTTCGACGTGTTCGCGACCATGCGCCATTTGCATGAGCTGCTCTGGTACCTGTCGGAGGCCCGCGACCTGCCGGCGGCGGAGCCGCTGTACGCGCAGCTCGACGCGGTCCTGACCGGCACCCGCCGTCTCACGGACCTGCCGGCGGAGCAGCTCGCCGCCGTCGACGTCGACGCGCACCGGATGACGGTCGTGCCGCTGCTGCGTCGCGCGGGCGAGCTCGGCAGGGCGCAGGTGCGTGGGAAGCGGCCGTCGTTCCAGGGCAGAGACCTCGTCGGGAAGGACCTGCGCCGCACCGATCTGCGTGGTGCGGATCTGCGCGGTGCGTCAGCGGTCGGCGCTGACCTGCGTGGCACCGACCTGGCGGCCGCGGACGTGACCGGCGCGGATCTGCGCGGCGCCGACCTGCGGGGTGCGGATCTGCGCCGGACGTTGTTTCTGATCCAGTCGCAGCTGGACGCCGCCCGCGGTGACGCCGCGACCCGGTTGCCGGTGACGCTCACCCGTCCGGGCCACTGGACCTCCCGCCGCTGACCTCGGCCCCGTCGCGTCCCGGGCCGTGGTGGCCGCTGCCGTCGTCGTCGGCACCGCCCGGCACCGCGCCGCCGGACACAGGTCCGCCGGAGACCAGGTCGCCTGACGCACGTCCGCCCGGTGAAGCGCCGCCGGGCGATACCTCACCGGACAATCTCCTCACCGGGCAACGCGTCGCCGGGCTGTGCGCCGCCGGGCAATGCATCGCCGGACAACGCCGCACTGGGCCGCGCCTCGGGCTGTGCCTCGCTTGGCGAGGGTGAGGGTGAGGGCGACGGCGGGGCGAACGACGGGTCAGGCCGCGCGACGGCTGATGGTGCGGGTGGCAGGGCGGGTGGCAGGGCGTCGCTGACCGTGGCGTGGACCGGGATCCGGCCGCTCAGCCCGACCGTTTCCAGCAGACCGGCAAGGAACGGCGACGGTGCCGCCAGCCGTAGGAACCCTCCGTCGGCGACGCACCGGTTGTGGCTGTACGCGAACGTGCCGAGCCCGACCGAGTCGCAGAACTCGACGCCGCCGAGGTCCACCACGATCCGGGACTGTCCGCTGTCCAGCGCACGGTGCATCGCCTCGCGTAAGAGTGGGGCCGAGTCGATGTCGAGGGCCCCGAGCAGCCTCACGAGCACGACACCGTCGGGACGTTCGGTCACTGCGACATCCATCGTTCGATCCTGCACCGGTTCGTCGCGTTTCGCAGCACAGGCGGTCCGTCTCCGCTCAGGGGCGAGATCATGTGCGGGTACGTTGCGTGGGTGCTCGCCCGTCTCCTCACGGCCGCGACCCTGGCGCGGACCGCTGAGGCGGGCGCCACGGTCGTGCTGCTCCTCGCGTCGGTCAGGCAGTTCGGCGGCCCGGCGCCCGGCGCGCTGATCCTGTCGGCGTTGCTGGTCCCGCACGTGGTCGCCGGCCCGTTCGTCGGCCTCGTCACCGACCGGGCCCGCCACCCGCGGCTCGTCCACGCGGGGTTCGCGGGACTGTTCGGCGTCGCGGTCGGCGGCGTGCTCCTGCTGACCGGGGTGGCGCCGCTGCCGCTGGTCCTGGCCCTGGCGGTCGTCGCCGGCACCTGCGGCCCGATGATCTTCGGTGGCCTGTCGAGCCGTCTCGACGACGTGGTGCCCGAGGCGGGCCGTCCCAGGGCGCGTGGCCTGGACGCGGCGACGTACAACGTGGCGGAGATCGCCGGTCCCGCGGCGGGAGCACTGCTGGTCGCGGCGTTCGGGGTGCCGGTCGCCGCGCTGGTCCTGTCCGCCGCGTGCCTCGTCGCCGCCGCGACCCTGCTCACCGTCGTCACTCCCGGTCCCGTCACCGCCGGCGGTGTTCCTTCAGCGGCCGGCGTACGCGACGCGACCCCCCGACCGGCAACCGCGCCGCCGGGTGTGCGGGCCGGTCTTGCCGCGATCGTCCGGAGCCGTCCCCTCCTGGCCGTGACGACGGCGACGGCGTTCGCGTCGTACGCCGCCGGCATGATCACCCCGGTGGCGGTGGTCCTCGGTGTCGCGGACGGTCGTCCGGCAGGCGGCGGCCTCCTGGTGACGGCCCTCGGCGTGGGCGCGTTGTGCGGGTCGCTGCTGGTGGCGCGGTTCCCGGTCCGGGTCCCGGCCCAGCTGGTCGTGCTGACCTGCATGGCCGGTGTCGGGGTCGCGTTCGCCGGCGCGGCGGCCGCACTGCTGGGTGAGGTGCCGTGGCCGGTGCTGGTCGGAGTGTTCGCGGTCGCCGGGGTCCTGGACGGGCCGATGCTGTCGTCGGTGCTGGAGGTCCGGTCGCTGGAGGCTCCCCCGGGCACCCGCACGCAGGTGTTCACCGTCGGCTCGGGCATCAAGCTGACGGCGGCGTCGGTGGGCGCGGCGACGTTCACGCTCGTCGCGGGCGCGTCCCCGGCGGCGCTCGTCGCGGGCCTTGCGGCGGGCCACCTGCTCGCCGCCGCCGTCGGCGCGCTGCTCCTGCGCACCCGCCGCTGACCATGACGCACCCCCGGCGCCCGCACCGGGGGCCATGGGCTGCGCCGTCGCCGTGGTCATCCGGTCTTCGGCGGCACCTTCGGTGCGGCGATCGCCGGCACCACGTCCTCGGCGCACGGGCCGTGCCTCCGACACAGCAGCCGGCGTCGCCCGCTGACCGCGGCGGCTCTCTCCCTCCGCGGGACCGCCATCCGGACACGCGTCCGGATTTCCGCGGCCGGGATGAGCGTCGGGACGAGCGGCCGGGGCAGGTGCGGGGCAAGCGACGGAGGCCGGACAGACGGGCGGGCGGCAGCCCAGGAGTGGGGGTGCCGCCCGCTGTTGTGTCGTGCCGCTGGATCAGCGGTGGCGACGGCCGTACTCGTGGGCGACGAGCAGGAACTTCTTGCGGCCGATCTTGTAGCAGTCGCTGTCGTCCCACTGGTTGCGGACCTCGCCGACCCAGCCGGCGAAGTTGCAGCCCTTCATGGTCGAGTAGGTCCGCACCGGCCAGGACTGCACCCAGCGGTTGTCGCGGCGGTGACCGTCGAAGGTGCCGACCCACCCGTTGTTGTGGTGGCCCATCCCGCCCGGTCCGCCGTTGTTGCCGCCGCCGGGGTGGTGGTTGTTCCCGCCGGGACCGTTGCCACCGCCGTTGTTGCCGCCGTTGTTGCCACCGCCGCCGTTGTTGCCACCGTTGCCACCGCCGTTGTTGTTCCCGCCGTTGTTCCCGCCGGGGCCACCGCCCGGGCCGCCGCCGGGGCCGGGCTTGACGACGGTGGTGCTGGTGTCGGCGGCGGGTGCTGCCGAAGCGGTGGTGGCGGTCATGCCGAAGACCGCACCGGCGGCCAGGGTCATACCGGCCATGGCCAGGAACCGCTGTGTGTTACGCATCTTTGACTCCCCCTCTTGTCGTGATGACGCAGTCACACTATGTAGTTGAAAGCCACAAAATGCGCAAAACGCGTCATCCTTTCAGCCAAAGGCTGAAGGACATTAGGGCAGCCGGTGACCCCTGTCGGCATGGCTCGTTGGACCTCTGGCTGTTCTCCGCAACGACGCGCCGGAGAACTGCGCCGCCGCCGGAAACACCGCGGCCGCGGGCGGCGGGGCACACCCACTGCTGATCAGGTGGGCGACGACCGCCCCGCCGCGGTCGTCCGCCCGCAGGCGATCCCCATGCGTTTGAGGTCGTCGACGCCGCGGAGAAGATGCCGTGCCGCAGCCGGTCCAGCGACGACCGGCCGGCGGGCTAGTTCACCTGGCGGCGTGGTCGGTGTCCAGCTGCTCCAGGACGGGCCGGACGACGTCGTCGAGGTGCCGGACGAGGACGGCGACGGCGCGTTCGGCGGCGGCGTCGAGGTGCCGGTCCTCCGTCGGGGTCGGCAGCCCGTCCAGCGGCAGCGGTGTCTCCAGCAGCAGGGTGCCGCGCAGGTGCGGGTGCAGGCTGAGGTCCTGCGCGGTCGGCTGCACGAACTGCCCGAACAGTTCGGGCCAGCCGCGCCAGCCGCGGTCCCGCCACCACGTCCGGGAGGCGGTCAGCGGCGCCGGGAGCGGCGAGACGAGCTCGACGCGGGCCGTGAGGCCGCCGTCGAACGGGTTGCGCTGGCACAGCACGGACAGGACCCGGCGGTGCCAGCGGACGTAGCCGGGGTCGAGCAGGGGCGGGGTCGCGGCGGCCCAGGCGACGCATGCGAACCCGACGGGTGCGATGTCGCCGATGGTGCCGGCGAAGTCAGCGGCCCGGTCCTGGACGGCGCTGAGATACCGGTCCCGGTCGCGGTCCAACCAGAACGTCTTCACACCTTGCGACGGTAGCCCGTCGAAGATCAGTGCGCGTGCAGGATGGCGGCGGCGACGGCCCGCCGCAGGTCAGGGCTGGTCAGCAGGTCGGTGTTGTCGGTGTACTGGTCGACGGCCCCGACGGGCGGCAGCCGGCGGACAGCCGGGTCGCTGATCGCGTCGCGGAGCGCGGCCGCATACCGTCCCGCGTCGATCACGTCGTAGGGCCGGTCGAAGTACGGCCGCCGGGTCGCTTCCACCGCCGCGGACAGCCCGAGCCCGTTCTGGACCCGTCCGGCCGTCTCGTACGCGTCGCACAGGTCGTCGAACCCGTCGCCGGTGTGCCGGGTGTACGCGGTGCCGAGCCATTTGCTGTACGGCGGATACAGCCGCGCCTGCAGCAGCCTGAGCCGCATCACGTGCCGGGTGAGCCGGGCGGTGACGATCCGCGCGCCGAGCGGGTCCCCGGCTTCGAGGGCCCGGCCGGGGAACGCCTCCTCCTGCGCGACGTGTGTCCACTGCGCGGCGAGGACATACCGCCACACGTCGACCGGATACCACGCCACGGCGGTCCGCAACCCGGTCAGCTGCCCGTGGTCGTCATGGTAGACGGCACCCCCGACAGTTTCGGCGAACATCTGCGCCGGGGTGGCGAGCCAGTCCAGGAGCGTCCCTGTGAACGGCGCCCCGAACCGCTGCAAGACCCAGTCGTCGAAGGTGCTGATCTCGACCCGGTGCTCGACGGGCCCGTCGGTGACGGTCATGACCCGGATCCGTTCGCCGGGTGGCATGAAGTGCGTCGGCCATCCGAGGACCTGGGTCGGCAGCCGCTCCCGCAGCATCGCGTCGATGCCGGCCGCGTGCCGTGCGGCGTCCGCGGGTTCGAGCAGCAGGGTGAGCCGGGGTCCCCAGTCGTGGTCGGTCGACCGGGGCGTGTCGTAGCCGAGGACGTCGGACCCGGGTCCGATCCGCGCCGCCGTGTGCGGCAGTCCCGGGTAGTACGTGTGCAGGAGCGGCCGGACCGCCGCGGTGTAGAACTCCTCGCACAGCCGCACCCCGGGGAGGAACGCGGGACTCACAGGACGAGTGCCGGGTGGCGGGGGTCGTCGGCGCGGACGACGACGTCGGCGTATTCCTGGGGCATCGCCTCCTCGTCGTACCGCTGGAACGCGGGCAGCGTCCACTGCCACGGGTCCGGGGTGCGCCGGGCGAGCGCCGCCGCGGTCTGCGTGAGGTGGACGGTGAGGTCGAAGTCGAGGCCGGCGCCGAGCAGCATCGTCCCGGACACGACGACGACGGCGCCGGCGGGCAGGTCCAGGTAGGGGGCGCGGGTCGCGCGGTCCTTGACCGGGTCCCACAGCGACGGCAGCACCTTCCCGCTGCCCCCGGCGGCGGCGGGGGTGAGGACCTCCCGGGTGATCGCCCGCAGGTCGAGCCAGTCCTCGTAGTAGGCGTCGGGGTTGGTACGGCCGCGCTCCAGCCGCAGGGACGCGGCGCGCAGGAACCCTCCGGCGGGGATGTGCACGGCGTGCCCGCCGGCGTCGGTCACGGCGTCGGCGACCTGCTCGGCGAGGATCTCCGGCGCCGCCGTCGGTGCCCCGTCCACGGCGACCCGCGTCGCGGTGTCGCGCAGTACCCGTGCGGCGATGCCGGCGGCGAGGGCGTCGACGGTGACCGGGCGGGCCTTCACGGGGTGTGGTGGCGGTGCTGCGGGTCGATCACGTCGCCTTCGATGACCTCACCCTGCAGCACTTCCCCGCCGCCGGACGCCTGGGTGGGGACGGGACCGGGCCCGGGGCCGCCGGGGGTGTCGGCGCGGGTCGCTTTGACGATCCGCGGCCCGAACAGGTCCCCGGCCGCGGCGGCGGAGATCCGGGCTTCGGTCGCCTGCCGGATCCGCCGCCCGGTGAACGCCCGCACGGGCGGGATGAGCAGGAGCAGCCCGGCGACGTCGGTGATGAACCCGGGGACGAGCAGCAGCAGCGCCCCGGCGAGCCCGGCGACGCCGGTGCCGGCCTCACCGCCGGGTGGCCGGCCCTCGCTCACCGCGGCGCGCAGCCGCTGCCAGGCGCGGACGCCTTCGCGTTTGAGGACGATCCCGCCGAGGACGGTGGTGACGACGCCGGCGAGGACGGCCCACCACCAGCCGATCGCGTGCGCGACGAGCACGAACACGGTGATCTCGGCGATGACCAGGAGGAGAGCGCCGGCGGCGGTGAAACCCAGCTTCCGCATCGGTGTGTCCTCAGCCGCCTTGCCGCGCGCCCGCGCGGGCGTCTCTGCGCTGGGTGCGGGGTCCGCCGCCGGCGATGCCGCGGCGCAGCGTCTCCCAGCGGGCGCGGGCGCCCCAGACGGTGACCAGCCACAGCGCTTCCCCGACGATGGTGGAGCTCATCTTCGAGTGGCCGCGTTGCCGTTCGGTGAACGTGATCGGGACCTCCTCGACGCGGAACCCGTTGTGGTAGGAGCGCCAGGCCAGGTCGACCTGGAAGCAGTACCCCTGCGACGCGATCGACTCGATTTCGATCTTGCTCAGGACGGGGGTGCGGTAGGCGCGGTAGCCGCCGGTCGCGTCCCGGAACGGCATCCCGAGAGCCATCCGCACGTACAGGTTGCCGCTGCGGGAGATCAGGTGCCGGTGGAACGGCCACCCGACGGTGGTGCCGCCTTTGACGTACCGGGAGCCGAGGACGACGTCGGCCTCGCCGAGCGCGTCGAGCAGCCGTGGGAGTTCCTCGGGGGCGTGGGACCCGTCGGCGTCCATCTCGACGACGGCGTCGTAGTCGTGGTCGGTGCCCCACGCGAACCCGGCCATGTACGCGGCGCCGAGCCCTTGTTTCCCGGGCCGGTGCAGGACGTGGATGTGCTGGTCGCCGGCGGAGAGCTCGTCGGCGATCCGCCCGGTGCCGTCTGGGCTGTTGTCGTCGGCGATGAGGATGTCGGCGGTGGGGGTGGCGGCGCGGACCCGTTGCACGATGGGCCGGATGTTGTCGGCCTCGTTGTAGGTGGGGATGATGACGAGGACCCTGCCGACGCCGGGGTATTCGCCTCGGTCGGGTGTGCTCACACGTCCTCCTCGGTCGGTGCTGCCAGTGCTGCCCGGCTGCGTCGGCGGACCGCGGTGGCGGCCACCAGTCCTGCGATACCCAGCATGACGATCACATATTCGGGTCCGGCGCCGAGCGTCGTGGCCAGCGTGCGGCCCTCACCGAGGTGCAGCTCCCGCAGGATGACCGCACCTTCATTGAAGCCGGTCTCCGCGTAGGTGCGTCCGGCGGCGTCGGTGAACGCGGAGATCCCGACGGTCGACGCCATGAGCGCGTCCCGGCCGTGTTCGACGGCCCGCAGCCGCACCATGGCCAGCTGCTGCCGGGCTTCGGCCTCGTCGAACGTCGCGTTGTTCGTCTGCACCGCCAGCAGTTGCGCACCGCCGGTGACGGTGTCGCGGACGAGCCCGTCGTAGGCGACCTCGAAGCAGATGACGTCGCCGACGGTCGCCGGTCCGACCTGCAGGACGCCGGGGGTGTCGCCGGCGGTCATGTCGGAGACCCGGTCGACCTCCTTGCTGACGATGCGGGCGATGTCCCGCAGCGGCATCGTCTCGGCGAACGGGACGGGGTGCCGTTTCGTGTACCGGCCGGAGACGCCGCCCTGGCGGGGGTTCCCGGCGGCGTCGACGTCGGACTCCCAGACGAGGCCGGCGTTCTCGACCCCGACGGCGGGGTCGGTGAGGACGGCACCGACGAGGATGGGGACGCCGACGGCGCGGGCGGCGGTGGAGATCGCGGCGGCGGCGTCGGCGTTGCGCAGCGGGTCGATGTCCGACGAGTTCTCCGGCCACACGATCAGGTCCGGGCGGCGGGCGCCGTCCTGGGTGACCTTCCGGCCGAGCTCGACGGTGGCCCGGACGTGGTTGTCGAGGACGGCGCGGCGCTGCTCGTTGAACTCGAGGCCGAGCCGCGGCACGTTGCCCTGCACGACGGCGACGTAGACGGCCTCGCCGGCCGGCTGCCGCAGCGGCACGAGCAGCGCCGCGCCGGCGACCGCGGCGGCGAGGACCGGGCCGGTGGCGGGTTTCACCCTCGAACACCACCCGCGGGTGACGCCGGCATCCGTGCCGGGACGGTGTGTGCTGTACGTCGGGCGGATGAACGCGACGGCGAGGAGGGCACCGGTGCACGCGACCGCGAACGTCACCAGCGGCGCCCCGCCGAGCGCGGCGAGCCGCAGCAGCGGCGACGTGTCCTGGCTGAACGCGAGCCGCCCCCACGGGAACCCGCCGAACGGCGCCCGGTCGCGGAGGGCTTCCTGCGCGGTCCAGACGGCGGCGAGCAGCGGCACCCACACCCACGCCCGCGCGCGCAGCGGGCTGATCCAGGCGGTGGCGGCGCCGAGCAGCCCGATGAACAACGCCTGCAGCGTGGACAGCAGCAGCCACGGGACCATGCCGGTGTGCAGGTTCGTCCAGGACAGCAGCGGCGTGAAGTACAGGGCGCCGGTGAGGGTGCCGAGCCCGAACCCGGCGCGGAGCCTGCGGCCGTGGACGGACGCGGCGGCGAGCGCGACGGCGACGGGCGCGGCCCACCACCATCCGTACGGCGGGAACGCGACGAGCATCACAGGGCCGGCGGCGGCGGCGAGGAGGGTCGCGGCCCACAACGGCAGCACCCCCGGCACCGCCGGGCCCATCGGGCTCGCCGGTGCCGGTGCGGTTGTCGGGGTTGCGGTGGCTTCGGCTGGGGCCGGTTCGTCGGCCGGGCCGTCCGCCGCGCTGCTGGTGCTGACCAACGTCACCTGCGCCATCCCTCTGCCGTGCCGGCCGCCGCGTCCGACCGGGTGTGCACCGGCCCGCGGTCCGGTGTCCGGCCCGCGGCGCCAATTATGCGGCCCTGACGGCCCGGAGAAGGCATCGGAGCGTGGCATGGGGCTGTGAATGTGCTGGGATGTGGCTGGACCGTGTCTGGATCGCAACCGGACCGGCCGTCACCACACCCTCGCGACCGTTGCCGGTGACCGTCGGGCGGGACTGCGGTAGCCCTGGCGGCTGTGCGCTTCGGGGCTGAAATCGGGGCGCGACCGAAGTCGCGCCCCGCGCTCCCAGGCCCTTGGTCCGGCCGGTGCGGCAGTGGTGTCGTTCGCGGCCTTCGTTCCGGCTCGGCGCGGGCTGGCTGTCCGGGTCGGGTCGTTGTCTACTGGTCGCGTGACGCCCCTGCCCTGACACCGGTGGATGCCCGGCCCGCGGCCCCCGCCGACCCCCGCCCACTGGATCCGGTGGCGTCCCGTCGGTTGACGAGGACGTCCGATCAGTGGGCGTTGGGGAGTAGCGAACCGTGGTCACCCGCGCCGAAGTAGGACGCAAAGACGTTACGCGCTGTCCCGGGGGCACTGTCAACCGTCGCACGCGATGTAATTCACCTGGGTCGGCGTGTCGGGTGTGCCGGGTGCGGTGTGTCGGGGTCCGTTCACCCGCCCCGGATGACGGACGCCGGGGACGCCGGTCGTCACCCGCTGTAGAGATGTGTGGTGAGGAGCGCGGCGGCGGCGCCGGGATGGTCGGCGGCGAGGAGCCCGGCCGGGGCGAGGACGTACCGTTCGTCGACGGTGACGGTCGGTGCGCGTGGCAGTGCCCATCCACCGGCGTGGTCACGCAGGACAGGCTGGACCGCGGCGCGGGCGGTGGCGGGCGCGGCGTGCCGGAACACGCCGCCGGACGCGACGACCGACACGACGTTGCGCAGGTCCCTGCCGCTGCGTGCGTGCCGGCGCACGGCGATGACCGTCGCGGCGGCGGCGATCCCGAGGGCGTCGCCGGCGGGGACGTCGACGTGTTCACGGGCCGCGGCGGTGTGGACGCCGTCGACGTTCCACCGCACCCCGAGGTCCCCTTCGACGGTCCTGGCCCGCCACAGGGTCCCGGCGACGGCGGTGCTGCCGTCGGGGACGAGCGCGGAGTACACGTCCGTCGTGGCGCCGCCCACGTCGACGACGAGGAGGTCCCCGTGCAGCGTGTCGGCGAGCAGCGACACGCCGGTGAGGACGGCGTCCGGGGTCGCCATCCGCACGAGCCTGCCGAAGCGGGGGCCGCGGGAGAGGTGTTTGCCGCCGATGACGTGCCGCAGGAACACGTCCCGGATCGCGGCGCGGGCGGGTGCGGGGTCCACGACACCGATCTTCGGCAGCACGTTCGCCGCGGCGACCGCCGGTACACCCGCCGCCGCCAGCACCTCGACGGCGTCGGCCCGCACGTCGGTGTTGCCGGCGACGACGACCGGGGTCCGCCAGCGGGCGGCGGCGACCTGCCGGGCGTTGTGCAGCAGCACGTCGCTGTCGCCGCCGTCGGTCCCGCCGACGAGCAGCACCACGTCCGGCTTCGCCGCCCGCACCGTCCGGACACCGGCGCGGGTCTGGGGTCCGGCGGCGACGTGGACGACCCGCGCCCCGGCGGACAACGCGACCCGGTGCGCGGCGTCGGCGGAGACGAGCGCCTCGTAGCCGATGACGGCGAGCCGCAGCCCGCCACCGGCGGACGAGCAGCAGTACACGTCCCGGACCGGGCCGACCGACCCGGCCGCCGCGGCGAGGAGCGCGTCGACGCCGTCCAGGACGTCACCGCCGGTCGTGGGGTGGGTCGCCGTGTGCACGAGGGTGCCGTCGGTGACGTCGACGACGGCGAGTTTCGTGTCCGTCGACCCGACGTCCACACACGCGACCAGGGCAGCGGCCATCCGCGTCACGGCACGACGACGGTGCCGGTCGCGGACACCGCGAGGACCGGCGGGTCGAGGACCGCCGCCGCTGACGCGCTGACCTCCGGCGTGCCGCGGCAGACGACGTGACACGTGAAGTCGACCGTCCGGGACCGGGTCCCGACCCTGGTGATCGTCGCGGTGACCTCCAGGACGTCACCGGCGCGGACGGGGGCGTGGAACCCGACGGTGGTGTACCCGGCGAAGAGCCCTTCGTCGCCGTCGGTGCGGATGCACAGTTCGGTGGCGACGTCACCGAACAGGGCGAGGCTGTAGGCACCGTCGACGAGGTTCCCGGCGTAGTGCGCGTGCGAGTACGGCACGTACCGGCGGTGCACGACACGCACCCCCACCGCAGCGCCGCTCATCGGGTGCTGACCGCGTGGACGAGGTACGAGGCGACCTCTCGGGGTGTGGTGCCACGGCCGAAGATCCGGTCGACGCCGAGGTCCGCGGTCTGCAGCTCGTCGAACCTCGGCCCGCCGACGACCAGCAGGGGCCGTTTCGCCGCGGGGAACGCCTCACGGAACGCCGCCGACATCTCCCGCGTGTTGTGCAGGTGCGCGTCGCGTTGCGTGACGACCTGCGACACGAGGACCGCGTCGGCCTTCTCCGCGCGGGCGTGTTCGACGAGGGCGGGGACGGCGACCTGCGCGCCGAGGTTCACCACCCGGCACTCCCGGTAGTATTCGAGGCCCTTCTCACCGGCGATCCCTTTCACGTTGAGGATGGCGTCGATCCCGACGGTGTGCGCGTCGGTGCCGATGCACGCGCCGACGACGACGAGTTTCCGGCGCAGCCGCGCCCGGATACCGGCGTTGACCTCTTTCGCGGACAGCAGCGGGTAGTCACGTTCGGCGACGACGACCTTGCCGGGTTCGACGAGGTGGTTGACGCGCCCGTACACGACGAAGAACGTGTGCCGCGCACCGATCGCGCGGGCGTGCACGACCATCGCCGGGTCGATGCCCATCTTCCCCGCCAGTTGCAGCGCCGCCCCCTCACCGCGTTTGTCCGCCGCGACCGGCAGGGTGAAGCTGACCTGGACCATGCCGTCGCCGGTCGTGTCGCCGTACGGGCGGACCACCTCCGGGGTCGCCTCCGCGGTCGCTTCTGGGGTCGCTTCTGGGGTCATGCCGCACCGTCCAGCACGTCGATCGCCGGGTTGAAGTAGCCGGGTCCGCGCTGCTCGACGCCGTCGAGGCCCTTCCCACGGTCGGCGGGGCGGCGCATGATCCCGAACGTGCCCTCGCCGATCGCGTCGAGGAGCCCCTGCCCGCCGATCTGCCGCAGCAGCGTCACCGCCTCCCGCAGGACGGTGTGGGCGCGGTCGCGGATGAACACACCCGGCGTGAAGTCCTCGTGCAGGTTCCCCGCCGCCGACAGCACGTACCGGACGTTCTGCAGAGCGATGTCCCGGTCGGACAGCCACGGCGTCACGACCGCCTCCGTCATCATCCCCACCAGCAGAATCCCCTGCCCGGTGAGCGCCCCGGCGAGGTTGAAGAACCCGTCCAGGAGGTTCCCGCGGAACACGTCACCGGTCATGTGCTTCGTCGGCGGCATCCACTTCAGCGGCGCGTCCGGGAACAGCTCCCGCGCCAGGAGCGCGTGCGCGAGCTCCAGACGGAACGACTCCGGCACCTCGGGGTTGATCTCGAACGCGTGCCCGAGCCCCAGCTGCCAGTCCTCAAGTCCCGCTTCGTGCGCGAAGTACTCGTTGAGCAGCTGCGACACCGTCACCGTGTGAGCGGCGTCGACGGCGTCGGCGGTGGTGAGGTAGTTGTCCTCACCGGTGTTGATGATGATCCCGGCGCGGGCGTGGATCTGCCGGGAGAACCGCTGGTCGACGAACGTGCGGATCGGGTTGATGTCCCGGAACAGGATCCCGTACATCGAGTCGTTGAGCATCATGTCGAGCCGCTCCAGACCCGCGAGCGCGGCGATCTCCGGCATGCACAGCCCCGACGCGTAGTTCGTCAGCCGCACGTACCTGCCGACCTCCTTCGACGTCTCGTCCAGCGCGGCGCGCATGAGCCGGAAGTTCTCCTGCGTCGCATACGTGCCCGCGAACCCTTCCCGGGTCGCGCCCTCCGGCACGTAGTCCAGCAGCGACTGCCCGGTCGAGCGGATGACAGCGATGACGTCCGCACCGGCCCGCGCCGCCGCCTGCGCCTGCGGGATGTCCTCGTAGATGTCGCCGGTCGCGACGATCAGGTAGATCCACGGCCGCTGCCGCGGGTCGCCGATCTTCCTGACCAGCCGCTCCCGCGCCCGCCGCTGCTGGTCGACGCGAGCCAGACCCGCCTTGACAGCTTTCGCCGCCGCCCGTTTCGCCGGTGCACCGGCCGGGCCGGCTCTGAACGTGACACTGCCGGCGGCGGCCTTCTGCGCCAGCAGCGTCAGATCCTGGTGGCCGTCGCGCAGCAACGCGTCGTAGACGGGCCCGGCGACGCCGCCGCCGAGACCGACCTGGTCACGGACGGTGTCGACGAGCCGGTTCACCCACGGGATGCCGTCCGGGTCCGCGCCGCTGATCCCGGCGAGCCGCAGGGTGGCGCGTTCCACCGACACCGTCGTGTGGCTGCGCGCCAGGTCCACCACCGGCCGGCCCGCCGCCGCCGCGAGCCTCCGGGCCGTGGCGACCGTCCGCCGGTCCAGCCTGAGCTTCCCTGTTGCCGTCATCGGCGCTCCCGCCCTGTATGGATCGGCCGGCCCCGCAGGACCGTCACCCGCGCGACCGGGTTCGTCTCGGTGTGCAGGACCTCACTGATGTCGTCGGTCGTGTCCCACACGGTGAACGTCGCCGACCAGCCCGGGTTGAGGACCCCTTCGTCGTCGACGCCGACGGCCCGCCACCCGCCGCGGGTGTGCGCGGCGAACGCCGCCTTCGCCCCGATCCGCTGGACCGGGTTGTGGTGCCGCATCGCCGCCCGGCACGTCCCCCACGGGTCCAGGTCCGTCACCGGCGAGTCCGACCCGAACGCCAGCAGCACCCCCACCCCCGCGAGGGCACCGATCGGGTTCGACGCCAGGGACCGGGCCCTGCCGAGACGCTGCGCGTACATGCCGCGCTCACCGCCCCACAGCCGGTCGAACGCCGGCTGGACACTCGCCACGATCCCGAAGTCCACCAGCTTCGCGATCAACGCCTTGTCCAGCAGCTCCACGTGCTCGATGCGGTGCCGGCCGTCACGGACCCGCTCCACCCCGACCTGCTTCGCCGCCCCCGCGAACCCGTCCAGGACCGTCTCGATCGCCTGGTCACCGATCGCGTGGAACCCGCCCTGCATCCCGTGCCGCGCACAGTCCACGAGATGCTCCGTCACCTGCGCCGCGGTCAGATACCCGTGGCCGTGCTCGTCCACCCGGTTGCCGTGCTCGTCCCTGCCCGTCCCGTCCAGGTACGCGGCACGCAGATGCGCGGTGCGGGCCCCGAGCGCACCGTCGGCGTACAGGTCACCGGCGGCGCCGACCGCACCGAGCTCCTTCGCCTTCGCCGCCGCGTTCGGCTCGCCCCACAGCCCGTACACCTCCGGCAACCACTGCCCGTGCCGCATCGCGGCGACGAAGTCGTCCTCACCGGACGTCCCGGGACCGCCGCACTCGTGGACCGACGCGATCCCCAGCGACGCGGCATGCTCGAGCGCGGCGCGTTGCGCGTCGACGGTCTGCGCCCGGGTCACGGACCCGAACGCGACCTCCCGCACGAGGTGATGGGCGTCGCGGCGCAGCCAGCCGGAGGCGTCATACCCGGCCGCTGCCCGCACGGCACCGGTGAGCAGCGCCGACGACACCAGCGCCGCGTGCACGCACGTCCTGGACAGGTAGACGGCACGACCCCCGCCGGCCCGGTCGAGCTCGGCAGCGGTCGGGGTCCGCTGATCCGCCCACCCGGACTCGTCCCATCCGTGCCCGATGACGATCGCATCCTGCGGCAGGGTCGCCGCGTGCCCGGCGACCGCGGCGAGGACCTGCGACCCGGAGGCGGCACCGGCGAGGTTGAGGCCCCGCAACGCGAACCCGGTGGCGGTGCTGTGCACGTGCGCGTCGACGAACGCGGGCGTGACCAGGGCCCCGTCGAGGTCGACGACCCGGTCCACCCGCCCGGCGGTGCGGGCCGGCGCGTCGGCGTCCGGTCCGAGCCAGGCGATCGTGTCGCCGTCGACGAGGAGCGCCGTCGCGGACGGATCTGCGGGGGTGTGGACGCGGCCGCCACGGAAGAGGGTTCGCATGCGGCTCAGTCTGCCAACCCGGGCACCGCTTCGGCGTGTGCCGCGGTGTGTGACTTCGCGGATGACCCGCTCCGCGGCCCGGCGCCCGGCGCCGCCCGCGGCCCGGACCCCGCCGCGGCGGGCAGCCGGGCCTGGAACAGGGCCCGGACGGCCGGGTCACGGCGCAGCAGGCGCAGCGCGTAGTCGGCGTGTCCGGGGACGTAGCCGTTGCCGATGAGCATCGTCACGTCGGCGGCCAGACCTTCGGCGCCGAGCGCCGCCGCGGGGAACGACGTCGCCATCGAGAAGAACACCACGGTCCCGCCCGGGGCGGTGGCCAGGACGGCGGCGTGCTCGCAACCGGGGACGTCGACGCAGACGACGGTGACGTCCGCCGGGCCGCCGGCCCCACCGAACGTCGCGTCCAGCGCCGCGGCGAGGCCGACCGCGTCGCGGGCGTCGGCGACGACGACGTCGTCGGCGAGTCCGGTGCCGTCCAGCCCGGCCCGCTCCGCCTCGTCCCGGACCACCCCGACGGTCCGCACCACAGGCATCACCGGCCGCTGCCGGCTCCCGGCGCCGCCGTCCACGAGCTCACCGGCCGCCGCCGGGTCATCGGTTGTGAAGGCCGTGAGGTCACCGGCCGTCGCGGTGATGCGGGCCGCGTCGTGGGCGGCGGCCAGGGACAGCGAGCCGCTCTTGCCCGCGGCGCCGAGGACGGCCACCGTCAGCGGGCGCCGTCCCGCTGCGGGTGTCGACGGTCCGTGTGTCCGGGGCGACCCGTCCTGCTCGGCGCGGTCGCGGAGGGCCTGCCGCACGACGCGGGCGACCAGGGCCGGGGCGCCGCACACGTCGAGGACGGCGAGGGAAAGCTGAGGGTCGAGGTCGGCGGGGAGGACCGCGGCGATGGAACGGGCGAACAGGATCGCGTGGCCGTCGCACGGGACCTGCTCGGACAGGCCGTCCCACCCGCGCAGCCCGTCGGCGATGTGCAGCGGGGTCAGGGTCAGCGACACCAGGGTCGCCACCCGGTCACCGACCCGCAGACCGAGCGGCGACGCCGGGCCGGCCGCCTCGACCGTGCCGATGAGCATGCCGCCGGAGCCGGTCACCGGATTGTGCATCTTGCCGCGGGTGGCGACGATGTCCAGGACCGCGGCGCGGATGGCCGCACCGTCACCGGCGTGTTCGGTGCGCAACTGGTGGTAGGACGCGGCGTCCAGGTTGAGCCGCTCGACGCGGATCCGGACCTCGTCCGCGCCGATCCGCGGGCCGGGGTCCAGCCGGTGGGCGGCCTGGGGCAGCACCCCGGCCGGTTCGACGACCCGATGCAACCCGATAGGCGAAGTCATTTCCCGCACTGCCACAAGTTAGCCGAAGATTTTCCGGCGCACCAGCCGCAGCGCGGGAAGAACTACCGCGCCTAGGAAGGCGACTGCGCCGTCGACAACGCCAGGACATGCTCGACCAAGCCGATCAGCACCGCCTTGCTCGACTCACGATCCCGAGCATCACACAACAGCAGCGGCACATGCCCGTCCAGATCCAGCGCCTCCCGCACCTCCCCCTCCGTGTACGACGACGCGTCGTCGAAACAGTTCACCGCCACCACGAACGGCGTTCCCCGCCGCTCGAAGTAGTCGATCGACGGGAAGCAGTCCGCCAGCCGCCGCGTGTCCGCCAGGACCACCGCACCCAACGCACCCAACGCCAGCTCGTCCCACAGGAACCAGAACCGGTCCTGCCCAGGCGTCCCGAACAGGTACAGCACCACGTCCTGCCCGATCGTGATCCGGCCGAAGTCCATCGCGACCGTCGTCGTCGACTTCCGCTCCACCCCCGTCAGGTCATCGGTGCCGACCCCCGCCGCCGTCAACGACTCCTCCGTCTGCAACGGCCGGATCTCACTCACCGCACCCACCAGCGTCGTCTTCCCAGCCCCGAACCCACCCGCGACCAGAATCTTGATCGCCGTCGGAACCGGACGGCTAGAGCGCCCGTAGTCCATTGATCACCGCCTTGAGGATGCTCTCGCTCGGCAGCTCGCCCGCCGCCGGAGGGTGGTACATCTCGATCAGGCCCTGACCCAGCAGATCACCGAGCAGCACCCGCACGACACCCAGCGCCAGATCCAGGTGCGACGCCAGCTCCGCCACCGCCAGAGGCTCCCGCGCGTAGGCAAGAATCGCCCGGTGCTCCGGCTGCAGCCCGTACCCGAGATCCTGCAGCGCCGCACGGTTCGCCACGACCATCGCGACGACGTCGAACGACCCCGACGCCGGATGCACCCGCCCACCCGTCATCGCATACGGCCGCACCACCGGACCCGCGTCCCGGTCCACCCACGTGTGATCGACCCACGGCTCCGCGGCCAGGTCACCGCGCCGCTGCTCCGGCCACACCTGCTCACCCAGAGGCTCCAGCTCACCCGACTGCCCATCCCGGTGCTCATTGCGGTGCTCATTGCGGTGCTCATTCCAGGAAGCCCGGTACTGGTCGGCGCGCTGCTGTTCCGCCCACTGCCGCTCGACCCGGTCCCGGTCCGGCTGACCGGCGGCGTGCCGGCCCGGCGGGGTCGTCATCCGCCGGCCGCCGGCCGCGCCGACGTCGACAGGCTCTGACCCACCCGCTGCACCAGCATCGCCATCTCATACGCGATCAACCCGATGTCAGCATCCGACTCCGCCAGCACAGCGAGACACGCACCCCGCCCCGCCGCCGTCACGAACAGGAACGCCGACTCCATCTCGATGATCGTCTGCCGGACCGGGCCACCACCGAAATGCCGCCCCGCACCCCGCGCCAGACTCTGGAACCCCGCCGCCACCGCCGACAGATGCTCCGCGTCCTCCTGCGACAGGCCCTTCGACGCACCCATCATCAGCCCGTCCACGGACAACACCACCGACCGCTGCACCGACGGCACCCGATCGACCAGATCATCCAGCAGCCAGTTCAGACCGACATTGCTGCCCTGCGCCGCCGTCATCCCGCCACCCCGTCACGACCCGCGCCACCGACACCACTGCCGCCACTGCCGTCACCGGGCTCCGCCACACTCGCGTGCCTGCCCCGCACCGTCCCCGCCTGGAACGACGACATCATCCGCCGCAACTGCTCCGGCGACCGGTTCGGCTCCGGCACATCGACATCCTCGACATCACCAACCGTCTCCTGCTGCAACTGCGGAGCGAGACTCTGCTGCCGGACCCGCTTCGGCAACACCCGCGGACCCCCCGGCCGACCCGCCGGCGCAGCCGCGCCACCATCCGGCACACCCGACGACACCGCCTCCACCCGCCCAGCCGGCCTCGGCCGCGGCAGCGGCCCCGGACCCGACCGGCGCCCCTGCGGTACATCGGCCGCCACCGCCTGCTGCGGCTGCACCACCGACAACGCCGGCCGCTGACCGATCGACGACGCCGGCAGCACCTGCGTGTGCTCCGGCACCCCACCCGCACCGTCACCGGGCAGCCACGAGAACGGATCCCGCGCCACCACCTGCATCTCATGCGTATTCGACAGGTCCGCCGGCGCACCCGGCGGCAACGCCGACACCGACGGCTGCGCCACCACCAGATCCGTCGGCAGCAACGCCACCGCCGTCACCCCACCGAACGGCGAGGACCGCAGCACCACCCGCACCCCGTGCCGCGCCGCCAGCTGCGCCACCACGAACAACCCCAGCCGGGCACTGTTCGCCGGATCGAACTCCGGCGGCTCCACCAGCCGCCGGTTCGCCTCCACGATCGCCTGCTCCGACATCCCCAGCCCACGGTCCTCGATCTCGATCACAAAACCGTTCGGGACCATCTGACCCGTCACGTTCACCCGCGTGTGCGGCGGCGAATACGCCGTCGCGTTCTCGATCAGCTCCGCCAGGAGGTGGATGATGTCGCCGACGGCCCGCCCCACGACAGCACCCTCACCGATCTGCTGCACCTGCACCCGCGCGTAGTCCTCGACCTCCGACACCGCGCCACGCACCACGTCGATCACCGACACCGGGTTCCGCCAGCCCCGCCCCGGCGCCGCACCCGCGAGAATCACCAGGTCCTCCGCGTGCCGCCGCATACGCGTCGCCAGATGGTCCACCCGGAACAGGTCCGCCAGGTCATCCGGCTCCGTCGTGCGCCGCTCCATGCCGTCCAGCAGCGACAACTGCCGGTGCAGCAGCGTCTGCGACCGCCGGGCGATGTTCAGGAACACCTCGTTCATCCCCTGCCGCACCGACGACTCCTCGACCGCCGACGCCACCGCCGTGCGCTGCACCGAGTTGAACGCCTCACCCACCTGCCCGATCTCGTCCGTGCCCAGCCGCAACGGCGGAGCCTCCGCCGCGACGTCCACCTGCACACCCCGCCGCAACCGCGACACCACCGACGGCAGCCGCTCGTCCGCCAGCTCCAGCGCCGCCGCCCGCAGACCGTCCAGCCGCCTGGCGAGGGACCGGCCGATCCGCACCGACAGCACCAGCGACAGGACCACCGCGAGCAGACCGAGCGCACCGGCGATACCGAGCCGCAGGAAGATCGCGTCGGACGCGTCCCGCGCCGCCCGCACGTTGTGCGCCTGCACCTCCGACCGGAACCGCTTCAGGTCCTCGTTCACCGGGTCGAACGCCCCACGCCACGCCTGCAGGTTGATCCCCGCCGCCTCCGCCGTCCCCGGCGGCGTCGCCAGCAGCTGATTCTCGAACTGCGTCAGCTTCTGCATCGGCTCACCACCGGACAGCGCACCGAACCTCGCCTGCGTCTGCGGCGGCAGCAGCGTCACACCGTACGGCAGGATCAGCCGCTTCTGACCGATCAGCGCCACCAGCTCCGTGTGCACCGACGCCGTGAACTGGTTGCTCGCCGCCGCCTGCGTGATCAGCGCGTCCTCCTGCGAGAACAGGTCCCGGGACAGGCCCAGGACGAACACGCCGGTCGCCTCCTCCGTCACCTCGGAGTCCTGATGGTTCGACACCGACTCACCGATGCCGTACGAGCCCGTGATGATCCCCGAATACGCCTGCCGCACCGCATCCGCCGAACCACCCGAGTCCGCCAGCTGCCGCAGCTGCGGCAACGCGTCCAGCGCCTTCGTCGACGTCGCGATCGCCCGCTTCGTCTCCTCGCTCGCCACGTCCTGGAAGTCCTTGTCCGAGGCGAGCTCCCGGAACTCCTTCACCTCCAGGTCCGTCTTCACCCGCTGCTCCTGCACCGCGGCGGCGTTCTTCCGGCCACCGGCGACGAACACGGTCGTCAGCTGCCGCTCGACCTGCAGCTGCTCGACCATCGCCTCGGCGGGCTCGGTCACCTTGTCACTGACGAGCTTCGAGTTCCGCAGATCCAGCGCCGGCTGCAGGGTGAAGCTCACCGCGAACAACCAGATCGCGACGAGCATGACGATCGGGATCGCCAGCATCGCCGTGATCTTCGCGCGGATCGACCAACGGTTGTTCATCAGACCTCAGACGTGTGCTCAGACGGATCAGGTGCGGTTCGGTTGCGGAACCGCCACCGTAGGCGGGTGCGTTCGTCACCGACCGTCGTGTCCACGGCCCCGTTTTCTCGACCAGCCGGATGACAGACAGTAGAATCTCCCGCCCGGACTCGTTCTGCCGGAGATTCTTCGCTACTGTGACAGTTCTGGCGGAGAATTTCTGTCGCAGCTTTTCCGGAGGTATGTGTCGTGCAGCCGTACGCGTATGAACGCCACGAGCTCGTCGAGCCCGACTGGCGCCGCCTCCCCGGCTGGCGCGACGTCACCCGCGACGAATGGGAATCCGCCCAATGGCAGCGAGCCCACTGCGTCAAGAACATCGCCCAGCTGCGCACCGTCTACGGCGACCTCATCTCCGCCGACTTCTACGACGACCTCGCCCACGACCAGGCCACCCAGGCCACCATGTCGATGCTCGTCCCACCCCACATGATCAACACCATGGTGCCCACCGGCACGATCACCGACAAGACACTCCTCGCCGACCCCGTCCGGCGCTACATGCTGCCCGTCGCCTCCGACCGGCTCACCGACTTCGCGTCACACCCCCACGCCAGCCGCGACTCCCTGCACGAACACGACATGTGGGTCGCCGAAGGCCTCACCCACCGCTACCCGACCAAGGTCCTCGCCGAACTGCTGTCCACCTGCCCCCAGTACTGCGGCCACTGCACCCGCATGGACCTCGTCGGCAACAGCACCCCCACGGTGTCGAAGCTGCGCCTCGCCCTGAAACCCGTCGACCGCTACGACGCGATGATCACCTACCTGAAAGGCCAGCCCGGCGTCCGCGACGTCGTCGTCAGCGGCGGCGACGTCGCCAACGTCCCCTGGCCCCAGCTCGAAGCCTTCCTCATGCGACTGCTCGCCATCGACACCATCCGCGACATCCGCCTCGCCACCAAAGCCCTCGCCGGCCTCCCCCAGCACTGGCTGCAACCCGCCGTCGTCGAAGGCCTCGAACGCGTCGCCCGCACCGCCGCCCGCCGCGGCGTCAACCTCGCCATCCACACCCACGTCAACCACGCACAATCCCTCACCCCACTCGTCGCCCGCGCCGCCCACACCGCCCTCGAGGTCGGCGTCCGCGACGTACGCAACCAGGGCGTCCTCATGCGCGGCGTCAACGCCACCGCCGCCGACCTGCTCGACCTCTGCTTCGCCCTGCAAGGAGAGGCCGGCATCCTCCCGTACTACTTCTACATGTGCGACATGATCCCCAACGCCGAACACTGGCGCGTCGCCGTCTGGCAGGCCCAGCAGCTCCAGCACGACATCATGGGCTACCTGCCCGGCTACGCCACCCCGCGCATCGTCTGCGACGTGCCCTTCGTCGGCAAACGCTGGGTCCACATGGTCACCGACTACGACCGCGAGCGCGGCATCACCTACTGGACCAAGAACTACCGCACCTCCATCGAGGACTCCTCCATGGACCTCGACCGCACCTACCCGTACTACGACCCGATCGACACCCTCCCCGCCGCCGGCATCGCCAAATGGCGTGCCGAAGCGCAGCTACCCCTGGTCGCCTACGCTGGGTGAGTGCGCCGTAACATCCTGCGTCTGCTCGGGCTGAGCCTCGCCGCGGTCGCCGTCATCCTGTACATCAACTCGATCGGCGACAACGAGGAGGCCGGCCCTGACCCGGCCGGCCGCCTGCAGTGCGCGAAGAACGGCCACATCGCCGCCGCTTACGCGACCGCGTCGCCGACGAGCCGGGAGACCCGCACGCCGGAGCAGCTGGCCACCGCCTGGGCCCAAGCCCGCTCCACCACCCTGGTCCGGGGGCTGCACCGGGTGTACGAGGAACCCGAGCGGATCGACATCGCCTTCGACGCCAAGGCCCACACGGTCGCCGTGCTGACGTTCCGCTCCCACGACCCGCTCGGCTGGCATCTGGACGCCGTCGTCGCCTGCCAGCAACCCGTGATCCAACGCGCGACGAGCCCGAGCAGCGGTCCCTGACCAAGCAAAAACGGAAATCTGCCGCGTAGCGGCTGCTCTTTGTACTGGCGTGGCGTTAGCCACGTCGTCTAAGGCATCCTAGGATGCTAGGAATTGAACTGACGGTCGCGTCCCCAGAGGTAGGTGTCCCGCTCGGTCGCACGCTGGAGATGGACGAGCCGCACCTGCTCCGCACGCGACAGGCGGGGCGCGGCTACATCCCGGTCGCGCCGGGCCGCACGCCGGCTCACCCGGCCACGTCCCGGCGCAGGACCGCAAGCACGTCGTCGCAGTCAGGATCCATGGCGGCGACTCGATGACGACGCGCACGCCGCGTAAGGCATCCTAGGATACTAGGTGCATTCGTCAGGACACCGCCAGGGAATGGATCGCGCCGGCGCGGGTGCCGAAGTACATGGCGCCCTTCCACACGGCCGGGGTCGACTCGATGCAGCCGCCGATCTTCAGCTCCCACAGCAGCTTCGGCTGGGCGTTGGTGTCCTTCACGTCGTAGGCGTGCATGACGCCGGAGCAGTCGCCGATGAAGAGGGTGTCGTCGACGACGACCGGGGACTGCCAGGTCTCGTTGCCGGGGACGTGGAACTTCCAGTGGACGGCGCCGGTGGCGCGGTCCAGGCCCATGACGTCGCCGCCGGTGGTGTCGAAGATGGCGATGTCCTTGAAGAGGGCGGGCGTGCCCCAGATGCCGGCGGGTTTGCTGCCCTGATCCTTCACCGACCAGACGATGGGATTGTCGGGCTTCGACGGGTCGAGCTTCATCATCTGGCCGACCTGCTTGGAGCGGGCGTTGCCCTTCTCGTATTCGGAGCCGACGTAGAGGAAGCCGTCCTCGTCGATGACGATGGAGGCGTCGGTGTCGTCGCCGGTCCAGAAGCGGAAGACGCGGGTCGGGGTCTTGCCGGACTTCAGGCCGCTGATGTCCCAGCCCTGCACGAGGCCGCCGGAGTTCGCGAAGTACACGGTGTCCTTGTAGATCGCGACGGAGTTCTCGATGGAGACGTTGGTGTCGCCGAAGTCCTTGAGCAGTTGCGCGTCCCAGCCGGGGGTGTTGAAGACCAGCTTCGGGTCGACGGTGACCTTGCCGTTGGCGTCGTAGCCGCGGTTGAGCTTCACGATGTGGAACTGGCTGTTCTCGCCGCCCTCGAAGAGGTAGTCGTCGATGATGAGGCCGGAGCCGTCCCAGTCGTCGTTCCACATCGTCGGCTTGACCGCGCTCGCGGACAGTTTCCACAGCTCGGTGGGCTTGCCGCGGTCCAGAGCGATGACGCGGTAGTAGTTGTCGCGGGAGCCCGAGTAGAGCAGCGGGTAGCCGTCCGGGTCCATCGTGACGGTGCCCTTGATGATGTCGCCGGTCTGGAAGTCGGGGATGATCCGCTCGCCGGTGGCGGCGTCGAGGAAGTGGATCGCGCCGTCGTACGCGCCGAACACGACCCAGGTCCGGCCGTCCTTCTCGAAGACTGCGGGCTGGCCGGTCCAGCCGTTGCCGCACCACTGCGTCGTCTTGCCCTTGTCCTCCGACATGCGGCACAGGCCGCCGGTCTTCGGGAACTGCCACTTGCGCACCGGCATCTCGCGCGGCACGGGGCCCTGCCCGTAGTAGGTGCGGGTCGGGTTGCCGCGGAACGTGAGCAGGCCCTGCACCTTCGTCCCGTACGGCTTGCCGACCAGCGCCGGGTCGGACCAGCCGGTGAACTGCGGCTTGGCCGGCGACGCGGACGCGGCCGCGGCGGGCGCGGCGGTCGCGGAGACGTCCGGCGACTCGAACGCCGTGTCGCGCAGCGCGTACGCGGCGGTGGCGATCCCGCCGATGATCAGGGCCAGTGCGGCGGCGAGGGAGAGACGGAGGGTCCCCGTTCGTGACATGGCGACAGTATGTCGATCCCTCGCAATGTGCGGCTCCCCCGAACGGCGCTATGAGATCCGGGCCACCGGCCTCACCTGGGCCCGTGTCACGGCTTCTCGAAGTGCTGGTAGTCCACACCGGAGCGCCAGGATCCGCCCCACGTGAAGCCCTCGGCCTTGAACGCGGTCACCACCACGTCACCGGCGACGATCATGCCGGGTCTGACGTCGCCGCGGTCCAGGTAGTCCTTGCCGGCGGGCGGCATGATCTGCCTGCCCGGCAGGTACGGGTTCTCGACCGTGTTGATGTCGATGGCGCGGCCGTAGGCGTGGTTGGACCAGTGCTTGGTGTTCGGCACGTTGCGGCAGTTGAACGCCGAGGTGTTGTCGGCGGCCATCGAGGCGTCGTCGCTGCCGCCGTACGCCTCGATGGTCTGCATGCCGCGGATCGGGAAGCGGGCCTCGTACAGCCGGCCGAAGATCCGCACGACCGGGTCGGCGACGGCGCGGTGCACCACGAGCTCGCCGGTGTGCTCGGCGCCGTCGAAGCCGACGTAGGACAGCCGCAGCAGCCGCAGGTCGTCGAGGCCGACGGGGCAGCCCTGCCGCCACGACACGCCGGTCATGCGTTGCCGCGCCTCGGCGGGGAGCACCTCGACCGTGCCGACGAATGCGGCCGGTGTACTGGCGGCGACAGCCGGAGCGGACGCCGAGGCGGGAGCCGGAACCGTCGGTGACGGCGGCGACCCACTGGCCGCGGTGCCCCCGGTGCCGCCCCCGCAGCCCGCCAGCACGAGCAGGACCAGCGCCGACACCACGGCGGCGACGGGACGGGGGCAGGGGCGAACACGGTTGAGCATGTGGCCGATACTATGTGTCGTGCCGGTTGACCAGCGCAGACGACGCGCCCCACAGGTCCTGTTCGCGCTCGGCACGCTGTTGCTGGTGCTGACGGGCTGTGGCGGCAAGCCATCCGGCGCCCCGCGGGCTAGCTCGGCGCCGTCCGCCACGGACTCCGTCGAGCCGTCCGGAGAGGTTCCCGCGGCGTTCGGCAGCCCGTCCGGCTCGGCGTCGGCGTCCGTTGCGGCGTCACCGTCCGCATCGAAGAAGGCGTCTCCGTCGAAGACCGCGGCCGCGGCCACCGTGGCGAACGACGCCTCGCGGCTCAAGACCCTCCCGTCGAACACGACCCAGGTCGTCATCGTGCAGGCGGCGAGCGCGTCGGCGACGACGGCGAGCCTGCGGGCGTATGCGAAGACCAGCGGTGGGTGGCAGCCGGCGCTGTCGGCGATGACCGCGAAGATCGGCGGCAACGGGTTCAGCGGCAACAAGCGCGAGGGCGACAAGACGACCCCGACCGGCGTGTTCGCCTTCGACGCCACCATGTACGGCATCGCCGCGAACCCGGGCGTCAGGTACACCTACCACCGGGTGGTGCAGGACGACTGGTGGGACGAGAACAGCGCCTCGCCCGGCTACAACACGTTCCACCACGGCGCGAACCCGGGCGGGCCGAGCGAGCCGCTGTGGCAGATCAGCCCGCAGTACACGTATTTCGCGGTGATCCGCTACAACATGCCGGCGACGCCGGGCCGCGGGTCGGGGATCTTCCTGCACCAGAGCACCGGCGGGTCGACGCTCGGGTGTGTGAGCCTGCCGCAGGGTGACCTGGTGGCGTTGCTGCGGTGGCTGAACCCGGCGGCGAACCCGCGGATCGTCCTGTCGCCGACCGGCGACCTGTCGCGCTATTGAGCGGCGCCGGTCAGGTCACGTGGACGGTGCCGCAACCAGGACAGGTGAACAGGTGCAGGTCGGCGTCCAGCCGCAGGCCGGTCGGGCGTTCGTGGGCGCCGTTGTCCGGGGCGGACCAGTCCAGGTCCTGTTCCTCGACGGGGATCCAGTGGTAGGTCTCGGCGTCGTACTCGTGGTCGGTGATGACCAGCAGCAGTTCGGCGGGGGTGCCGCAGCGCGGGCACGGGATGTCGCCGGCGCGGCGCGGGTGACCGCCGACCTTCCAGCCGGGTGCGACGAACCCGCCGGCGATGCCGGGTGGCATGCGGTCGCGGAGGGCGGCGGGCAGCGCGTCGGCGCCTGGGTGGTCGGTGATCCGCTCCGGGTGCAGCAGGCACGGCGTGGGGATCCAGCCGGCGTGCTGGACGTCGCCCTGCGGCGGCTCGGTGAGCAGGTCGGCGGGCAGGTCCGCGGCGCGGCGGTAGCGGACGAGGACGGCGGGTCCGGCGACGTCGCGGAGGTGCTCGACCGGGCACCACAGCACCTGCAGCAGGTCGGCGCCGTCCAGCGCGGGAAGGACCTGCGGCAGGTCGGGGATGTCGGACGCCCACAGCTGCGCGACCGGGACGAGCGGGTTGGGGCTGGCGTGGCGGCGGCCCTCGCGACCGGCGGAGCGCAGTTCGCGGGTGCAGACCGGCCAGGGCTCGTCGGCGGGCCAGGCCAGGGGGCCCCCGACGTGGCTGTCGCCGGCGCGGGGCGCACCCTGCCCGGTCGCCCGGCGCGGGTGCAGGCGGGTCGCGGTCCTGCCGAGCGCGGTGAGCTCCGGGAACTCGGCCAGGATCTCCGGCGCGAACGGCGGAGTGATCATGGTGTCGAGGATAGACACGGCGAAAGCCGCGAAGCGGAGAGATCACTCAGGTTTCTCGTTCCACGCAACCAGTTGGCAACCGGCAGGGCGTCGGACCGGATGCCGGAAGGCATGATGATCATGGCGGTGGGAGCGGTTGTGGGCGCGTTGCGCAATTGTTACCGCGAACAACATTTTCGAAAACACGACAGGCTTGTGTCCACCGGTCGCGGAGGAATACGTTGCCGGACACAACAATCACCGTCGTCCCGAAGGCACCCCCGACGGTGGCCCCGCCCCGAACACCCTCGCGCCCCGGCAGGGCGCATATCCGAAAGGACCCGTGCAAATGCGCAAAGGGATCCTCTCCCTGTTGGCGGTAGGCGTCCTCGCCACTGGCGGGCTCACCGCCTGCGGCGACGACAAGGCGGCCGACCCCGGCACCGGCAGCAACGCCAAGAAGCCCAAGATCGGCGTGATCCTGCCCGACAGCAAGTCCTCAGCCCGCTGGGAGACCGCGGACCGCAAATATCTCGAGGCGGCGTTCAAGACCGCCGGCGTCGACTACGACATCCAGAACGCGCAGAACGACAAGGCCGCGTTCCAGACGATCGCCGAGCAGATGATCACGGGCGGCGTCAACGTCCTCATGATCGTCAACCTGGACTCCGGCACCGGCAAGGCCGTGCTCGACAAGGCCAAGGCCGCCGGCGTCGCGACCATCGACTACGACCGGCTGACGCTGGGCGGCTCCGCGGCGTACTACGTCAGCTTCGACAACGTCGCGGTCGGCAAGCTGCAGGGCGAGGGCCTCGTCAAGTGCCTCACCGACGCGAAGGTCACCAAGCCGGTCATCGCGGAGCTCAACGGCTCGCAGACCGACAACAACGCCACCCTGTTCAAGCAGGGCTACGACGGCGTGCTCAAGGCCAAGTACGACAGCGCCGAATACATCAAGGGCCCGGACCAGTGGGTCGCGGAGTGGGACAACACCACCGCCGGCACCACCTTCGAGCAGATGCTGACCTCGACGCCGAACATCGCGGGCGTCCTGGCCGCCAACGACGGCCTCGGCAACGCCGCGATCAACATCCTCAAGAAGCAGAAGCTCAACGGCAAGGTCCCGGTCACCGGCCAGGACGCCACCGTCCAGGGCCTGCAGAACATCCTCAACGGCGACCAGTGCATGACCGTCTACAAGGCCGTCAAGCAGGAGGCCGACGCGGCCGCCAAGCTCGCCATCGGCCTGGCCAAGGGCGAGAAGGGCGCCACCTCCCAGAAGGTGACCGACCCGGAGGGCAAGCGTGAGGTCGACGCGGTCCTGCTCACCCCGAAGTCGATCACCAAAGACAACGTGAAGGACGTCATCGACGACGGCTACGTCACGGTCGCCGAACTGTGCACCGGCGACTTCGCCGCCAAGTGCGCGACGGCGGGCATCAAGTAGCACCCGGCGCTCCCAACCCGGTGTCCGCTCCCCCAGGCGGACACCGGGTCCGCGCTGTGAACACACCCGTCGGACATGCAAGAAGGAGCATCGTGACCGACACACCTCTGCTGGAGATCCGTGGGCTCAACAAGAGCTTCGGACCGGTCCAGGTCCTGCGCGACGTGGACTTCTCCGCGTACGCCGGCCAGGTCACCGCCCTCGTCGGCGACAACGGCGCCGGGAAGTCCACCCTGGTCAAATGCCTCGGCGGGATCTACTCGATCGACTCCGGCGAGTACCTGTTCGACGGCAAACCGGTCAGCGTCCACGGGCCGCGCGACGCCGCCGCGCTCGGGGTCGACATCGTCTACCAGGACCTCGCGCTCTGCGACAACCTCGACATCGTCCAGAACATGTTCCTCGGCCGCGAGATCAAAAGTGGCATCGTCCTGGACGACATCACGATGGAGCAGCGGGCCGCGGAGACCCTGGCGAGCCTGTCGGTGCGCACCGTGCAGTCGGTCCGCCAGCACGTGTCGAGCCTGTCCGGCGGGCAGCGGCAGACCGTCGCGATCGCCAAGGCGGTGCTGTGGAACAACCGCCTCGTCGTGCTCGACGAGCCGACCGCGGCGCTCGGCGTCGCGCAGACCGCCCAGGTCCTCGAGCTGGTGCGGCGCCTCGCCGACAACGGCCTCGCCGTCGTGCTCATCTCGCACAACATGAACGACGTGTTCGCGGTCGCCGACCGGATCGCCGCGCTCTACCTCGGCCAGATGTGCGCCCAGGTCAGCGCGACCGACGTCACCCACTCGCAGGTCGTGGAACTCATCACCGCCGGTCGCAGCGGCGACCTCGGCCTGCGCAAGAACGGAGCGAAGGCATGACCGTGTCGACGGTGCCTCCTGAGGAGAAGGCGTCCGGGGGGCAGTCCGCGACGCTGGGGCTGTACGTCCGCACCTACTTCCAGAAGGTGCGGGGCGGGGACATGGGCGCGCTGCCCGCCATCCTCGGCCTGATCGCGCTCACCATCATCTTCTCGGTCGCGCGGCCGGTGTTCTTCAGCGCCGCGAACTTCGCCAACCTGCTGTCCCAGGGCGCCGCCGTCACGGTCATCGCCATGGGCCTGGTGTTCGTGCTCCTGCTCGGCGAGATCGACCTGTCCGCCGGCTATGCCAGCGGTGTCTGCGCCGCGGTCCTGGCGACCCTGCTGACCACGCACGGGTTCCCGTGGTACGTGGCGATCCTCGGCGCGGTCGTGACCGGCGTCGTCATCGGCATCGTCATCGGCCTGCTGGTGTCGAAGATCGGCATCCCGTCGTTCGTGGTGACCCTGGCCGCGTTCCTCGCCTTCCAGGGTGCGGTGCTGCTGCTCATCAAGGGCGGCACGATCATCTCCGTCGACGACCCGACCATCAAGCTGATCAACTTCGACGGCCGGTTCACCCCGTTGCAGGGCTGGATCCTGTACGGCGTCACGATCGCCGGACTCGCCGCGCTGCAGCTGTGGAAGCGCACCAGCCGGGCCCGCCGCGGCCTGGCCGTCGAGCCGATGTCGGTGATCGCGCTGCGGGTCGGCTCGATCGCCGCGCTCATGGGCATCGGCGTCTACGTGCTCAACCTCGAACGCGGCCGCAACATCCTGTTCTCGCAGAAGGGGGTGCCGATGGTCGTCCTGCTCATCGGCATCCTGCTGGTGATCTGGACGTTCGTGCTGGGCCGCACCGCCTACGGCCGGCATCTGTACGCGGTCGGCGGCAACAAGGAGGCCGCCCGCCGGGCCGGGATCAACGTCGACGGGATCCGCATCTCCGTCTTCGTCATCTGCTCCGGCATGGCCGCGATCGGCGGCATCATCGCCGCGTCGCGGCAGGCGTCCGTCGACCCGAACACCGGCGGCAGCAACGTGCTGCTCTACGCCGTCGGCGCGGCCGTCATCGGCGGCACCAGCCTCTTCGGCGGCAAGGGCCGCGTCCTGGACGCCGTGCTCGGCGGCGCGGTCGTCGCCGTCATCGAGAACGGCATGGGCCTCATGCAGTACAGCGCCGGGCAGAAGTTCGTCGTCACCGGTGTCGTCCTGCTCGCCGCCGCCGGCATCGACGCCCTCTCCCGGCGCCGGGCCGCATCAGCCGGGCTGAGATAGCCGCGCCCTCCCGCCGGGCGGAACAGGTGCCACAACGGACCTGTTCCGCCCGGCGGGACGGTCGTACGGTAAGCGCCACGCACCACCAACGAGAAAGACGAGCATGCGCGTCGGCCCCAGCCAGGAGGAGATCCGCAGGAGCAACCTCGGTGCTCTGCTGCGATCCGTGCACCTGCACGGCGCCATGTCCCGCGCCGACCTGACCACCAGTCTGGGCCTCAACCGCAGCACGATCGGCGCCCTCACCGCCGACCTCGCCGCCGCCGGGCTCGTCAGCGAAGGCGTCCCCCGCGAGCAGCGCGGCCGGGCCGGGCGCCCGTCGCTGGTCGTGCGGCCCGAGTCCGAGCACGTGTACGTCTTCGCGTTCGCCGTCGAGGTCGACCGGATCGTCGCGGCCCGCGTCGGCCTCGGCGGGGTCGTGCTCGACCGGCACGCCGCCGTCCGCGAACGCGGCGACCGCAGCGCCGCGCAGGTCGTCGCGCCGATCGCCGACTTCGTCCGGCAGATGCAGAAGGCCGCCCCGCCCGGCGCCCGGCTCGTCGGCAGCGCCGCGGCGGTCTCCGCCATGGTGCGCCGCGAGGACGGGTTCGTCCGGCTCGGCCCGGAGCTCGGCTGGGTCGACCAGCCGCTCGGCGAAGCCCTCGCCGACGTCATCACCAGCACCGGCGTCGACCTGTTCCCCGCCACCGGCCTGCGCACCGTCACCCCCGGCGTCGTGCCCGCGCAGCGCAGCCCGCTGCGGGAGGACCTCGTCGGCGTCCCCGCAACACCGTCCCCCGCCGGTACCGGCGACGCGGACGACCTCGAGGACGACTTCACCGAACCGGACCCGCCACAGACGAGGCCCCTGGTGCAGGTGCGCAACAACGCCGACCTCGCCGCGCTCGCCGAACACGCCCGGGGCGCCGCCGTCGGCTGCGACAACGTCGTCTACCTCTACGGCGACGCCGGCGTCGGCGGCGGCATCATCGCCGCCGGGCGGCCCGTCACCGGCCACGGCGGTTACGGCGGCGAGGTCGGGCACATGGTCGTCAACCCGGCCGGCAAACCGTGCAGCTGCGGCTCCCACGGCTGCTGGGAGACCGAGATCGGCGAGCACGCGCTGCTCACCGCCGCCGGCCGCAACCCCTCCGCCGGCCGCGACGGCATCCTCGCCGTCGTCGACGCCGCCGGCCGCGGCGACGCGTCCGCGCAGGCGGCGGTCCGGCAGGTCGGCGACTGGCTCGGCTTCGGCGTCGCCAACCTCGTCAACATCTTCAACCCCGAGATGGTGATCTTCGGAGGGACGCTGCGGGAGGTGTACCTCGCCTCCGCCGCACAGGTGCGCAGCCGCCTCAACCGCAACGCCCTGCCCGCCTGCCGCGAACACGTCCGCCTGCGCACCCCGGTCCTCGGCGAGGACGCCGCCCTGCTCGGCGCCGCCGAGCTCGCGTTCGAGCCGCTCTTCGCCGACCCCCTCGACTTCGCCTGATCACCGCCCCGCATTCCGTCGTCCGGGGTGCGGTGCGGTTGCCGGGAGCCGCGACGTCTCAGTTCCGCACCCTGTCACCCGATCTTGCCGGGCACTGGACGGGAACTGCGACAGGGAGGCGACAGGCGCATGTTGACCAGGCTGCTGCATGTCGTGGCCCAGCACCGGGGGTTCACGATCCTCTGCGGCTGCGTCGCCGCCGTCACCATCACCCTGTTCGTCGCGCTCGTCACCGGCGTCGGCGGCCCCATCGTCTCGCAGAACACGTCCAACATCGCCCTGTTCGCCGCCGCGCTCACCGCCGCCTGGGGCTGCCTCGCCAAGGCGCTGCGCCCCGCCCCGCCCCGGGTGCGCTGGTCCTGGGCGCTGACCGGGTTCGGCGCGCTGTCCTGGGGCGTCGGGCAGTTCTTCTGCATCTGGTACGAGACGTTCCTCGGCGTCGACGTGCCGTTCCCCTCCTTCGCCGACGCCGGCTACTTCTGGATGATGCCGTTCACCGCCACCGGCCTGCTCCTGCTGCCGATGAGCCGGCAGAGCGTCGCCCAGCAGGCCCGCAGCATCCTCGACGGCCTCATGATCGCCGCGTCGCTGCTGCTCATCACCTGGATCCTGATCCTCGGCCCGCTCGCCCGGCAGGGCGCGGACAGCTTCCTCGCGCTGCTGGTCACCCTCTGGTACCCCGGCGGCGACGTCGTCGTGCTCACCGTCGTGCTGTTCATGCTCGCCCGGCTGCGCGCCGGCGGGCAGCGCCCCATGTCCCTGCCGCTCGTCGGCACCGGCCTGGCCGCGTTCACCGTCTCCGACAGCGGCTACGCGTACCTGACCCTCGTCGACACCTACGGCTCCGGCGCCGTGCTGGACCTCGGCTGGTTCGTCGGCTTCGCCCTGATCCTCGTCGCGTCCCGCAAGCCCGACGCCGAGCACGAGGTCGAGACCCCCGCGGCGCTGACCCGCCCGCTCGGCGTCATGCTGCCGTACCTCGCGGTCGTCGGCTCGCTGATCACCAGCACGTTCGAGGTCGTCCGGCACGGCGCCCACGACCCGGTCGTGTCCTGGTCGCGCTCGGCGATCATCCTGCTGATCGTCGGCCGGCAGCTGCTCACCCTGCTGGAGAACCGCAACCTGACCCGCGACCTCGAGGACCGGGTCGAGGCCCGCACCGCCGAACTGCGCGCCAGCGAGCAGCGCTTCCAGGCGCTCGTGCAGCACAGCTCCGATGTCGTCACCGTCGTCGCCCTGGACGGCTCCGTCACCTACCAGTCCGAGTCGATCGCCCGTGTCTTCGGCTACCCCCGCGAGCACGTCACCGGGCGGCGCATCCTCGACTTCCTCGGCGACGAGGCCGGCGACCGGCTCGAGGAGGCGTTCGGCGCGGTCTCCGAGACCCCCTACGCCAGCCGGGTCGTGGAGATCCCGATGCGGCACTCCGACGGCGAGTTCCGCCTCGCCGAGGTCACCGTCACCAACCTCCTCACCGACCTCAACGTGCAGGGCCTCGTGCTGAACTCCCGCGACATCTCCGAACGCAAGGAGCTCGAGGATCAGCTCGTCCACGAGGCGTTCCACGACGGCCTCACCAAACTCGCGAACCGGGCCCTGTTCAAGGACCGCGTCGAGCTGGCGCTGCGCCGCCGCGGCGACGCCGACATCGCCGTGCTCTTCCTCGACCTCGACGGGTTCAAGGAGGTCAACGACAGTCTCGGGCACGCCGCCGGCGACCAGCTGCTCGTCCAGGTCGCCGACCGGCTCTGCGCCGCCGTGCGCCCCGGCGACACCGTCGCCCGCTTCGGCGGCGACGAGTTCGCGGTCCTCATCGACCTGGCCGGCGAGGCGGAGGGCGCGGCCGGCGACGCCGACGACCTGGCCACCCGCATCATCGACGCCCTCGACCGGCAGTTCGACATCGACAACACCGAGATCCACGTGCAGGGGTCCATCGGCATCGCCCTCACCGGCCCCGACGCCGCCGACGCCGACCAGCTGATGCGCAACGCCGACCTCGCCATGTACCGCGCGAAGTCGACCGGCGAGGGCACCTTCGCCCGCTACGACCCCGCCATGCACACCGGCCTCGTCGACCGGCTGCAACTCGCCGCCGACCTGCGCCGCGCGCTGGAGGGCAGCACCGGCGAACTGGTCCTCTACTACCAGCCGACGATCGAGCTGCGCTCCGGCACCATCACCGGCTTCGAGGCGCTCGTGCGCTGGCAGCACCCGGTGCGCGGGATGATCTCCCCCGCCGACTTCATCCCCCTGGCGGAGTCGACCGGGCTCATCCGGCCGCTCGGCCAGTGGGTCCTCGCCGAGGCCAGCCGGCAGTGCGTCGAATGGGGCCGGCACGACCCCGAGCGGACGCTCACCATGGCCGTCAACGTCTCCGGCCGCCAGTTCGACCAGACCGACCTGCCGGCGATCGTCACCGCGGTCCTCGCCGACACCGGGCTGCCACCGGAGCGGCTGTGCCTGGAGATGACCGAGAGCGTGCTGATGACCGACACCGAGGAGAACCTCGCGGTCCTGCTCAGCCTCAAGGCGATCGGGGTCAAGCTGGCCATCGACGACTTCGGCACCGGCTACTCGTCCCTGGCGTACCTGCGCCGCTTCCCCGTCGACACGCTGAAGATCGACCGGTCGTTCGTCGAACGCATCGGCGGCGCGACGCCCGACGCGGCGCTGGCCCGCACGATCGTGCAGCTCGGGCAGAGCCTGGGGATGGCGACGGTCGCCGAGGGGATCGAGCAGTACGCGCAGTTCCTCGCGCTGCGCCGGATGGGCTGCGACCTCGGCCAGGGCTACTACTTCGCCCGCCCGCTGCCCGCCGACGAGGCCGGTGCGCTCCTGCGGGATCCGGCCGCGCTCGTCGCCTGAGCCGGCGCACGCCGGTGCACCCGCCGCCGGCACCGCACGGTGAACCCGGGCTGCACCCTGTCCCGCACCGAATCGTCAACCGTCCCGCGGGACCGTGATCAGGCGGTTGTTCAACGCTGCCCGCGGAAGATCCGCCGCTGCCGCAACGGATGTTCCGGATTTATCACGAGAATGGAGTCCATTACATGACGGCTGCCATCACCGACCAGGCGCGTCTCGACCTTCCGGGGCACTGGCCGGCCGCCCTCGGCCCGAGAGCGCTGGCCGGCTTCGACGTGCCGACGCCGTTCCTGGCGGTCGACCTGGACACCGTCGTGGACCGGTACACCGCCTTCGCCGCCGCCATCCCCGGTGTGCAGACGTTCTACGCGATGAAGTGCAACCCCAGCGCCGACATCCTCGGCACCCTCGCCGCGCTCGGCTCCAGCTTCGAGGTCGCCTCCATCGGCGAGCTGCGGATGCTGCAGGAGATCGGCGTCGACCCCGCCGAGGTCCTGTACAGCAACCCGATCAAGCCGCCCGCCGCGATCGTCGAGGCCCGCAAGGCCGGCCTGTGGCGCTTCAGCTTCGACTCCGAGGGCGAGCTGCGCAAGCTCGCCGAGCTCGCCCCCGGCGCCGCCGTCTACATGCGGCTGCGCGTCGACGACTCGACCAGCAGCTTCCCGCTGTCACGCAAGTTCGGCGCGGAGGCGCACGAGGCCCGCGCGCTGCTGCTGCTCGCCCGTGAGCTGGGCCTGCGCCCGTACGGTGTGACCTTCCACGTCGGGTCGCAGTGCGCGACGACGAGCGCGTGGCGGCAGGCGATCGCGGCCGCCGGCCGGCTCATGGCGGCCCTCGCGACCGACGGCGTGCGCCTGGAGATGCTCGACCTCGGCGGCGGCTTCCCCGCCCGCTACGTCGAGCGTGTGCCGTCCCTGACCCAGATCGCCGACACGATCGTCCCCGCGCTGGACGAGCTGCTGCCCTACAGGCCGGCCGTCCTGGCCGCCGAGCCGGGCCGGCACCTCGTCGCGGAGAGCTCCGTCATGGTGTCCTCCGTCCTCGGCCGCGAGGTCCGGGCCGGGGAGAACTGGCTGTACCTCGACATCGGCGCGTACCACGGCATGATGGAGACCCAGCAGACCGTGCAGCAGTGGCGTTTCCCGCTGTGGACGTCCCGGACCGACCACGCCCTCGTGCCGCACCTGCCGTTCACCGTCACCGGGCCGTCCTGCGACAGCTCCGACACGATGTTCTACGGCGTCAACCTCCCGTCGACCATCGACGTCGGCGACAAGCTGTACATCGGCTCCGCCGGCGCGTACACGCTGAGCTACGCCTCGAACTTCAACGGCTTCCCGCCGCCGGAGCCCGTGTTCGTCGGCGGCGTCGCCCCGTCCGCCAACCCCGTCCACCTGCCCGGCCACCTGCCCTCGGCGAGGGTGGGCGGCGTCTGATGACCACGGCCGTTGCGCCCCCGCGGACGCACCGGCCCGAACGTCCCGCCCGCCATCGCAGTGACACACCCGGCGGGCGTCGGCGCGCCGGGCGGTTGCGCGAGCTCATGGTGTCCGGGCTCGTCGACTCGTTCGGCCTGTCCCTGGGCTGGACCGTCTTCAGTCTCGTCGCCGTCGACCGGGGCGGCCTCGCCCTGGCCGGACTCTTCAACGCCGCCATGCTCCTCGGCGTCGTGCTGTCCGCACCCGTCACCGGCCGGCTCGCCCGGCACCTGCACGGGCGCAAGCTGCTGCTGCTCGCCGGCGGCACCGAGGGCGTGCTGCGGGTCGCGACACTCGCCGCGCTGCTCGCCGGCTACGACGGCAAGCTCATCGCGGCGGGCGTCGTCGTCATGCACATCGCCGCCTACGCCGGGTTCGCCGCGATGCGCGCCGAGGTCGCCGCCGTCGACGCCCGCCCCCAGGCCATGACCCGATACGCGCTGTCCATCGCCGCCGTCGAGGCCGCGGGCGCCGGCATCGCCGCGCTGCTCCCGCTGCGCGGCAACTTCGAGGTGGCGGTGTTCCTGGTGTACGGGCTGAGCCTCGTCCCGACGATCCTCACCGCACGACGAGCGCGGGTGCGTGACTCCGCCTCGGCCCCTCCGGCCGCCACGCGCCTGCAGCGGCACCGGGGCAGGCTGCCGTGGCCGGTGCTCGCCGGCGGCGGGTGTGTCACCCTCCTCGCGGCGGGCCCGACGCTGCTGTCCGTGGCACTCGCCAGCGAGCTGCACGGGCACGCCGCGGTCGCGGGCGCGGCGATCGCGTTCAGCGCCGGCTGCCTGCTGTCGTCGTCCGCGGTCACCGTCGTCGACAGGCTCCGCCTCCCCATCCAGGTCACCTGGCCGCTGTGGGGCGTCGGGATGCTGATCGGCTGGCTCCTCGCCCCGGCGCACGTGGCCGGGCTGCTCTTCGCGCAGTTCCTGTCCGGGCTGTCGATGACCGCCTTCGAGGGCGGCATGGACGCCCGGATCGCCCGCGACGCCACCCCCGGCACCGTGACCCGGGTCCTCGCGTGGAGCGCCTCGACCCGCGCCCTCGGCGGCGCGGTCGCCGTGCGCTTCCTGCCGGCCCTGGTCGCGGCGCCGGCGATCGGCCTCACCAGCGGCGTCGCGGCGGCGACCCTGGGGGCGGCGGCGCTCGCCGCCCTGGTCCGGTTCCGCCTCGTCAGCTTCAAGGGAGCACCTTGAGCAGCTCCTCCGCGAGCGGTTCCGCCGATGCCGGGTTCTGGCCGGTGAACAGGTTGCGGTCCACGACCGTGTACGGCTTCCAGGCCTCGCCGCGGCTGAACCGCACGCCCATCGCGACGAGCTCGTCCTCGGCGAGCCACCTGGCCTTGTCCGCCAGCCCGACCGCCGCTTCCTCGTCGTTGGTGTACGCCGTGACCCGGTACCCGGCGAACGGCGACACCCCGTCGCGCCGCGTCGCCAGCATGGCCACCGGAGCGTGACACACCACGGCGAGCGGGCGGCCACCGGCGAGGGCCGCGGCCAGCAGCCGCCCCGAGTCGGCGTCCTGCCACAGGTCCTCCATCGGCCCGTGCCCACCCGGGTAGTAGACGGCTGCGTAGTCCTCGAGCCGGACGTCCTTGACGTCGACCGGCCGCCGGAGCTCCTCTGCGGCCCGCAGGGTCGCCTCCTGGTCCAGGGCCGCCTGCGCCCCACCGGCCATCTCCGGCCGCAGGCTCATCACGTCCACGTGCGGCACCACCGCACCGGGCGTCGCCACCACCACCGCATACCCCGCCCCGGTGAACACGCTGTAGGGCGCCGCGAACTCCTCCGCCCAGTACCCGGTCGGATGCCTCGTGCCGTCCCGCAACGTCCAGTAGCTCGCCCCGGTCATCACGAACAGGATCTTCGCCATGCCCAAATCGTCCCCGCCCCTCCTGCGCCTGCCACAGCCCCGGCGGGTGATTCCGGCGCCCGCACCGGTAAGCAGTACTGCGCAGAAAATGGTCCGCTCGCTGCGATGGCTGTCATTGTCGAGCCGCTCACCTGTCAATTCCTGATTGGAGGCTCGAATGCGGAAGTCCGTGCGCGCCAGAATCGCATCCGTCGCAGCGGCCGTCGTGATGGGCGTGGGCGCCGTCGCGCTCCAGGCCAGTCCCGCCGCGGCCTGGTCCACCGGCAACGTGTGGGTGAACTTCGGCTCCTGGAACTGCGTCGACGGCGGGACCGTCGACGGGATCTACTGGGCGGTCGACACGCTCTCCAGCGGCCCGGCGGGCGGCGACTGGGGCGACAACGTCATCTACCCGCAGGTCCGGGTCGGCTCCGGGTCCTTCAACACCCTGAGCTACCAGTTGTTCTGCCGCAAATGGGGCTGGTACACCTACCGCAGCGTCGTGAGCCAGCGGACCCTGACGCCGTACCAGTCGGGGCTGAGCTACACGTACTGACGCCCAGGTGGTCGTCCGTCCCCCGGCGGACGACCACCTTCGCCTACGATCCTCGATGTGCTGGCCGACATGTCATGGTTGAACGAGCCCGGCGAATGGTCCGTCGACGACGGCGTGCTCCGCGCGGTCACGGAACTGCGCACCGACTTCTGGCGCGAGACGTTCTACGGCTGGACGACCGACAACGGGCACTTCTACCACCGTCCGACGACCGGCGACTTCACCGCCGAGGTCCTCGTGTCCGCGAAGCACACGACCCGCTTCGACCAGGCCGGCATGATGGTCCGCGCCGACGCCCGCAACTGGCTGAAGACCGGCCTCGAGATCACCTCCGGCACCCTGCACGTCAGCACCGTGTACACCCGCGACTACTCCGACGTGTCGATGGTCGCGCTCGCGGGCTCCCCCGCGTCGGTGGCGCTGCGGGTGTCCCGCTTCGGCAGCGCCGTCACCGTGCACTGCCGCGCCGACGACGGCCCGTGGCAGCTGCTGCGCCTCGGCCACCTCGACCTCCCGGCCACGGTCGGCGTCGGCGTCATGTGCTGCTCACCGGAGCGCGCCGGCCTCGAGGCCACCTTCCGCGACCTGCGCATCGGCCCGCCGATGTCCCGCGACAACCTCGAGTGACGACCTCGGCACCCCGACGTCGACAGTTGTGACGGGGCGCTTCGTCGAGTGCGGAGGTGCCATCATGCGGGGTGTGGTGGATCACGGGGTTTGGTATGCGATGCCGGAGTTGGTGGGGCGGCGGGTCAAGCTCGAGCCGTTGCGGGTGGAGCATGCCGAGGGGTATCTGAGGGCGGCCGGGAGTCCGGACGAGTCGGCGGAGATCTTCAGGTGGCAGAGTCCGGCCGGTGGGGCGCTGGCGCGGCCGGTCACCGTCGCGGATGCGCGGGGGCACATCGAGGCGGCGCTGGTGGGGCGGGCTCGTGGGGCGCGGTTGCCGTACGCGCAGATCGATGCCGTCACCGGGGAGGTGGCGGGGACGACGTCGTTCGCGGATCCGGATCCCGGGCTGCGCACGATCACGATCGGGTACACGTGGCTGGGTCAGCGGTGGTGGGGTTGCGGGGCGAACGTCGAGGCGAAGCTGCTGATGCTGACGTTCGCGTTCGAGGCGCTCGGCGCGGTGCGGGTCGGGCTGGTCACCGACGTGCTCAACGAGCGGGCGCGGCGGGCCATCGAGCGGCTCGGCGCCACGCGGGAGGGTGTGCTGCGCAAGCATCGCCGGCGTGGGGACGGGTCGTGGCGGGACACCGTCGTGTATTCGATCGTCGATGACGAGTGGGAGCGGGTGCGCCAGGTGCTCAACGCGCGGTTGGAGCGCTGAGCAGGGCCTCGACCTCGTCGGCGAGCTCGGTGACGGGCGGCGGGCGTCGAGTTCGACGGTCGCGCCGCGGCGCAGCAAGGGTTCGATCTCCCGTGTGTACTGGAGGTCCCGGATCTACGGTTTCCCGCATGAGCGCGGAGCGTAGTCATTGGATTGCGAAACGTGTTCGCGTCTTCGGGGCGCGGCCGAGCGTCGGTGACGGGGGACGGGATGCGCGAGCAGTCCGGGTTGACGTCGAGTGCCACGGGTCGCGTCCGGTCGAAGCGGCGGCGGGTGCGCACCGGTCTCGCGTTGATGGCGGCGGGGCTGATCGGGCTCGCCACGGGCGGGCCGGCGTTCGCGGGCCTCATGGGGCAGCCCGGTGGCGCCTCCCCCGGGCCGTCCGGGGTGGCGAGCATGCCGGCTCCGTCCACGAAGGCGTCGCCGGTGCCGAAGGCACAGCGGGCGGGCAGCTCACCGACCGGGACCGCGGCGCGGCCCTCGGACGCCACGACGAGCGACGGCGGTCCGGGAGCAGCGAAGGCACCGGCCGGCCAGCCTTCAGGTCGGCCGGCGGATGACGCCGGCGGCCCCTCGGGCGCGGCGCGCGGTCCGCTGGACGCCGACGGCAACCCGGCGGACGCGGTCATCGACGACGCGATGATCGACAACCCGGTCGCCGAGCCCGGACCGGCACCCACCGACCCCGCTGATGACGGCGAACCGGCCGGTTCGGCCCCCCGCACGACGGACACCGGCGGGGGTCGGGCACTTCGGCGGTTCCAGCGGTGACGAGGTCGGGGCGGGTGAGCGCTTCACGGTGAGCGGGTCGGGGTTCGCGCCGCACTCGACGGTGAAGGTGGCGCTGTACTCCGAGCCGTCCGTCCTCGCCACGACGATGACCGACGGGACCGGCACGTTCAGCGTCGAGGTGTCGATGCCGCAGACCGGCGGGCCGCACACGCTGGTCGCGGCGGGCACCGACAGCGCGGGTGAGGCGCGGTACCTGACCCTGGCCGTGACGGTCGGCGCGGAGCACGTCGCGCTGGCGGCGCACGGCGACGCGGGCGGCGGCGTCCTCGCGGTGACCGGCGACCCGGTCCGCGACATCGCGGGCACGGGCGCGGCGCTCATCATGGCCGGCGTCGTCCTCGTCGGGCTGGCGCGGCGGCCGGAAAAGCACTGAGGGCACCCCGTGACGGGATGCCCTCAGCGGGTGGAACGAATGTTCAATGTCCTGCCTCGGCGTGGTACCGCTCGACGAGATCCGAACGGATCCGGCCGCGGTCGGACACCTCGATGCCCTTGGACAGGGCCCATTCACGGATGGCCCGGTTCTGCTCCCGCTCAGCGCGGGCGGACAGGACCGGCCGGACCCGGCCGCCCGGACGAGCCGGTGCGGTGGGTGCGGGGATGAGACGGCCGACCTTGCTCGCGGCGCCGACGAACGGTGCGAGGGTGTCGCGCAGTTCGCCGGCGTGCTTCGCGGAAAGGTCGATCGTGTACTGCACGCCGTCGAGGCCGAAGCTGACACTCTCGTCGGCGAGTTCGCCGTCGAGGTCGTCGATCAGCTCATGGATCACGCGTCTGGCCATGGCGATGCTGCCTTCCGATACGGGGAGTTACTTCCGGGCCTGCCAGTTGCCCGAATTTCGCGTAAAAAACGGTCAGACGGGCAGTGACGGGCACGGAACGGTCGTTGGAGCGTACCCGAAGAGTAACCGCTCTCAGACGGCGGCCCGGGCGGACTGCCGCGCCCTGGTGGCGTCGCGACGCTCCACGAACCGGCTCGCCTGCGTGTCGAGGTCGGCCAGGTACTTCGACAGTTCCTCGCGGGCCGCCTCGCCGTCGCCGGTCAGCCCGGTCCGCTCGAACGCCTTCACCTGACGCAGCACCGGGGCGAGGACGTCGTCGTGGTGCTGGCGCAGGTCGTAGATGCCGGCCATGGCGATCTGGACCGACTTTCGGCCGAAGTTCTCGATCGTGTGGCCGGGCATCTGGAACGACTTCGCGACCTTCGTCACGGCCCGCATCGACGCGTTGGGCGCGACGTCGAACGCGGCGTTGAGCAGGTTGCGGTAGAAGATCATGTGGAGGTTCTCGTCGTTGGCGACCTTCACCAGGAGCTGCTCACAGAGCGGGTCGCCGCTGGCGGTGCCGGTGTTGCGGTGCGACACACGGGTCGCCAGTTCCTGGAACGACACGTAGGCGACCGACTCGATGAGCCCCTCGTAGGAGTTGGCGAAGCCGCCCTCCATGTGGGTCATCCGGGCCCGCTCGAGCGCGACCGGGTCGACGGCCCGCGTGGCCAGGAGGTAGTCGCGGATCGCGACGCCGTGCCGGCCCTCCTCCGCCGTCCAGCGGTGCACCCACGTGCCCCATGCGCCGTCGCGACCGAAGATCGTGGCGATCTCGTGGTGGTAGCTCGGCAGGTTGTCCTCGGTCAGCAGGTTCACGATGAGGGAGGTGCGCGCCACGTCCGACAACTTCGACTGGCCGGGCTCCCACGCCTCACCGCCGAGCACGCCGTCGAAGTCGCGGCCCTGGCTCCACGGCACGTACTCGTGCGGGAACCATTCCTTGGCCGTGGCCAGGTGACGGTTGAGGTTGGCCTCGACCACCGGCTCCAGCTCGTCGAGCAGGGCCAGGGTGGCGGTGGGCTCGGTCGTCACGGAACCTCCGTTGATTGCATGGGATCGTTTGGTACTGAAGTGAAACATGCTCAACTAGTCGGCGGCCAGCAGCGAATCAGGCGTCGGCGCCGTGCCGCCCAGGTGCGCTGGCTGCCAGAACACGCCGTCGGGCTGATGCGGGTATTCGCGCTGGGCCCGGTCCAGCATCGTGGTCATTCGGGTCCGAAGCTCCGCGCTGACCGCGTCGGCGTTGTCCTTGCGGGTCGGGTGCAGCGGCTCGCCCGCGATGATCGTGATCGGCACCCCACGCTGGGTGAGGTTCTTCGGGTGACCCTTCGTCCAGAACCGCTGCGTGCCCCACAGCACCATCGGCACCAGCGGCGTGCCGGTCGCCGCGGCGAGCCGGGCGGCGCCGGACTTGAGGTCCTTCACGGTGAACGACTGGCTGATCGTCGCCTCCGGGAACACCCCGACGACCTCGCCGGACTTCAGGTTCCCCAGCGCCGCCTTATAGCTTGCCATGCCCGCGTCCCGGTCGACGGGGATGTGCCGCATGCCACGCATCAGCGGGCCGCCGATCTTGTGTCGGAAGATCGACTCCTTGGCCATGAACCGCACGAGCCGCTTGGAGGCGTTGGCGCCCAGCCCGCAGAAGATGAAGTCGAGGTACGACACGTGGTTGCAGGCGATGACCGCCCCACCCGTGGCCGGCACGTGCTCGGCACCCTCGATGGTAATACGCATATTGAGCGCCCGGAACATCGTCTTCGCGAACGCGATGACCGGGGGGTACACGAGATCAGCCATGCCATTAAGCTACCGACCTTTGGTGGAGGCCACCCGGTACCCTGCCCCAAGGTCGTTTCTTTCTACTCTTGTAATGGAGCACGGGTGTCGGTCGACCAGGACCTCGAGAACGACGAAGCCGGCGAGAACGACGAGCCCGTAGAGGACGTCATCATCGTCGTGCCGCCGCCGCAGTTCGGCACGCCCGGCCCGCCGATCCGGCGCTCGCCGCTGCTCATCGGCCTGTTCGGCGGGCTGGGGCTGCTGCTGGCCTACAGCCTGTATCAGGCCGTCGACCAGGTCCGGTCGATCCTGGTGCTCATCTTCATCGCGATGTTCCTGGCGATCGGCCTCAACCCGGCCGTCGTCCGGCTCACCCGGTGGGGCATGCCGCGAGTGCTCGCCGTGGCCACCGTCGGCATCGGCGCGATGCTGCTGCTGTGCGGCGGCCTGCTCGCGCTGATCCCGCCGCTGGTGACGCAGACCGGGGCGCTGGTGGAGAACCTGCCCACCTACATCGACAACCTGCGCCACCAGGACCAGCTCAACAAGCTCAACGAGGACTACAAGCTGCTCGACCAGCTGAAGTCCGTGGCGACCGCCGGCAACGTCACCAAGGCGCTCGGCGGCGTCTGGGGCGGCGCGCAGGTCGTGTTCAGCGCCCTGTTCAACATCGTGACCGTGGTCGTGCTCACGCTGTACTTCATGGCCGCGTTCGACCGGTTGAAGGAGGGCGGCTACAAGCTGGTCCCCGCCTCCCGCCGGCAGCGGGTCGCGCTGCTCGGCGACGAGATCCTCACGAAGGTCGGCGCCTACCTCGGCGGCGCGCTCGCGATCGCGGTCATCGCCGGCATCTCGTCGTTCGTGTTCCTGCTCATCGTGGGGATCGCGTACCCGTACGCCCTGGCGGTCCTCGTCGCGATCACCGACCTCATCCCGCAGATCGGCGCGACGCTGGGCGCGATCGTGGTGAGCATCGTCGGGTTCGCCACCAGCATCCCCGCGGGCATCGCGTGCGTCATCTTCTTCGTCATCTACCAGCAGGTGGAAAACTACCTGATCTACCCGACGGTGATGCGCCGCGCGGTGAAGGTCAGCGACCTCGCCGCCATCCTGTCGGTGCTGCTCGGCGTGGCCATGATGGGCGTCGTCGGCGCGCTGATCGCGATCCCGGTCGTCGCCGCGGTCCAGCTGATCGTCCGCGAGGTCCTCATCCCCCGCCAGAACGCGCGCTGACGGTCAGTTGCGGCTCAGGACCCTCGTGAACCCGGCGGCGACCGTGGTCGCGAGGGTCCAGCCCGCGACGATCAGCCCGAACGCGAGCCACTGCCCGCCGCCGGTCGGCCGGTACGCCGACTCCTGACCGAAATCGATGATCGGCAGGAGCAGGTCCAGCGTGTAGACGACGGGATACAGGTCCGGCGGCTGTCCGGGATCGACCGGTGCCGGCCGCCACGCGGAGAACACCGCGGTGCCGAGCGCCAGCAGGGCGACGAGCCATCCGGCGGCACGCTGCGGCCGGTACCCGTAGCCGACGGTGACGTCCTGCAGCCAGCTCCACGGCCACGTCCACCACGGCCGGGTCCGGCGCCGCCGGCGTTGCTTCGCGAGCAGGACGGTGCGGGCGTCCTCGTCGTGGCCCAGCTGCCGGTACGCGGCGGCGAGTTGCTCGTAGGGCTGCGGCGGCAGCCCGTCGGCGGTCCGGTCCAGCCAGTCCAGGCGTTGCTGCGGGTCGAGCAGCGGGTGCAGCGTCTGGTAGGTGAGGCCGTCGAGCCGCACGTCGGCGGGCCAGGTGGCGGGGTCGTCACGCAGCAGCGCCACCCGCACGTAGCGCAGGTCGATCCGGCCGGTGGGTGGCTCGGCGAGGCGCAGGTCCAGCTCGACCGCCTCCGTCCCGGCGCATTTGAGGTCGGCGAGGTGGGCGTCGTGGAAGCAGAGCTTCCCGCCGATCCTCGCCGAGCTCAGCGCGACCCGGCCGGTCGCGGTGAACCCGGCGCAGCAGTTCACGAGCGATCCGGTGACGATGCCGCCGGCCCGCAGCGAGGTGCCGTCGGGGTTGTCGAGGTGCGCGCCGTCGAGGAACACCGGCCCGGCGACCCGCGCCTCGATCAGGGACACCTCCCCGGCGGCGGTGAAGCCGTCGCGGCAGTCGACCGGCCCGTCGACGGTGCAGTTGTCGGCGCGCAGGGCGTGACCGCCCGGGTTGTGCAGGGTGGCGCCGCTCAGCCGCAGGGTCCGGCCGATGCGGGTGCCGACGAGCCGGGTCTCGCCGTCGACGCGGCAGCCGCCGAGGAGGTGGACGCCGCCGACGACGTCGGCGCGGTCCAGGCGCAGCGCGACGTTGCCGGGGTTGTGCAGGGTGGCGCCGTTGAACGTGACGACGCCACCGATGGTGCTGTGCCGGAGGCTGACCTCGCCGCGGATGTCGGCGCGGCGCAGGAACACGCCGCCGTTGACGGTGGCGCTGTCGATGTCCAGGCCCCGCAGGTTGCGGGCGCGGGGAATGGCCCCCTCGCCGTCGTCCGGTGCGGGGGACGGGGTGGGCGGGGACGGGTCCGGTAGGTGGTCGATCGTGGCGCCGTCGAGGTGGACACCGCCGGTGACGGTGGCCTGGAACAGCCGGATCGTGCCCTCGGCCCGGAAGCCGTCCTCGGCGAGGAAGTCGCCGCCGATCTCGATGCGTTCGGCGGACAAGGCGACGCCGCCGGGGTTCGACAGGTGCGCCCGCTCCAGCAGCAGCCCACCGGAGATCTTCGCGCCCTTGAGGTTGATCATGCCGGTGCTGCGGACGCCCGCGAGCCGCAGGTGCCCGGCGATCGTGACGCCGGCCGCGTGCAGGCCCGGCATGCGGGTGTTCCGGAAGCCGGTGAACGCCAGGCGGGCCCAGTACAGGTCCGGCGGCTCGGCGAATTCGCTCTCCTGCACGAGCAGCGGGCAGGTGACCTCGGCGAACGCCAGGACGAGGCGGCCGGTGACCTTGACGTTGTGCAGCCGCAGCGCGGCGCGGCGGGTGGGCGGCTCCCCCGTGAGCAGCTCCGCGATCAGCGCCGCGGGGACCTCGGCGCCGCCGAGCTGCAGCGTCTCCCCCGCGGCGAACGCCAGCCGCACCCGATCATCGACGTCCACGACTGCGATGGTAGCGGCGGCACGCTCAGGTGTTGGCGGCCCGCCAGGTGGCCCGGGTGATCAGGACGCGGGCCTCGTCGGCGACCTCGGCCTCGACCGTCACCGCGTACTGGCTGGCCTGCAGGGTGCTGCGGGACGTGAAGTCGCGGCGGCCGCCGGTCGCCGCATGCGCGAGGGCGCCGAAGATGCCGCCCCACAGGCCGCCGATGAGGACCGCGGACAGCATGATGCCGACCCAGGACGAGTTGCTGAACAGCGTGAACAGGAAGCCGAGGAACAGGCCGAACCAGACGCCGCTGAGCGCCCCGGCGAGGAACGCCCGGCCGACGGTGAGCCGGCCCAGGACGTTCTCGACCAGGCGCAGGTCGGTGCCGATGATGGCGGTCCGCTCGACCGGGAACCCGTTGTCGGACAGGTAGTCCACGGCCCGCTGCGCGGAGGCGTAGTCGGAGTACCGGGCGACGGTGACGGTGCTGCGCTCGAGCTCGCCGGAAGCGGACGGTTGCAGCGATTCGGGTTGTTGAGGGGTCGTCATAGGGCAAAGCGTAGATCCCCGCCGGGGTTTGGACTCAGGGGCCGTTCAGGGCATCACCCGAGGTCGTCAGGCGGTTCCTGAAGGCAACCTTGGGGACATGACCGAGATCAAGCGCCTGCGCCGCTCCCGCGCAGACCGTACCCTCGCCGGTGTCGTCGGCGGGCTCGCCGAGTACTTCGGGGTCGACCCGACGATGGCCCGTGCCGCGTTCCTGCTCGCGGTCCTGCTCACCGGCGGGACCGCCGTCCTGGCGTACCCGATCCTGTGGCTCGTGATGCCCGACACCCCGCCGGACGTCAAGCCGGTGAGCCCTGCGTCCGGCGATCATCTGACCTATGGTGCGTGAGTGACCGCGTTGTGTGTGCCGGTGCTGGGCGGCACCCTGGAGGTCCGGGTGGTGTCGCCGGCCGGCGGCGCGCCCGTGGTCCTCGTCGCGCACGACGGACCCTCCTACGAGGACGGCGCCGCGCTGTCCCGGCTCGTGGGCGGCGCGCACGTGGCGCTGCTGTCTCCCGGCGACCGCAACGAGTGGTATTCGGCGAACCCCGCCTACGCCGACGCGCTCGTCGACCAGGTCCTCCCGCGGCTGCCGGCCGGGCCGGTGGTCGGCCTGGGCGCGAGCCTCGGCGCCCTGGCCATGCTGCACGCCGAGCACCGCCACCCCGGCGCGTTCGACGGGTTGTTCCTGCAGTCGGGGAGCTTCTTCACCGCCGAGCTCGACCCTCAGGAGTCGGGGTTCCCGCGGTACCGGCGGATCCTCGACTTCGTGGAGAACACCGCGCCGACCGGGGCGAGGACGGTGTTGACGTGCGGGCTGGACGAGGAGAACCTGCACAACAACCGGGCGATGGCGCGGCGGCTCGGTGTGCCGCTGGTCGAGGTGCCCGGCGGTCACAACATGACGACGTGGCGCCACGCACTGCGACCCCACCTGCCACCGCTGCTCCGGGAGTTCACGGATGGACCATCTCATCGGCCTGCTGCTCGGCACGGAGCAGGACTGGCCCCGCGCGTTCGAGACGCTGATCGGCCGGATCGGTCCGATCCGCGGCCGTGACGGCGTCTCGCACCATCTGCGCACCTCCAGGGTGAGCATCGAGCCGTTCAACCTGCGCGACAAGCCGCGGCACGACCTCGTGATCGACCGGCTGGCGTACTGGTACTACCACCCGCGCGAGTGGCTGAAGAAGGTCGCGCTGATGGACGACGTGTACCTGCTCAACAGCCCGTTCACGTTCCAGTCGATGGAGAAGCACGCCGCGTACTGCGCGATGATGCGCCTCGGCCTGCACGTGCCGGAGACAGTGCTGGTGCCGTACAAGAACCCGGTCGACCACGCGAAGTGGGCGTACACGGCGGAGCGCTACAACCAGCCGTTCGACCTGGACGCGGTCGCGGAGCAGCTCGGCTATCCGCTGTTCATGAAGCCGTACGACGGTGGCGCGTGGGTCGGGGTGTCCCGGGTCGCGGACTCGACCGCGCTGCACGCCGCGTACGACCAGTCCGGTGAGCGGCTCATGCACCTGCAGCAGTCGGTCGAGGGCTACGAGGTGTTCACCCGGTCGCTGACGATCGGGCCCGAGACGATGGTGATGAAGTTCCGGCCGGAGCTGCCGATGCACGAGCGGTACGCCGTGGAGCACGACTTCCTCGACGCGGCCGTCGGCGACGAGGTGGTGACGATCTCCCGCCTGGTGAACGCGTTCTTCCGCTGGGAGTTCAACTCGTGCGAGTCGCTCGTGCGGGACGGGGTCGTCTACCCGATCGACTACGCGAACGCGTGCCCGGACGTGGCGCTGACCAGCCTGCACTACTACTTCCCGTGGGCGATGACGGCGCTGGTGCGCTGGTCGGCGTTCTGTGTCGTGACCGGCCGCCGGCCGGGCCTCGACCTGGACACCGCGCGGTACTTCGCCGTCGCCGACGACGAGAGCCTCGACTATCACGGCAAACTCGGCGCGTACCGCCGCATCGCCGACGACTACCTCGCCGTCGACGACTACCGGGAGTTCTGCGACACGGCCCTGCCGCACGTGCCGGAGCTCGTCGCCGGGTGGGTCGCGTCCCAGGAGTTCGACGACCTGCTCGTGGCGACGGTCCGCGGCACGTACCCGCCGCACGAGCACGACCGGTTCATCGCGCACTTCCGCGGCCTGATCGACCTGTGGAAGCACGAGACGATCAGCTGATCGGCGTTTGGAAGCCCAGCACGATCGCTTGATCGGCGTTTGGAAGCACCGCACGATCGCATGATCGGCGTTTGGACGCACGGCACGATCAGCCGATCAGGGCCTTCTGCAGCAACGGGGTCAGCAGTTTGACGTAGCTGGTCGTGACGTGGCTGCCGTCGCGGTACACCAGGGCGTTGCCGACGATGACCGGGCACACCGTCGCGGTGCAGAACCAGGCCGTGGGGTCGACGACCGTGTATCCCGCTTCGGCGGCGGCGTCGGCGTTGGCGGTACGGCGGGAGGCGTAGATCGCGGTCGTGACCTTCAGCGCGCACTGCTGGACGGCCTCGGGGTGGGCGGCGACGCAGTCGGGGACGCTGGTCCCGCGCGGGTCCGGGGTGTCCTGCATGATGACCGGCCGCGCGCCGAGCTCCTCGAGGCGCTTCGCCGACCGGATCAGCGCCTTCGACCAGGCGCTGTCGGCCTCCGCCTTGCCCGCGGTCACCGCGCCCGACTTGTCCACCGGCGGGTCGGTGTACGTGCGGGTCGACAGCACCACCAGCGACGGCTTCAGCTCCTTGATCTTCGCGAACGCTTCCTCGCGCCACGTCGCGCACTCGGTGAACGCCCGCCGCGCGTTGACCTTGATCGTGTACGCGTCCGCCGGGGTGCACCCGGACTTCGTCAGCACGACCAGTTTGAGATGCCGGCGTTTGGCGACCGCGTCGAAGGCGTCGAACCACTGCTCGGTGTGCGAGTCGCCGAACAGCACCATCGTCCCGGTGCCTTTCGGGTCGCCGTGCTTGTCGCACCCCTCGGCGAGGGCGGGCTTGATCGACGTCTCGTCCAGTGATGCGAGGCAGCCTTTCGAGCCCTGCGGCCGGTCGTTGGTCGCGGCGGTGACGGGCGGGGTCAGGTTCTCCGGCATCGCCTTCAGGCCCGCGCCGGCGGCGATGAGGTCGAGGAGCTTCTTGCGGGCCTCTTCGAGCTGCCGCTCCTCGGCGGCCGCGTCGGCCGCCTGCCGCTGCGCGAGGGCCTGCGCGGTGTCCTGCGCGGTGCCCTCGCCGCGGACCTCGTTGGGCAGGCCGAGGAAGATCGCGGCGGCGCCGCAGGCGAGGGCGGTGAGGGTGGCGCCGAGGCCGAGCCCGCGGCGGGGGCGGCGCTTGAACACCGGGTTGAACCGCACCCGGTTCTCCACCAGGCGCAGCGACAGCCACGCGGGGAGCAGGCTGCCGACGGCGACCGCCGCCTTCGCCCAGGTACCGAGCTCGTCCTGCCCGGCGATGTGCGGGGCGAGCATGAGCGCGGGCCAGTGCCACAGGTACCAGCTGTAGGAGAGCTTGCCGATCGCCTGCAGCGGGGCGGTGCCGAGGATCCTGATCGCGCCGTTGCGGGGTCGTGCCACGCCGCCGGCGATGACGAGGACCGCGCCGGCGACCGGGAGCAGCGCCGCCATGCCGGGGAACCTGGTCGTCTCGTCGTACACGACCGCCGAGGCGACGATCGCGGCGACGCCGAGCCAGGTCGCCGCCGCGGCCCCTCGCAGGCGTTCCAGCCGGGTCACGGCCAGGGCGACGAGCGCGCCGGCGGCCAGCTCCCACGCGCGGGCCTGGATCCCGAAGTACGCCCACGGCTGCGAATGCCCGGTCTGCCAGACGCACACCGCGAAGCTCACCACCGCCAGCGCGGTGAGTGCCGTCGCGGCCCGTCGCCGGGAGGCTCGTGCGCCGGCCGCGGCGATCAGCAGCAGCGGCCAGATGAAGTAGAACTGCTCCTCGACCGCGAGGGACCAGAAGTGCTGCAGCGGCGACGGCTCCAGCTCCGCCGACAGGTAGTCGGTGCCGAGCACGGAGAGCCTGACGTTGATCCCGTACGCGGCGGCGGCCAGTGCGTCGTACACCACGGCCTTCGCCTGGACCGGCGACATCCACGCCCACGCGGCGGCGACGGTGGCGATCACGACGATCGTGGACGCCGGCAGCAGCCGGACGATCCGCCGTCCGTAGAACGCGCCGAACCCGATCCTGCCGGTCTGCTGCAGCTCCCGGAACAGGTGCAGGGTGATCAGGAACCCGGAGATGACGAAGAAGACGTCGACGCCCACGTAGCCGCCGTGCACCAGGCCGAGCCCGGCATGGTTGGCGACGACGAGGAGCACCGCGACCGCACGGAGCCCCTCGATGTCCGGCCGGAAGCGGTCACCGCTCGGCTTCGGCTGGGGCCTGACGTCCGTGTACTGCCACCGCTGCGCTTGATTGGTGGTCAACAACCCCTCCGGCGGCTCGGCACCGGGACACGGTAGCGGGTGCCCCTTCACGGTCGTCTGTCAGGTGACGCGGCTCACCCGGTGTCAGTCCCTCGTACCGGTGACGCTGCGGTAGCCCACGTCACAATCCGTAGTTCGCACTGGTAGGGGCTCGTACCGTCGATGGTGTCCTCGTCTTACGTCTTTGGAGGTTTCGCTACATGCGTCCGTACGACCACCCCGAATGGTGCGCCCGTGGACACCGGTGCGGCCTCGGCGAGCACCGCGCCCACCCGGTCGTCATGGAGGTCGACGGCGTGGGCAAGGTCCTGCTGACCAGGGTCCTCGGCACGAACGGCCGCGAGCGGATGGAGCTGACCGGCTCCGCGTACGTCACCGGGAAGGGCCCCGCCGCCCGCCGCCAGGTCGACCGCACGTTGCGCGGCTTCGCCGACGTCCTGTCTAGTGCTGTGACCACTAACGTTCACCGGTTTGGTGGTGTTGTGGTTCCTCGCCGTAGGGTGCGGTCGAGCGACTCCCCACCGGGGTGCTGGTGGTGGGGCGGGCCTCAGCCGGCCAACCGACCCGTACCGTCCCCTGTGCCGCACCGGCC
>NZ_JBEXDG010000056.1:0-73845 GCF_040605635.1 Dactylosporangium sp. NPDC005555
CCACACCCCCGCCCCGACCGACACCGCGAACAGTATGGACCGCGGGTACGACACTTTTCCGGCAACCCACACCCACGAACACGCTCAACAGCGCTGAAGAGCACTGAAGAGCACTCAACCGCCAGCAGTTGGCAGCCCCGCAGCAGCAATCATTCACACTGGCGAGTGGCGTCGAGTGGGCCCGTCGGCTGGGAGTCGCCGCCCTGGCCGGCGGCATACCGCCTCTGCGACCGGCTCAGCGAGGGCGGCGTTTTCGAGACGTGGCAGGCGCACGACGAGCTCCTCGACCGCGAGGTCGCGGTGAAGGTGCTCGCCGGGAAGTTCGCGGCCGACGCCGGCCTGCACGACCGGGTCCTCCGCGAGGCGCGGGCCGCAGCAGGTCTTTCGCACCCAAACGTCGCTGGTGTCTACGACTACGGCGAAACGCCGGACCACGGTCCGTACGTCGTCATGGAACCGCTCCGCGGTCCGGCGCTCGCCGCACGGCTCGCCGGCAACCCGCGCCCGGACCGCCCGATCCGGGCGATCGGCATCTTCGCCGGCCCGCCGGCCGCCGAGGTGGTCGAGCAGTTCCGCACTCGACGCCAGCTGCGGCTCGCCATCGCCATGTCGGCCGCGGCGGCGGTGATCCTGGGGTCCGTCCTGCTGACCGGCGACGCCCGTGCGCCGCAGGGACTGGCGGGAGGTATGCCCGGCGTGACCAATCCCGAACAGCCGGACTGGACGAGCGGGCCGCCGGTCTCCCCGTCGCCACCACGATCTGAGCCGCGCCCAGGGCCGCGCGTCCGGGAAGGGCCGGAATGTGGAAACGTCCCCGACGTCCTCATTGGACACCCGGCCGTTGAGCCGTGCCGTGAGGACCGGTTTCCGTGCGGCGGAACGGGGAGTTCCATGCGCCTCGTTCGCACGTTCGCCGCCGTCCTCGCGGCCGTGACGCTCGCGGTCGTCCCGTTTCCGAGCCGGGCGGTGCCCTTCCCCTGGAGCGGGAAGGCGACGGCGGCGAACAGCGACGGCACGATCGCGGCGGGGTAGTCATGTTCGAGCAGCGCCGAGGTGGTGGCGGCGAAGCGGCCGAGGTCGTCGACCAGGGCGCCGCCGCCGACTTCGTAGTCCAGCGACCGGTACAACGTCAGGACGGCGCCGAGGCGTTGGACGTCGGTGGTGCCCAGCTGCCGCTGCTGCAAGATCGAGCCGCCCAGCAGCCCGGATGCCGCGGCGACTGCGGCGATGCTGCGCAACAGGTCACGTCGGGATTCGCCGAGCTCGTTGCCGTCGGTCGCGGGTTCGCTGTGCCGTGGGCTGTACAGGCCCAGGGCGGTGTCGGAATCGCAGTGGAGCACGAGGCGGAGCGCGGCGCGGCGTTCGTCGCTGGGCCAGCGGTGCTCGCCGCGTTCGAGTTTGCCGACCCAGCGCGCGTCGACGTAGTGCGCGGTGAGGTCCCGGCCGGGATAGAGCTGGGGCGCTGTTACGTTTGCCGATCGGAGGGCGCGTTGAGCGTGTGCGGGCCGGTCGTCAGACGGCGGTGGCGAGCTCGGTGAACGCTGCGGCGACACGAAGCCCGCGCGGGGCGTCGAGCCCGATTTCGTCGTGGCCGCGGCGGAGGTTCTGCATGAATGCGTGCCCGGCGATGATCGTCTGCGCGGTCCGGTCCGTGCGCAGCCCGCGCATCGGTCTGAGCCGGCGCTTGAGCTGACTGTGATCGGCCTCGACCCGGTTGTTGGCATGCTGTTCGACGTGATGCCACGCCGACGGGACCACCTCATCCAGCACGGCCGGGTACACCGGTGCAGCGTCGGTGACGACCTCGCCCGGGGTCACCTTCAACGTGGCCAACGCTCGCCGGAAGAACCGGCGCGCCGCGGCAGCGTCTCGATGCGCGGCGAGGAGCACGTCGATGACCTGCCCATCCTGATCCACGGCCCGGTACACATACCGCCAGACACCGCTGACTTTGACATACGTTTCGTCGACGAACCACCTGTCACCTGGTGAGTGACGGCAGAACCGGGCCGCGTCAGCCAGCAACGGAGTGAACCGTTGCACCCACCGGAAGATCGTGACGTGATCGGCCTCGACACCACGCTCGAGCAGCAGTTCCTCGACGTCACGATACGAGAGGCTGTACCGCAGGTGCAGCCGAACAGCGACCACGATCACCTCCGGCGGAAACCGGAACCCGACGAACGCGGACCGTGGCGGCGACGACAGCCGGCGGCTTGAAAGCATCACTGCTCAACCCTGCCTCGATCGTGCCGAACGACGAATGCAACAGAGCCCTGGGGCGCGAGACCGTGGAGCCGGACCACCGCCACCGAACCGAATTTACGAGCCGCACACGCTCGGCACTCGCGGCGGAAGCGGACACCAAGATCATTTCGATCGACCGCAAGCGCGAGGGCGGCGAACATCGTTTCGCTGCGTGACGAGCATCCGTCGCGGGCCGGTGCGCTGAACAAGGAGCCATGACGGTGCGTGTGAGCAGTGGCACAATCTAGACATTCGGCCCAGACGTGCCGGGGAGACGGCTTGTCGTCGAAGCCACGGTATCTTGAGGCCGGTAGCCGATCATCGTTCAGGAGGTTGTGTGTGACGGCCGAAATGGTCGCGCCGGCCTGGATGCATGAGCAGGTCACGGCCGAGCAGTATGCGACCTGGACGGAAGAGCAATGCGCGGGTATCGAGATCGTGGATGGGATGGTCCTCGTGAGTCCGGGCGCGGCCAAGCGGCACAGCCGCCTGGCCAGGCTGCTGGCGAATGCCTTGGATGTTGCCGCAGGGTCGGCCAGCTCTGATTGCCTCATCGTGCCAGAGGAGCCGACTCATTGCGCCCTGATCTGGGCACGTGAGCCGGCCCGGCAGGCTCGGCGCCCGCACGTATCGTCGCCACGACGAGGTGATCCGCTGGACCCCTTTACTCGGCCGGTTTATGCTTGTGGTGACCTGGGAGAACGTGCTTGAGCACGTCGCTGGGGCCTCCGGCGACCCTGGGGGTCAAGGGGTCGTGGGTTCGAATCCCGCCGTCCCGACTTTTCTAAAGGCCAGCTCAGCTGGCCTTTTTTTGACCACGATGAATGTTCTGATCGTGTCATGACACGGACCGTACGGTTTGCGTCGTTGACGGCTGCTCGGAGTGCTTGATGAGCTCCTCGCCGTTGCGTTGAACGGAGTCAAGGGGTCTGTGATGGGCTGCCGGTGATCGACGCGAATGGCGGTTGAGCAGGCTGTGAGGCTCGTAAATCCGGTTTGGCTACGCTGCCTGGGTGTATTCGTTGATCAGCCCGCCGAGGATCGGGCGCCGTTGGACCCGGGCGGCGTTGAGGTCGACGGCCTGCGGTGGCGGGTTGGGCGGTTGCTGGCCGAGCGATCGGTGTGGCCGGTGGCCGTTGTAGTGGGCGGTGTACTCGGTTAGGACGCTGGCCAGGCGTCGTTCGCCGACGATGAGGATCCGGTCGGTGCGCTCGCGTCGGACCGTGCCGACCCAGCGCTCCGCGTACGCGTTCGCTCTCGGCGCTTGTGGCGGTGTGCGGAGCACGTCGATACCCGCGGCGGTGAAGACCGTGTCGAAGGCGGCGGTGAATTTCGCGTCCCGGTCGCGGAGCAGGAACCGCAGCCGTCGGCCCGCTGCTCGAGGCTCATGAGCAGGTTCCGTGCTTGCTGTGTGGCCCAGCTACCGGTCGGATGTGCGGTGACGCCGACGATGTGGACCTGGCGGGTGGCGAGTTCGATGAAGAACAGCACGTAGATCCGTTTGAGGAGCACGGTGTCGACGGTGAAGAAGTCGCAGGCCAGGATTGTGTGGGCCTGTGCGGTGAGGAACTGCTGCCAGGTGGGTCCGGTCCGGCGGGGTGCCGGGTCGACGCCGGCCCGGTGCAGGATCTTCCAGACCGTGCTGGCCGCGATCCGGTAGCCAAGGCGAGCCAGCTCGCCCTGTATTCGGCGGTGGCCCCAGGTCGGGTTCTCCGCGGCCAGACGCAGGACCAGGCCGCGGTGTTTCCGGTCGATGGGTGGCCGGCCGGGTGGTGCGTGCGGATAGGTCCAGTGCCGGGCGATCAGCTGCCGGTGCCAGCGCAGCAGCGTGGCCGGGGTGATGAAGAACGTCGACCATTGCGGTCGGGGCAGCAGCCGCGACAGCGCGGCCAGCATCACCCGGTCCGCGGGTTGCAGGTCGGGGCGGTGGACCTGCCGGCGCAGGACCGTCACCTGGTGGCGTAACACGAGGAGTTCGACGTCTTTCGCACCGCCGTCGCGGGCGAGCTGGGTGCGCATCTGCAGAATCTGGCGTAGGAGCAGGACACCAGCGAAGCGGTCATGACCTCGATTGTCGCCGCTACCGCCGGGCAGACTCTACACAAAACCGCACGTCACGGCCCCGACCGGATTTACGAGCCCGATAGGCCGGCGCGGAGCGGGAGGCGTTCCGGGTCGGGTACGTCACCGAGGACGGTGCGCAGCATCAGGTGGCGCTGGAGGATGCGTGGGCGGTGCGGTTCGAGGCGGTGGCACCGGCCCGGCGGTTCAATGCTCGGAAGGGCCAGCGGCATCTGCCGGGTCTGTGCTTCGGGAGTACTGGGCCGTGAAGCTCGAATGAAGCAGTCCGATGGTTGGCCCGGTACAACCTCAGTCGGTGTTGTCCAGGCTGAGTGGGCCGGTTAACGCGCCACCGTCGACCGGCAGGATGACACCGGTGATCCAGGACGCGTCATCGGAGGCGAGGAATGCTACCGCGGCTGCGACGTCTTCCGGCTCGCCGACCCGGCCGGCCGGGTACCGTCGGGCCAGCTGCTCGAGGATGGCCAGTTTCTCGGGGCCGGCCTCCGTCCAGGCGGGCGTTCGAATGGTGCCCGGTGCGACGAGGTTGAACCGCACGCCGCGCGATGACGAGCCCTGGCGCGCCAGCTTGCGAGGCGAGTACAGCACGGCGAGGTTCTGGTTGAGGCTTTGCAGGCCGGCCTTCCCGGCGGAGTACACCAGGTCACCGAAGGCTGCTAGGCCGTTCACCGACCCTATCGTCACCACGCTGCCGCCGACCGGTGAGGTGAGCAGGTGTGGCAGGGCGGCCTGGATGCAGCGGACGGCGCCGTGCAGCGTCGGCTCGCTCTGGTCGCGCCACGCCGCCTCGTCGATCTCTTCGAATGGTGTTCCCAGGGACACGCCGACGTTGTTCACCAGCACGTCCAACCGGCCGTGTCGGTGCACGACCGCCGCCACCGCGGCGTCGACCGCGGTGCGGTCGGTGACGTCGCAGACCTGCGCCATCGCGTCGGCGCCGGTCCCGGCCAGGTGATCGGCCGCCGCGGTGACCGCGTCTTCGTCGATGTCGGTGAGGGTCACGGCGGCGCCCTCGGCCGCGAGACGGGCGGCGACCGCTCGGCCGATACCGCGCGCCGCCCCCGTCACCAACGCCACCCGCCCGTCGAACCGTCGCATACGTCGCATCCTTGCCGTTCGTCGCCGTGGCGGCAACCGCAGCCGCCCTGTTCGCCGGCCCAGACCGGACCGGCGGCCACGCGGCCGACGACGAGGTAGGTCGGACGGATCAACCTTGACAAGTGCTGTGACCGGAAACGTTGGCCGGGTCCGGTGCCACGCTTCCGTCCGTGGCTCGCACCAGGTCGCCGCTGGCATCGCGGCGATTTGAACAGTCTGTTGAAAACAGATCGTTGAGCTGGCATGCTCGGAAGGTATGACGGAGATGCTGACTTTCCCGGACCCCGGGGCACGGCGCGCGGAGCGGGTATACGCCGCGCTGGCCCACCTCACCGAGCGCCACGCCGGATCGCCCGAGTTGCGCTCGCGGCACACCCACGCGGACGTCGCCGCCCCGCACGAGGTGGTCCGCGTCGCCGCAGCGATGGCCGCCGGGTCGATCCCGCCGGCCCCAGGCGAGCCCCCGCTGGACAGGTCCGACTTGGTCGCGGCGCTGACCCTGCTGCCCGAGGTGCGGGCGGAAGTGGACGCCACGGAGCTCTACCTGCTCAGAACCGCCCGCGCCCGCGCAATGACCTGGCAGGACATCGCGCTGAGCCTCGGCCTAGGCACCCCGCAAGCGGCCCGGCAGCGCTACGAGCGGCTGGAGGCCCGTAGCGACCCGGCGACATGATCGGGGATCTGCCCGAGCGGCTCGATGCCGCTGGTTACCGGCTGCTGGATAGCTTCTCTGGTGCTGTGGCCGGAAACGCTGGTGGGGTTGATCAGGCCGCTGCCTTGGCGGTGGTCTGACCCCAGCGGCGTTGCCGTTCGGAGCGGATGCGGGCGCGTTCGCGGCGTTGCGCGGCCAGGACGTCGGGGTGGCGGGCGTTGGCGTTGCGTCAGCGCAGATAGTCGTGCAACGCCTGGGTCGCGACCGGGCCGCTGCGGATGTTCGTCGTGGCCGGCTGGAACCCCCAACCACCCCGAAGTGCGCCTCGATCGGGTTCGCCGACGACGAATACGTCGGGGTGAAACACAACTCGACCCGGTTCCGCCCGGCCCAGGCCCGGATCGCCCCGACTGCCGCAACGGCTCCACCCTGGTGAAGAACGCCCCGAACCGGCCGACCAGCGCACCCAATTCTTCCTGCACCCGGCCGGCCTCTACCATGGCCGCAGCGGGCACCTCGCGATCTTTGGTTGTCCACACAACACCGGATGATTACGCGGTGGCCGCGTCTGGTCTGATTGGGCAGGCCCGCCGAAAGGCTGATTCCGATGAATGTGACCGTGGCGCGAATGGCCGACGTCACCGGCTTCCTCGCGCTGGCCGGGCAGGTCGAGCAATGGTTCGGGCCGATGGTCGACCAGCCCGGATTCCGTGACGCCCTGCAGCGCAACATCCAACGAGGCACAGCGATGTGCGTACGCCATCACGACGGCACAGACTTACGCGGCGGCATCCTGTTCAACACTCGCCCACTGGTATGCCGGATCAGTTGGCTCGTCGTAGCGCACTCCGATCGAGGACTCGGCGTGGGCCGGGCACTGGTCACCGAAGCACTACACCGACTCGACAGCCCAGGATTGATCGAGGTGATCACCTTCAGCGAGGACCACCCCGCCGCAGCGCCCAGCGGCGCCCGACAGTTTTACCAGCGGCTCGGCTTCACCGCCCAGGAACCCGCTGACCCCGGCCCGGACGGCACCCCGCGCCAGTGGTACAGAAAACGCCTCAATACCTGAGGAGCCGCCACGGCCACAGCCGATCCGAACCCGGCACCCCACATCGCACCCGATCCCAGCCAGCGATCACGAAGTTGGGGAGCAGTGTCCCGGACGTGCGGTGCTGATAGGTGCGACGATGTGCGGAACCTGAGACGGAGGACCGGCATGGCTCTCGTACACGATCAACCGCCTCGCGCTGACCAGCGCCGGTTGCACCGCAGTGTCGCCCTGCACGGCGCGGCAGTGGTGATCTTCGGGCTGATGGCCTGGCGCGGTGCCGGCGCGGTCACGGTCGGCTTTCACGCAATGGGCGTGCCGATGCTCATAGCCGGCGCGGGCGGCGCGGTCGGCGCGCTGGTCATCCTGTGGTCGGTGCTGCGGCGGCGCGACCGGCTCACGCGCCTGCGCCCGTCCACGCGGACCGGTGCGCAGCGTGCGGCCCGCATCGGCATGGCCGTGGCCGCCGTGGCGACCGTGACGGCCGGTGTCGCGCTCGCCCCGGCCGGTTGGGAGCGAGAGTTCGCCATCTGGGTGAACGTCGTGATCGGTGGCTTGCTGGCGGTCTTCGCGCTGCTCGCCGGCGAGCGCACGGCGCACCGGCAGGGCGAGGGCCGATAGCGGGACGCCCTGCGGCCGCATGCCGTAGTGGAGCGGCCACTGGTCGTGGCCGCTCCACGGTGTCGACCTACCAGTGACGGACTGCTCCCACTCCGGACGTCGGCATCGGCGCCTGCCATGAGCTGCTGACGGATGTCCGGTCCCAGCGAGCTTGGCAGCCCTGTGCTTGCATCCTGGTGCTACGCCTGGCCCGTCAGGCTGGAGACGCTGAGCCAGGACGGGCCTCGCCGCGCTGCCGTTCGGCAGCACTGAAGCTGTCCGGTACACGCACGACTTGCGCCAGGCGGAGCAGGACGCGGTCGTCGGCGTATGGGTCCGGCGCACCGGCTTCAGGTCGGAGCGTGCGGATGGTGTACTCGTCCGGCCAGAGCGTTGCGACCACCAACGTCCTTGCGGCGATGCGCCGCCCCCACAGGACACCAGGTGCGCGTGTGGTCATGCCCGGGACGATTGGGCCGGGTTACCCCGTGGGTCAATCACCGGCGGCCGGTGCGGCGCTGACCAGCGGCTCACCGCGAACTTCCACCGGTGCTACGAGGGCGTGCCGCCGGTGCGGCTGCTGACCGCGGAGGTTACCGGCTTGATCGTTCTGTAACCCGCTCGCGACCAAGCAACCCTTGACACGGGACGCGCCCGAAGAGATATTGGGCAACCAAGCGCTTGTTAGGTACAAGGACTCCTCGCCGGACCGCACGCAGGAACGACGTGGCGGTGGCGACGTAACGGTTGAGCCCAATGCATTTGTCCCGGTGAGGGTAAGGGGTAGACGTGGCCACATTCAGGAGATCAGCGACGCTTGCTGGAGCGCTGATCGCCGCGTTGGTGGCGTTCGCGGGCTGCAGCAAGAGTGGCTCCGACGCACCGGACACCGGCACGGCGACTGGTAAGCCCATCATCATCGGCTTGGACCAGGACAGCACTGGTCCGGGCGCTTCATACAGCAACATTTCCGGTAAGACGATCCGGCTGGCCATTCAGGACATCAACGACAAGGGCGGCGTGCTCGGTAGTCCGCTGCAGCTCGTGGTGGGCAACGACGAGAGCGACCCGACCAGGTCGCCGGCCGTGGTGCAGAAGTTGGTCGGCGAGGGCGCCAAGCTGGTGCTGATGCAGACGGGTAGCGCGGCAACGGCGCAGGCCAAGCCGATCCTCGCCCAGCTCGGCATCCCGGCCATCGCCCCCACCAGCGTGACCCAGACGCTGGTCGACCCGCCGAACAACGAGTTCATCTACATGCTCGCCAACGCGACCGGCGACTGGGCCAAGGTGTACTGCGGAGCGTTCGAGAAGGCCAACATCAAGAAGATCGGCGTGCTGACCGATGACTCCCCGACCATGGCCGCGGTGGACAAGGCGCTGTTCGACGCGATGCCCTGTGTGCAGATCGCAGCGTCCGAGAAGGGTGCCACCGCGGCGTCCGACCTGTCGGCACAGGTGGCCCGACTCAAGAACGCGAACGTCGACGCGGTGATGGTGACGAGCCTCGGTGGCGCGTTCGAGGTGCTCGCGCAGAACACGCTCGCCAGCCAGTTGGCCGGGAAGCCGCGGTTCTCCCTCGCGTCGATCGGCAACCAGCCGGACTCCTGGAAGCTGGCCAACCCGGGCGCCCTCAACGGTTTGGTGTTCATGGGTTCCATCAACAGCCAGAACCCTCGTACCCAGGAGCTCACCAAGTTCCTGAAGAGCAAGAACGGCGCCGACTACGAGATCACGGCCTACGATGCCCAAGCCTGGGACACCGTGCACATCGTCAAGCTCGCGATCGAGAAGGCGGGCGGCGCGGACGACGGGAAGAAGCTCAACGAGGCGATCCAGAGCATCACCGGATACCAGGCCTCGTTCGGCCAGGCAAGCTTCACCCTGTCCTACTCCGCCACCAAGCACCTCGGTACGGATGGCCTGTGCGGCCTGTCGCTGATCGAGTTCGGCGCGGACAACAAGCCGAAGGGACCGTGGGCGACCTACCAGCCGCTCTGCTGATTGGACCGAAAGCTGGCCGTGGGGCGGACATCCTCCGCCCCACGGTCGTCATCCGTCCTGGTTCAGCGGTCATGACGCAGCACAGCATCGACAGACTCGAGGAAGTGGGTGACCAATGCCGCGGGACGACCAGTTCGAGCAATCACGGGTCCAGGTGACCATGGCCGTTACTGACTGCCTGCACCGGTATGCGAGGGCGGTCGATCGGTGTGACTGGGACTCGGTGCGTGCGTGCTACCACGACAATGCCTTCGATCACCACGGTGCGTACCGAGGAGGGGTCGACGGGCTGATCGAGGACATGAAAGTTCGTCATGCACAACTGGACTCGTCGGTTCATTTCATCACCAACGTCCTCGTTGACCTGCCTGACCCGGATGTCGCATTGGTCGAGTCCTACTGCCTGTGTTATCTGAGGCGCCGTGAACAAGAAGCCTCCGGCGCGCAGCAATTGACGACTGTGAAATGTCGTTACCTGGACAAATTCACGCCGGATGCCGTTGGGCGGTGGCGTATCGCCTCCCGCATGGTGGTGTTTGACGAACTGTGTGTCGGCGAGGTTCGGGACAGCCGGCCACAGGCAGCCACTCGATCGGAGAGGGATCGAAAGGACCCATTGTGGGTCTTTCTTGATCGCGGAGCGGACTGGAACTCAGCAGATTATGCCGCTGGGTCGAAACGCCAGTGACCGGGAGCGCGCTGACCCCCGGCAAACCCTCGGCGTCGGCCAAGCCAGCCTTCGGCGCTTACGACTCGGCCGGGATTACCCGAACCGGGGTGCCCTGCAGCCATGACACGACGTCTTCCACCACGTGCGAGAAGAACCGCTCGTACATCGGCACCGAGACATAGCCGATATGTGGCGTCAGGACGGTGTTCGGTGCGTCGCGCAGCGGGTGGTCTGCCGGCAACGGCTCGACGGAGAACACGTCCAGCGCCGCGCCGGCGATGACGGCGTCCGACAGGGCCTCGGCCAGGGCATACTCGTCCACGATCGGCCCGCGCGAGGTGTTGACCAGATAGCCGCGCGGGCCGAGCAGTTCCAGCTCGGGTCGACCGATCAGGTTCCTCGTGCGTTCACTCAGCTTGAGGTGGACGGTAGCTATGTCGGCGCGCTCGAACAGTTCGCGCTTGCCGACGCGCTTCACACCCATCGCCTCGGCCCGCTCGCTGGTGAGATTCTCGCTCCAGGCGACGACGTCAACGTCGAATGCCCGCGCGTAGCGGGCGATCCTCGAGCCGATATTGCCCAGCCCGATGATGCCGAGGGTCGATCCAGCCAGCTCAGGACCGATCGTGGTCTGCCACCGCCCTGCCCGCAGCGCGGCATCCTCGGCCGGCACCCGGCGGGTGACCGCCATGATGAGGGCCCAGGTCAGCTCGGCCGTGGTGTGCGGCACGCCGCCAGTTCCGCAGACCACGATCCCGCGGGCTTGTGCGGCCGTGACGTCGATCGCCGCGTTGAACGGACCGGTGGTGACCAGGAGGGCCAGGTTGGGCAGCCTGTCGAGGATCGCCGCCGGGAACGCCGTCCGCTCGCGCATCGCCACGACCACGTCGAACGGCTCCAGCCGGCGGACCAAGTCAGCCGGGTCGGTGATGTGGTCGTGGAAGAATGTGACGTCGGCCCGGCCGTCAAGTGGCGTCCAATCGGCGCTCGACCGGGCGACGCGCTGATAATCGTCAAGGACGGCGATCCGGATCGGCATGGCGCGGGCTCCTTCGATTGTGGATCCAGTTCGTCGCGGTGGCGCCGCTGACCGTACACCCGCTATCGTGTGCGCCTAACAAGCGCTTGGTTGTGCCATTCTGTTTCGACTCTCGGGGCGTGTCAAGTCAGGTCGAGGCAGACGGGAAGGTCGGTGCCGGCACGTATTATCCACAGTGCGCCCGGGCCCTCGTGGTGGATTGCAAAGATTGACTTCCGGTGGGACATCTGCGACCGTGCGATGGTTGTTCCAACCCGGCGTGATCATCGCCGGCGATGATCCGGACGAGGTCTTCAAGATCCCCGCGGTTGTCGGCGCCAACCTGGGAGTTTGACATGTTTGAGACCTCGTCCCTTGCCATCAACTATGAGGGCACGCGGGCCCCATTCGGCGTGAACACCTGTCCCGGTCGGCGTTCGCTCGCCGACGTCGCCGGGCACACGGTGGGCCAGGACTGACGTGGCCGACGGGACGCGGATCTGCGTGCTGCCGGCCGCACCGCACTCCGCTCCGGCCGACCGCGACCGGATCGAGGATGCGGTCCGGGCGGGCGGGGGCACGCTCAGTGGGGTGGCCGACGCCGACGGGGTGATCTGGACCGACTGGTCCGACCCGGCGGCCCTGGGCGCCACGCTGCGCGAACACCCGCAGGTGCGCTGGGTGCAGCTGGTCACGTCGGGCGTGGACGCGTTCGGGCCACTCATCACCGATGACCGGGTGTGGACGTCGGCCAAGGGCGCCTACGCCGAGCCGATGGCCGAGTGGGTGCTGGCCACGCTCCTCGCCGGGTTCCGCGGCGTGCCGGGCTACGCCCGCGACCGCCGGTGGGAGCCGCAGCCCACCCGCTCGCTGTTCGGCGCGCGCGTCACGATCGTCGGCGGAGGAGGGGTGACCAGCGCCCTGATCCGGCTGCTGGCGCCGTTCGAGGTGACCATCGACGTGGTGCGCCGGGCTCCGGTGAACGTACCCGGGGTCCGTCGCACCGTGGGGCCGCAGCTGCTCGAGGAGCTCGCACCGCAGACGGACGTGCTGGTGCTGGCGCTCGCCCTGACACCGGAGACGGTCGGGTTGGTGGACGCCCGGTTGCTCGAGCGGTTGCCGGACGACGCCTGGCTGGTCAACGTGGCCCGCGGCCCGCTGGTGGTCACCGATGACCTGACCGTGGCGCTCGAGACAGGACGCCTCGGCGGTGCGGTGCTGGACGTCACCGAACCCGAACCGCTGCCGGCCGGGCACCGGCTGTGGCGCCTCGCGAACTGCCTGATCACGCCGCACACCAGCTGTCCGGCCGAGTTGGCCGCGCCCTTGCTGTTGCGACGAATTCGGGACAACGTCGCGCGGCGGGTCGCGGGGCTTCAACTCGACGGGGTGGTGGATCCGCGTGCCGGCTACTGATTGGGCGGACCTCGAGGCGACCGAGGCAGCCGCCAGGCTGCGGCTGCCCGAAGAGGTGTACGACTACTTCGCCGGTGGCGCCGGCGACGAAACGACCCTGGCCGCCAACGTCGCGAGCTGGCGGCAACGGCTTCTGGCACCGCGCGTGCTGCGTGGCGTGAGTGGCGTGGACGCCGGCGTCGAGGTCCTGGGTTGCCGGATGACCACACCGATCGCGGTGGCGCCGATGGGTCTGCAGCGGATGGCCCACCCCGACGGCGAGACCGCCACCGCGGCCGCGGCGGCGGCGACAGGCACCGTCCTCAGTGTCTCGACCTACGCCACCTCCACTGTGGAGGAGGTGGCCGCGGCCGGTGGCGTCCAATGGTTCCAGGCGTACGTGCTGCGAGACCGCGGCCGGAGCCGGGATCTGCTGCAGCGCGCCGCGGCGGTCGGCTACCGCGCCGTGTTGCTGACGGTCGACGCGCCGATCGCGGGCGACCGCCGCCGCGACCGCCGCCACGGTTACCGGCTGCCCACCGGCGCGAACCTGCGGCTGGCCAACTTCCCTGAGAGTGGGCAGGTTTCGGCCAGCTACTCGATCGAACTGGAGAACACCCTGACGCCCGACCTGATCGGCTGGGTCGCCGACGTCAGCGGCCTGCCGGTCGCGGTGAAAGGCGTTCTGCGCGGAGACGACGCGAAGGTCGTCGTCGCAGCGGGGGCCAGCGGGGTCGTCGTTTCCAACCACGGCGGTCGGCAGATGGACGGCGCGGTAGCCACCGCCGACGCGTTGGTCGAGGTCGCCGCGGCGCTGTCCGGTACCCCCGCGCACGTCCTGGTGGACGGCGGCATCCGCACCGGTGCGGATGCGGTGCGAGCGCTGGCGCTGGGCGCCCATGCGGTCCTGGTGGGTCGTCCGGTCCTCTGGGCCCTGGCGGTCGGTGGCGAGGCGGGTGTGCGTGGTCTGCTGACCGCGCTACGCGAGGATCTGCTGCGCACAATGGCACTGTGCGGCGTGTCGTCGGTGGCCGAGATCGGTCCCGACCTCCTGCGCGGACGGGTGGTGGCAGAAGCCCCCGACCCATCATATTCATGATACGCATCATCTCCATGTCAAAGACGATGACCTCGGGCGGGAGCCGGAACCCGGCGAACGCCGACTTCGGAGGCAGCCACGGATCAGGTCGGGTCAATGACTTCACCGCTCAGGTCTGCCTCGATCTTGCCAACGCTCAATGCACCGGACCTTTACGTACCCCAGCGCTTCCAGGGCCTGCGGTCCGTCAGAGTGCACCGTGGCAGTGCGGTATCGGGATGCGGCCGAGGCTCGTTCGCGGGAACGGGGGCGTGATGGCGAGGCTGCGGCAGCTGGTGGTGGTACTGCCCAGGTGGAGCGCGGCGCACTGACCGCGCCCGATCCCCGCAACGGCGGGCCACGCTGGCAACGCCCGGCACCTGCCTGCGTCGACCCGGCCGGTACGACGAGACTCAGGCGGGTGCCCTGGTGATCTCGTCGGTCCGCAGGCGCGCCCGGTCGTTCGTCGCCGAGGTCCGGGTCCAGACCGCCGTGCGCCTCCTGCGGCGCGACGGCCAGGTCCACCTCGACCAGACCGTCGATCTGCTGACCGCGGCCGTGAACGCCACGCCGGCGGGCCATCCCCGGGAGACCGTCTACCTGACGTTCCTGCAGCGGATACTGCTGAGCCGCCATCGGCGCAGGGGCGATTCCGGCGACCTCGATGGGGCGATCGGCGCGGCGGCTCGCGCGGCGGCCGCGACCGCGCCGGGTGACGCCGCCCGGCACGCGCGTGTGGCTGAACTCGGCGACCTGCTCATGATCCGGTTTGAGCTCGCCGGCGACATGTCCGACGTCGATCGCGCCATCGGCGCATGGTCCGAGGTCGTCGACGCAACAGCGCCGGACGACCCGGACCGGGCCCGCCGCCTCGGTGAGCTGGCCTTCGCGCTGCTGGGTCGCTACCGGTGGTTCCGCGATCCGGACACCCTCGATCCGGCGATCGCCGCAGCCGATGCGGCGGCTCGCGGCATGTCGCCGGACGATCCTCGCCGTGCGATGCACCTGTCCAATCTCGGCGTCGGCCTGGAGGCGCGGTTCGAGCACCGGGGCGACCTGCCGGACGTCGAGCGGGCCGTCGCGGTGTGCCGGGAGGCCGTCGACGCGACCACGGTGGACCATCCCAACCGGCCGATCTACGTGTCGGCCCTCGGTGGCGCGTTGTTGCGCCGGTTCGAGCGCCTCGGCGACCTCGGCGACCTCAACGAGGCGGTGCGCGTGTGCGCTGCGGTGGCCGACCCGGCGACGACCAACGCGGGCCTTCTGACGACGCTCGGCGTGGCGCTGCTGCGCCGCCACTACCGGCTGGGTGAGCCGGCGGACATCGAGCGGTCGATCGAGGTGCTCACCCGAGCCGTGCAGGTGCTGCGCCCGGGCGACCCCCGCGGATCCGTCTTCCGGTCGAACCTTGCCACCGCATTGCTGGCGCGGTTCGACCGCACCAACGACCGGCAGGACGTCGACCGGGCCGTCGAGCTCGGCGCCGAGGCGGTCGACACGGCGGTCGGGCCCGGGCGGGCGCTGCAACTGTCAAACCTCGGCAACGCCTACCGGATCCGGTTTCGAACGCCTGGGCGCCAGTGCCGACGCGGACCGGGCCGTCGCCGCCGCGGAGGAAGCCGTCGCCGGCAGCGAGCCGAATCCCTCCAGCCGGGCCCGGTACCTGTCGAACCTCGGCGTCGCACTGCTGAAGCGCTTCGAAGACAGCGGCGACACCGGCGACCTCGATCGGGCCGTCGACGTGTGTGGCGCGGCGGTGGCGCTGACGGCAGCGACCGAGTTCGACCATGCCACCTACCTGTCGAACCTGTGCAGCGTGCTGATGCGGCGGTACTTCCACGGCGGTGACCCGCACGACGTCGACCGGGCCGTCGAGGCCGGTGCCGCGGCGGTCGCCACGAACCCGGCCGAGTACTACCAGCCACGGTTCCTGTCGAACCTGGGCAACGCGCTGTGGGCCAGGTCCGAGGGCACCGGCGACCTCACCGACCTGAACGAGGCGATCGACACCTTCCAGCGGGCGACCGAGGCGACGCCGGTCACCAACCCGCATCGAGCCACGTACCTGTCGAACCTGGGCAATGCGCTGCGGGCCCGGTTCCAGCGCATGGGGAACTCCGCGGATCTCGACCGGGCCGTCGTTGCCGGGTCGGCCGCCGTCGCCGCGACGGCGTCGCCGGGCCACCCGGAGTGGGGCCTGCACCGGTCGAACCTCAGCAACGCGTTGCTGGCCCGGTTCGACCGGGGTGGTGTCGTCGCCGACGTGGACGGCGCCACCGAGGCGTACGGCGAAGCGGTGGCGCAGGCCGCACCGGGTCACCCCAACCGGCCGATGTTCCTGACGAATCTCGGCAACTCCTGGCTTTCCCGGTTCGAGCGACTGGGTGACCCCGCCGACCTGAACCGGGCGATCGAGGCCGGGGCCCGGGCCGTCGCGGCGGCCGGACCGGGACACCCGCAGCGCGCGCCGAGCCTGTCCAATCTCGGCAACAAGCTGCTGGCCCGTTACCGGCTCGCCGGTGATCCGGCCGACTTCGACGGAGCCGTCGAGGCGATGACCGAAGCGCTCGGCGCGATCGGTGCGCACCATCCGCTGCGCGCCACCGTCCTGTCGAATCTCGGCCTGGCGTTCCTGGACCGCTTCGAGCGGACGGCGGACCCGCTCGACCTGCACCGCGCCCGGGAGGCCATGGGGCGGGCCGTCGAAGTGGACGTCGCCCCGGCCGGGCTGCGGCTGCGTGCCGCGCGACGGCTGGCGGAGGCGATCGGGACGGCCGAGGAACCGGCCGCGGCGGTGCCCGCCTACACCCGAGCGGTCGGCCTGTTGCCGCTGGTGGCCTGGCACGGCGTCGGCCGCCGGGACCAGCAGCAACTGCTGGAGGAGCACGGAGCGTCGCTGGGCCGCGACGCGGCCGGGGCAGCCATCGCGTCCGGGCAGCTCGAGCTGACCGCGATGCTGCTGGAGCAGGGCCGGGCCGTGCTGTGGTCCGAGCTGATGAACGGGCGGACAGACCTTGCCAGGCTGCGGCAGGCCCACCCAGCGCTGGGCACCGCCCTGACGAACTGCCGCGCGGTGCTCGACCGGTTGCCGGACGCCGGTCCTGGCCCCATCATCGGGCATCTAAATTGATGCAAGTGTCGTGGATCGTTACGCCACGCGATCGATACCTTGACTTGGATGCTTGTGCGCTGTCGAACTCAAGTGTCCACTGTGGATGATCGTGACACAACTTCGACACGTACGCCCGTACGGTGATCTTCCGCGAACGCGCCTGGCGTTCGTCGTGGGCCAGCCCTCGGGTCTGCGTCACTCCTGACGGTGAACGTCGGTAGGTGTGTGGTCGAAGTCGCCTGCCATGAGGCTGCCGTTGTCTGGGCCCCACTCGAACACCGGAGCGTCCCGGCGGCTGGGTCTACTTCGCCGTCTGGCAGGAAGGTGACGTCGGACAGGATGCCGAGGATGCGGTCGCCGGGATGTTCCCGGTCCCACTGCACCTCGCCGTCGGCGTGATCGGTTCCGGATCTGGTGACCGGGCGCCGATTCTGGCCGTTCTCCTGTCAGTTGGGTGCGGAGGTGACGCCGAGTTTGGCGTACACGTGGGTCAGGTGGGCCTCCACGGCGGCTCCGGCGGGCCTGCGACGCCGGTGCGCCCCATGATGGCCGCCAGCCCCGTGCCGAGCGTGATCGGTCCCGCAACACCATAACGACCGAACCTGTGGGTTTGTGCCGCGAGGTACGCTCGCGTCAATCGTTTGCCGTCGACGGTGGGGTTATGGCGCAGACTTTGATCGTGTCCCGGGAGCGGGCCGGGGCATATCCGACGATTCAGGACGCTTTGGAGATCGCGACCGACGGCGCGGTGATCTCGGTCGAGGCGGGCACCTATGCCGAGGTGGTCCGGCTGCGGCGGCGCAAGGTGAGTATCGTCGCGGCGGGGAAGGCCGGTTCGGTCACGCTTGACGCGACAGGGCTCGGCGGCTCAGCCGTGGCGTGTGAGTCGGCCGAGGTCACGCTGCGCGGCCTGATCCTCACCGCCGACGACTATCCGGCGGTCAGCGTCACCGGTGGCCGGCTCGCGATCGAGGCGTGCGAGGTCGCTGCCGTGTTCGCGGCAGGGCTCAGCATCACCGACGGCGCGCACGTCGAGGCGACCGATGTGAAGGTGACGCAGGGGCAGTACGGGATGGTCATCGAAGACTCCGACGGCGTCGTCGACAAGTGCGAGGTGCGCAACATCGCCGACGACGGGGTGATCGTGCGCCTCGGGGCAAGCCCCGTCATCCGCAACAGCACGATCGAGGGCTGTGGATTCCGCGGCATCTACGTGTACCACGCCGCAAAGCCGACGATCGAGCGCTGCGACATCTCGGCCACCGGCGACGCCGGCATCTCCGTCGCGCACCAGAGCGCACCGACGATCACGGAGACGTGGATCCACGACACGCACGGTGTCGGCATCATGTTCGGCCGTGGCTGCGGCGGGCTCGTGGAGAGCTGCCGCGTCGAGTCGACGGCCACGCCGGGCATCCACGTCGACGAGGGCGCCAGCCCGACGATCCGCGAGGCCGACGAACGGCACCGGCCGCGGGTCGGCGTGCAGGCGGTCGAGGGTGCGACGAAGCAGGACACGGACAAGGTCGACAAGCTCCTCGCCGAGCTCGACTCGATGATCGGCCTGGCCGGGGTCAAGGGCGAGGTCCGCTCGCTGATCGACGAGATCCAGGTCAACGAGTGGCGCCGCAGTGCCAGCCTCGCCGTCGGCGCGGTCAGCCACCACCTCATCTTCACCGGGGCGCCCGGCACCGGCAAGACGACCGTCGCCCGGCTCTACGGGCAGCTGCTGAAGGCCCTCGGGGTCCTGCCCATCGGCAAGTTCAAGGAAGTGTCACGGCGTGACCTCGTCGGGCAGTACATCGGCCACACCGCGGAAAAGGCCACGACCGTCTTCGAGGAGGCGCTCGGCGGGGTCCTGTTCATCGACGAGGCCTACACACTGGCCCGCTCCGGTGGCGCCAGCGCCGACTTCGGGCAGGAGGCGATCGACACGCTGGTGAAGCTGATGGAGGACCAGCGCGACCAGGTCGCCGTCATCGTCGCCGGCTACACCGCCGAGATGGCCGACTTCCTGGACGCCAACTCGGGTCTGGCGTCGCGGTTCGCCAAGACGCTCGAGTTCGAGAACTACTCGCCGCAGGAGCTCGTGCTGATCGCGGGGCGGATCGCCCGCAACGACGACTACGTCTTCGCCCCCGGGCTCGAGGACGCGTTGTACGAGTGGTTCGACCAGATGGACCGCGGGCAGAACTTCGGCAACGCGCGTGAGGCCCGCAAGCTGCTCGAAGGGATGCGCAAGGCGCAGTCCGGGCGGCTGCGCGGCCTCGGCCGGGTCCCGAGCCGCGAGGACCTCCGGATGCTCGTCCTGGAGGACCTGCTGGCCGCCGCACGCTGAGGCGACCAGCAGACGAAACCCTCCATGCAGAGCAGGCGACGGATCAGGCGCCGCCACCCAGGACGGTCGGCGCCTCAGGGCGGTAGGCCCTCGTGTCCTGCTGCTTCGCGACCACGCCTCCACCGGGCGTCTCGACGCTGAACGCGACGTCGTCGGTCACGATCCGGTTGCCCGACTCGTCGGCCTCGGACCCCGTGCCGGATCCGTCGCGGCGGGCCTTGCGGGCCGTCAGCTCCGGCGACACCGTCGGGCCGGCCTTGATCCGCGACTGCCCGCCCGAGCGGGCGCCGGTCGCAGCGGCCCGCCCGCGGAGCTTGACCTCCTCGAGCTTCGACACTGCGGCACCCGTCGGCGGCGGCGCCGGAGCGTCGAGGATCGGCGCGGCCACGTCGGAGCGGGCGGCCTCCACCCCGGCCCAGTCGGAGTTTGGGACCGGCTGACCCGGTTGACCGTTGCCTGTCGCGGTTTTGCGCGTGGTACGCGACCCGGGCTGCCCCGGCGGCAACATCGGGCTCTGCGACGGTGCTTTGAGCACCGGCGGGGCGGCCCCGGCAGGGCGCAGCGGCGACGTGCTGCCTGCCGCCTGCCGGGACTGCGGGTGCAGCTCCGACTGGCTGCCGGGCTTGCCGCTCGCACCGCGCTGCTTGTTGTTGAGGACCGGCGGGACGGTGCCGGACTGCTGCCGCGCGAACGGTTCCTCGACCCCGCCCTGCCGCGTGATGCCGTTGAGCTTCTCCTGCTGCCTGCCCGTGCCGGCCGGGTTGGCGCGCGGGTTCTGCCGCTGGGCACCGTTGGACATCGGCGGTGCCGGCGGGGTCGAACCCGGGGAGCGCAGCGCGCCGGGCGTCATGTCGCCGGTCGGGGCGACCATGCCCTTCGCCTGGATGAGGCCGGGGTTGAGACCCTTCGGGACGAGCTTGGCGAACGGCGACGTGACGTTCGGGTTGAGGGTCGTCGGCTTCGCCAAGGGCTGCCCGGGCGGGCGGACACCGGGCGGCAGCACCGGCGGCACGATCGTCGGGTTGGGCAGCCCGCCCGGCGGCAGCACATTCGGCGGGTTGGTGACGTTGAGCACCGGCTGCAGCGGGTTGGTCGAGACCGGATTCGGGATGACCGGCGGGTTCTTCTGCAGGTTGAGCAGGCTCTGGTTGAGCCCCGGCGGCGGACCGCCGGGCATGCCGCCGGGCGGCCCTCCGAGGCTGATCGGGTTGGGCTGGCCGATCGGCGTCAGCAGTGCGTTCATCGGGAAGAACGGCGCGCCGTGGCCGTTGCCGACCGTCGAGTAGGTCTGGAAGATCTGCTGCGCGGTGCGGTGCGCGAGCCCCTGCGCCTCGCGGGCGAACTCCTTCTTCTTCTCGTTGATCTGCTCGATCGCGTCACGCTTGTTGGCGTTGTCGTAGTCGGTCTGGTCGCCGCCGGGGATCAGGTTGTAGTGCCAGAACCAGTTGCCGAACGTGCCGTCGGTCTCCGACGCCTTGTCGATGGCCGACTTGTACCGGCTCCACATCCCCTCCATCTCCGTGCGCGCGGCACGGACGATGGTGACCTGTGCGCGCAGCGCGGCGACGTTGTCGAGCGCCGAGTCCATCCAAGACTGCAGGTAGGCCAGCATCTTGCCCGGCCCCGCGGTCATGAACTTCTCGCGGGCGTCGCCGTCCTTCCAGTCCTTCTCATACAGGTCGCTGCTGGTCTGCAGGACCTGCTGCTGGATGCCGAAGAGCAGCTGCCACGCCCGGTTCCACTGGTCGGCCAGCGCGGAGATGTCCTCCGGGTGCTGGTTCATGATCTGCTGGCGGATGTCCTCGATCCACGGGCCGTTCTCGCCGTCGTTGGGCGGGTTGGTGAACTCGACGTCGAATCGATCGGGCACGTTGTACCACATGCCGGATCCGGAGGGGCCGGGGTGCGGCATCTCCGCGCGCATGTACCGCCAGTCTTCAGCCACGGGGCATCACTGCGGCCTGAGCTGGTTGATCTTGTCCTGGGCGGGCTGCTCGCCGGCGCCGACCACACCCTCGGTCTGCTCGCCGATCTGCAGGACCTTGGGGTCCTTGGCGGCCTGCGTCGTGGTGATGGTCTGGCTGTCGTCGGCGTTGGTGACCACGCTGTTGCCGGTCGTGTTGTTGCCGTCCTTGTCCTTGTTCTGCGTGTGCGTGCTCGTGACCTCGCCGTCGGTGTAGGTCGTCGTCTGCGTCTGCGAACCGGTCAACCGGCCGTCGTTGCCGTAATAGGTGGTCTGCTGCTGCACCGTGTTGCCCGACGTGACATACGTCGTGGTATCCGCCCGGCTCGTGCGCGTGTAGCCCGCGCGCTCCTCGTCCGTCTTCCCCTTCGGGTTCGGCGGATAGGTCACGATCGTCGTGGTCACCGTGTTGCCGGTAAACGGGTCGACCCTGGTGATGAGCTCGCGGCGCACGCCGTCGGTGCTGACGGCGACCTTGTGCTGACCCTGCGCGTCGGTGAAGGTGCCCTGGTCGGTCCAGCGGACCACCACGCCCGATGCGGCACCGTTGCCGGAGCTCATGTTCTCGCTGTAGGCGTCCTGCCAGGTCTTGACCTGCTTGAGCCATTCCTCTGGATAGCCGGCAGGCCGCTCGGCCTTGCTGTCGCCATAGGCGAACTTGACCGCGTTGAGGTCGGCGGCGGACCAGCCGTCGGTGCCGGCATAGGCGTTGGCGATGGTCTGCGCGGCCGAGCCGGTGTTCATCAGCCCCTGCGCCAGGAACGACAGATACTGCTGCAACTCGTTGTAGTTGGCCAGCATCAGATGCGCGGTGTAGGCACCCTCGGGCAGCGAGCCGGGCGCCCACGCGTTGATCGGCATGGTGCCGAGCAGGTTGAGCTCCGGGACCTTGCCGCGGAGGTTCTCCATGATGATCTTCATGTTGCTGGCGAAGTCCGCCATGCCGTCGATGTCGGCGTCGATGTTCTTGTGGCCGGCCTCGAGCCACGCCGGATTCGTGTTGGCGGTGGTCTGAGACTGGTACGGGTTATAGGGCGCGTCGTCGCGCGGCTCAGCCAAGATCTCTCCCCCGTCGATCCGTGCCTCTGGTCCATCGCCCGAGGCGCTCCGGCATCCTCGTCCAGATCGAGCGTAACCGGACAGCGCCACAATGGAGAACCCTGTCCGACTGGACCGACCTTGAACTGGGGCGCTACCGTCTGGTGCGCCGCATTATGGTGGGTTGTATCGATCCATCGCTCAGCGAGCTTCCCTCCCGGGAAGCCACAGCAGAAAACGGGGTGAGACGAAGTTGACGGACACACCAGGTGTGGGCACGGTCCACGCGACCCAGGATCAGCTCAACACGATGGCCAACAGGTGCATGGAGACCCGCGAGAGCATCGCGACCGGCATGGCGCAGCTGCTGGACCGGATCAACGGCCTCAGCGGGGCTGGCATGTCCGGTGCCGCGAACAACGCGCTGCAGGGCTCCTCGGCCCAGCTCAACCAGGGCCTGACGAAGATGCTGAACGCCCTCGACGACCTCGCCGGGAAGATCAGCAGCGCCTCCTCGACGTTCGGTGTCAACGACGACGACGCGGCGAACGACATCCGGGCCGCGGCTGCCGCCACCGGCGACTCCACGGTCATCTCCGCCCTGCGTGGCTGACCCTTCCGCGACGAGACCTTCGAGAGGCAGGAACATCCATGGGAGCGGGATACGGCGCTGACGGCGCCATCACCTACAACTTCGGCCAGATCGCGGACGTGGCGACCGCCATCGGCACCTACACGGGTGCGGTCGAGGGGTCCCTCGAGGACCTCTACACGCAGTTCACCCAGCTCTTCGCCGCCGACTGGCACGGGGCCGCCGGCCAGGCGGTCGACTCCGCCCGCACCGAGTGGAACTCGGGCATCGGCGACATCAAGGCCGCCCTGTCGCAGGTCGGTGTGAAGCTGGGCGCGTCGGCCGAGCGGATGCAGGCGGTCGACAAGCAGATCGCCGCGGGCATCTGAACGGTCCGTCGGACCGGTCACGGAGGATGTGACGAAGGCCGCCGGGGTTCCGGGGCGGGGCAGCGCCGGAGCCTCGGCGGGTGCACACTTGGACACCCGAGGCACAGTGATCGCGGCTTGACGGGGAGGTGCCGTGGATCGTCCCAACTGGGGCGCGATCGAAGGGATGCTCGCCGACCTCAAGCGGGTCACGAAGGAGCTGCCCGACATCCAGCGCAAGGCCCTGGAGGTCACGGGCACCGCATGGTCGGACGACCGCACGGTCAAGGCCGTGGTCGGCCCGCGCGGGCACCTCATCGAGCTCGAGATCGACCCTCGGGTCTACCGCAAGCCGAACTCCAAGGAGCTGGCCGCGACGATCGTGGCCACCGTCCGCAAGGCCATCGAGGAGTCGGCGCGGCAGGCGCAGGAGATCTACGACGAGGCACTGCCGTTGGACATGCGCGCGGCCCGGGTCGGCGGCATGGACATCAACAAGCTGATCCAGAGCCACGATGCCGACATCCGGCGACAGGGGGACGACGATGGGTGACTACGTCATTCTCGGCAGCACCGCCGCCGACCTGCTCAACTCGGCACAGAAGGTCAAGGACCTGGGCGGCCGGCTCACCGGCACCATGTCGAGTGCGATCGCCCGGATCGACCCGCTGGACCAGACGGCGACCTTCGGCGGCGACGACTTCGCCGAGAGCTTCCTGCATGGCGAGGGCGGCGAAGGCGGTTATCACCAGTTGGTCCCGTCCGGCGTCGGTGACGAGAAGACGACGGCCAACCAGGCCGTGAAGACCAACGCCCGCAAGCTCGGCGAGGGCATGACCAATCTCGGCCAGCACGCGCTGGACGCCATGTGGGCCTACACGGCGACCGACGACGACGGCGCCACCGACATCGACAACGCCGCCCGCACCTGAGTGACCTGGGCACCGGCTTGAGGACACACGTGCGCCCGGCGCGCCTGCCGGCGACCCGGCGGGGGTGACGGTGGACAACGTCATCGACACCATCATCGGATGGTTCGTCGAGCTCGAGGAGCACATCCCGGGTTCCGGCAACATGGCCCGCGACCTCATCATCGGCAGGGTCCCCGAAGCCGACAAGGAGAGCATCTACACGCTGGCGAGGCATTACGCCGACGCCGCCAACGAGCTCGCCGACCTCTACGAAGAGGTCTCCCACGTCGCCGACGCGCTGATGGAGAACTGGGCCAGCCAGGGCGCGGTCCAGTGGACCGAACAGTGGCTGAACTACCTGCGGGCGGTCGGCGCCACCATGGAGGGGCTCAGCTCCCTGTCGCAGAGTCTGGACGGCTTCGGCTTCCAGATCGAGCTGCAGGAGTTCATGGTCGCGCTGAACCTCATCATGCTCGGCGCCCTGCTCCTGCAGCTCGTCATCGCCGCGTTCTTCTCCGGCGGTGCCTCGCTCAGCGGTGTGGTCCCGGCGTTCCTCACCACCGGCAGGCTCATCGGCATCGCCACCACGAAGACCATCACGGCGATCGGCCAGATGACGCTCCGGGTGGCGCTGAGGAGCCTGACCCCGTTCCTGGCACGGGTCGCGCCGACGCTGGTGCGCACGGCCACCCCCGCGCTGACCCGCACGGCCCTGCCCGCGCTGACCCGCGCCTCCCTGCCGGTCCTCGCCCGCTCGACCCTGCCGGCGTTGCGCACCGCGGGGACGACGTTCGCGCGCACCACACTGCCCAACTTCGCCCGCAACGTCGGCGCCGGCATCGTGCGAGGGCTGCTGCCCAGGAACGTCATCGCACGGACCGTCGCGGACCGCATGGCCAACCAGTGGCTGCGCTCGACGCTCACCAACGGGCTCATCCGCAACACCCTCGGCCGCAGCGTCGCCGCCGGGATCGGCCGGTCGGTCGGCTCCCGCGCCGCGACGATGGCCGCCGGCCGGGCCACCCGCGCCGCCTACGCCAGGGCCCTGGAGCAGCAGCTGGCCCGGCAGTTCGGCGCGCGGGTCGGCGGCCGCGCCATGGAAGGGGCACTCGGCCGCCTCGGCGTCGACGCGGCAGGTCAGCAGGCCGCCCGCAGCGTCCTCATGCAGCAGGCGGCGGCGCAGACGGCGAACGTGTCGTTCCGCACGGAGCTGGCGAAGTATCTCGGCACCCGCATCGCCATGGGCGGGCTGTTCATGGGCGGCGGCAACCTCATCGGTCAGCTGCACATCATCGACAAGCGCAACCTCGACCCGGGTCTGCTCGACCTGGATCAGGTCAAGGTGTACGCGGCGCAGGGTGCCCTGTTCGGCGCGGGCATGTGGGGCAGCCCGCTCGGCCACGCCATCGGCGGTGGTGTGGCAGGCGGCCTCTTCAACGCCGCGACCGGTGAGAGCATCAAGGACGGCGTCCTGCACGGCGCGTTCGTCGGGGGTGTCTTCGGCGCCGCCAGCCACTTCACCGCAAATCCGGCCCACATGCCGATCAAGATCGGCCAGTCGGTGCACATCATGCCGGCGGAGCGCGGGCCCGGCTTCATCACCAGGTTCGACACCCCGCAGGGCGCCCACGTCCCCGCGAGGATCGCGAACCTCAACGGCGTCGAGCAGTGGCACGCGCCGGGCCGCGGTGCCGCGTTCTTCCGCACCGAGGGCGGCACCATCCCCGAGGGTGGGCAACTGCGCGAGTACGGCGTGATCGACCCCAACGGCAAGATCCAGGTCCACCGGCACATGCTCGACCCGATCGTCGTGTCGGACCAGCCGCAGATCGCGTCGGGGTCGTCGTTCGGTGCCGGGTCACCGCCACCCCCCGGCGGCCCGGGCGGTGGTGGCCCTCCCGGCGGCCCGCACCAGCCTGCCGGGCCGGCCATCCGCGGCCCGCAGGTCGACGGCGGTGTCCTGCGCGGCCGGGACGCCCTCGTCGACGGTGGTGGCCCGCCGCGCGGCCCCGAGGTCCCGGGCGACCGCGGCGGGGTGGTGCGCGGCCCCGAGGCGTTGCGGACGGCCGACGGCGGCACCCTCGTCCGCGGCCCGGAAACCCCGGTGGACGGCGGCACGGCCCGCCCCGGCGAGACCCTGCGCCCCGGCGAGACCATCAGACCGGGGGAGTCCATCAGACCCGGCGAAGGCGTCAGGCCCGGCGAAACGATCCGCCCCGGCGAGAGCATCAGACCGGGTGAATCCATCAGGCCGGGCGAAAACGGCAGTCCTGCCGAGACGATCAAACCCGGCGAGTCCGCACGGCCAGGCGAAACCACAAAGCCCGGCGGGACCACCAGACCCGGCGAGACAACAAGGCCGGGGGAGCACGGCAGGCCCGGGGAGAACGGCAGGGCCGGTGAGGTCACCAGGCCCGAGGACGGCGCCGCGGCGGGCAGGAACGGCCGCCCCGCCGACGGCGGTGACCTGCCGCCGCTGCTCGACCGCCCCGGTGACGCAGGACCGGTCGACCGTGGCCCCGCCGGCACGGACCGCACCACAGGACCCAGGACCGACCCGGCACAGAACACGGCCGTCAACCCCGCACGGGATCCGGCGGCCGACCCGGTCACCACCGGACCGCCCGCCGCCGGTCGTGGCCCCGCCGAGATCCCGGTGGAGTTGCAGCGGCTGCGCGACGGCTACCCTGAACCGGCCGCGACGGGGCAGTTCACCCGGGCCGAGCCGCGCAACCTGACGCTCGGCCGGTCGTTCGGCGCCGACGTGGCCGGTGACGCCGCCGGGCTGCGCGTCGCCGTCGACCGGGCCGTCGACCGGGTGCCCGCGCCGGCCGGTGCGGCTGCCCGCGGGCCGAACCTCGCCACGCCGTGGCAGGCCGTCCGGGTGGCGGCGCTCGGCGAGGGGCTGCACGGTGTGTGGTTCCGCGACGGTGGCCTCGCCGAGGTACACATCGAGATCGGCCGCAACCCCGGCGGCGCACGGATCCGGGTGGAGTTCCCCGAGCTGCGGTTCGACGACGGGGGACCGGGCCGCCCCGCCGGTCCGGTGCGTGTCGTCGTCGACGAACGGGTCGGGGCCGGCAATCCGGCGACCCGCCCGGCGGAGGTCGCGATCGGCCTGCGGCAGGCGCTCAACGTCGTCGACTCGTGGCTGAAGAGCCCGCCGGACGGCACGGCGGTGCCGGTGGAGACGGTGCGCGGCCCGCAGCCCCGCACCGGTGGCGCACTGCCGGAGCAGCCGCGCAACGCCACGGACACCTCCGTGCCGCCGGGCCGGGGTGCACCCGGTCTGCCGGACGGCCTGCCCGATCAGGGGCCGGACCCCATCACGGGCCGCCCGCCGGCGCCGGGCACGCGGGTCCCGCCGCGGATCATCCCGGTCGAGGTCGAAGGGGTGCCGCCGCGCGACGGGCTCTCGACGCCGGAGGTGACGCGCGACGCGTTCAACCGGTACATCGACGACATCCTCGGCAACGTACAGCCGGACTCGCCGGTGCGCATCACGCTCGAGAAGCACGGGCTGGTGGCCCACTTCCCGGACGGGCACTCGGTGTGGTTCACCCCGCAGGTCAACTCGATCCTGGCGGGCGGGCACCCGGCGATCGTGCGGCCCGAGATGGTCTGGGCGGGCGAACGCTGGGTGCAGACCGGACCGGCGGTGGTCGCGGTGCCCGCGTCGGGGTTGCACCAGCTGCCGGCGGCGTGGCGGGCGCTGCACGACTCGGTGCACGACCTGATACCGCCGTCGAAGGCGACGCCGGACGGCCCCGTCAGGACACCGGACAGCCCGGTCGAGACGCCGCCGAAGCCCGCCGACCCGGTGGTGCCGGTGCGGCCCGCCGAGCAGGTGCCCGTCATCGGTGCCGAGCAGGTGCGGGTCCGGGACACCACCCCGGCCGGGTCGCCGCCGCCGCGGGAGATCACCCCGGAGTGGGTGGGTGCCCGGCTCACCGACAGGTCGACCCCGCCTGAGCTGGCCCGGCAGATCCAGGACCACCTGACCGACGGCGGCACCCCGAAGTCGAAGGCGGAGATCGACGCCGCCCTGCAACGGCTGCGGGAGGAGGCGGAGGCCGCCGTCGAGCTCGAGCGCGCCGACCGGCCGCCGCGGGTCAGCGAGCACTACGGAACGCGGTACCGCACCGGCGAGCAGCTCACCGACAACGTCCGGGAGCTCGTCGACCAGGCAAAGGCGCGGCTGGAGCGGACGTTCGAGCCGTCGCCGCGGCTCACCGAGCGGCTCGAGGCGCTGGACGCGGTCCGGGCACAGGCGGACCGGCTCGACGCGCTGCTGCAGGAGGCGCGGGCGACCGGCGACCTGGCCCCGGTCCGTGACGGGGTGCGGGAGCTGAGCCGGCAGGTCCGCGAGTACGGCGACCGGCACACGATCGTCGAGCACGACCAGCACCAGCGCCGTCCCGAGGTCGACGAGGCGTGGCGCGACCTGCACGGCGTCGACCCGCTCGACGCGGTGGAGATGGTCAACCGGCAGACGGCGATCGACCCGGTCACCCACCGGTTCCACCCGATGGACCGGGCGATCATCGGCGCGGCCGTCGAGCGGGTCATGCCCCGCGACGTCGCCGACGCTGTCATCGGGCAGCTCGACCGGGCAGTGCCGCTGCACGAGGCGCACGCGAGGGAGCTGCTGTCCGCGCGGGAGTACCGCAACATCGAGCACCACGTCCAGGGCAACGTCAAGGGCCTCTACGACGGCAGGCTCGAGCGGCTGCTCATCCGGCCGGACAGGTCGCTGATGGAGGTCGCGTCGACGGCGGTGCACGAGACGACGCATGCGCGGCAGCCCAGCTGGTCCCGGGAGGTGGTGGCCTTCCGCCAGGAGATCGCGGACCCGTACGCGCAGGACGTCGCGATCGCCCAGCGGCTGTTCGAGCGCGAATACGCGGCGTTCCAGCAGCAGCGCCAGTTCCTGGAGGGGATGGCCGGCAGCCGGACGGCGGCGCAGCTCGCCCGCGACGGGCACGACGCCGCGGTGCCGCGCGACTACCAGTGGCTGCTGGAGTCCGACAGCCGGGTCCGGCAGCACATCGTCAACGAGTACGTCCGCGCCCTGCCCAACGGCAAGCAGCTGGCCCGCGACGCGTTCGGTGACGGCGCGGAGCTCGAACGCGGCCCGACCAGGCGTGCAACTGACGGCGGGTCCCGGCCGTTGCACGCCTGGCCGGACGTTGCATCGGGATATCGGGATGTACCACTCAGCGCCGCCGAACAGGCCCGCGCCAGGGTGACGGCAGGGCCGGACCCTGTGGTGCCGGGCCGGTCGGCGCTGTTCGACGGTGACGGGCGCCGCCTTGACACCCGCGCGCTCGCCCCGGACGGCGTCGCGTTGTGGGGCATGGGCACCGACGGCACGTTCCTGGTGGTCGGGCCGGACCGTTCCCCCGGCAGCCTGGGGATGCCGCTCGCGGGCTACGGCAAGATCGCCGTCGTCGACGGTGTGGTGCAGTTCCTCTCCGGCGAGCGGATCGCCCCCGAGTACCTGCACCAGGTCACCGACGTGCTGGGCCGGGCCGGGATCGACCTGTCGTTCAAGGTGGCGCAGCCGCGGGTGGAGCCGGTGCGGCTCGACGGCGCGGCTCGGCAGGCCGTCGAGGACGTGGTGGACCTCTACGCCGCCCGCGTCGACGCGGCGGTCCCCGGCTCGCGGGTCGAGGCCCTGCCGGACGGTCAGGTGCGGGTCATGGTCCCCGGCCGGGTACCGGTCGTCGCCGACCTGTCAGGGGTCGCCCAGTCGCTCGCCGGCCGGCTGCACCCGGAGCAGCTGCGCACGGCGCTCACCGAGTGGCTCGACACGTCCGTGGCGGACGGGCTCGACCGTGCCGAGCCGGTCGACCGGCTCGCCGGCGGCCCGGAGCTGGTCCCGGCGATCGCCGACTCGGTGCGGCGGGGCCTGCCCGCGGACGCCCGGTGGAGCGTGTCGGCCGGTGCCGACCACGTCGTGGTCCAGCCGGAGAAGGGCCGGCCGATCGCCTTCCGGACCGCCGCCGAGCCCCTGCCGCGCACCGGTGACCTGCCGCCGACGGAGGCGCCGGTGCGCCCGGCCGCGACCGTGGCGGGGAAGCCGGCCGTCGAGGTCGTCGTGCCGGAGTCGGTGCTGCACGACGCGGCCCGGCTCGACAGGTTCACCGCACGCGCCCTCGAGGCGCACGCCGTCGACGTCGCCGGCACCCGCAGCAAGGTCAGCGGGTTCGTCAACCGGCTCCTGGGCCAGGACAGCGAGCAGGCCGGCGCGCTGCGGCCGGACGGCCGGGCGTTCAAGCTCAACGGTGACGATAGGCAGCTGCTCGCCCAGCTGAAGGTGCTGTCCGAGGCGCTCGAGCAGGCCCCGCCGGGGCAGCGCGGCGTCATCGCCGGGGAGATCCTCGAGCTGGACCGGCAGATGTTCAAGCGGCCGGGGCAGTCCGGCGCACACGTGCAGTACAACCTCGCCGAGGACGCCCTGCCCGGCATCGCCGAGACCATCGAAGGGGTCCGGCGCACCTACGGCACCCAGCAGCTGGAGCCGCCCGCGTTCGTGCCCGGCACGCGGCCCGGCCCGGAGCTGGCAAGCCTGCCCGACCTTCCGCGCTCCCCGGAGCTGACCGGGGCTCTCCTCGAGGCGGCCGACGGCGGCCGGACCTGGGTCAGCACCCCGCCGCCGGAGGTCGTGGCGCGCGCCGGCCGGTTCGACTCGCACGCCGTCGACGCGCTCACCGGCCACGTCCGGGGGCTGCTGCAGGCCGCCGCCGACCCCGCCTACTGGACCGACGGCCGGCCGCCGCGGATCGAGCTGCGCGCGCCCGACGGCATCGAGCTGCAACTGGCCCGGCGGCTCGAACACGTCCGCGAGCCTGTCGACACGGCGCTGTTCACCGACGCGGTCGAGCTCCCGGTGCCGGTGCCGCGGGTCGAGGTCACCGGTCCGCGCACGCACGACTCGCTGCCGGCGATGCGGCTGGCGGAGGAGATCCGCCTCCAGGACACCCGCGACCGCGTGCCGTACTTCGACGCACAGACCCGCGCGTCGATGGAGATCCACCTGCGTGACGGGCTGTGGTACGACGCCGAAGGGGTCCCGCTGGACGGGCTGTACCACTTCGTCGTCGAGCCCGGCACGCTGCGGACCTACGCGCTGCACGAGTCGCAGATGGGCCGGCTCAACGCGAAGCACGCGTCGTTCCTCGCCGGTGGCGACACCCTGTCGGCCGGTGAGTTCGTCGCCGTCAACGGCCGCCAGGTGTCGGTGAGCGGCCGCAGCGGGCACTACGTCCCGACCGTCGACCACGCCTGGATGCTGGCGGAGAAGGCCCGCGAGGGCGGTGCCGACGTCAGCATGTTCGACGTCGAGTCCGGTGCCAGCGACAGCAGCCGCTACAGCCGGCTGCGCGGTGAGCAGGCGTTCACGGCGGCCGTCGGCGAGATCGCCAGGCCCGGTGAGATCCCCGGCGTCGCGCGGGTCGACCGCGTCACCACGAGCCCCGCCGCCCGGCAGGACGAACTCGGCGTTCCCGGTGCGGTGCTGCGGGTGACGACGACCCGCGGCGTCACGTTCGACGTCGACGTGTCCAACGTGCACAACCTGTTGTCGTCGAAACGCCCGGCCGGTGAGGACGCGCTGTCCTTCGCCTCCGACCGGCAGGTGTTCACCGTCGACGACCAGCTCGCCTGGCTCGGCGCGGACCTGCTGCGCGCCCGGATCGAGCTCGGGATGGCCGAGACGGCCGGGCCGCCGCTGCCCGCCCGGGACACCGGCGGATCGGCGACGCCGGCCCGGGTCGAGCCGCTCCTGCCGGAGTTGCGGCAGCTGGTCGGTGAGCTGCTCGACGGCCGGATGCCGCCGGAGCGGGCCACGGCTGCCGTCACCGCCGTGCGGGCCGTCGGCGAGGGCCAGATCGACCGTGCCGCAGCCGCCGTCGGCGCCGACGGCACTCCGCTGAAGGCGATGCGGGCCGAGGTCCTCGCGCGGTACCCGGCCGTCGTCGACCCGCTGGTCGCCGCGCGGCTGCAGGCGGAGGGCCCGTCGCTGCTGGCGGCTGCCCGGTCGCCGGAGCAGCTCTACGACATGCTCCGCGAGGAGAGCACCCGGATCGGCAGGTCGTCCCCGTCGGGGGTGTCCGGGCTGACCGTGCCCGAGGCCGCCCGCGTCGTCGACGGCCTCGACGCCACGGCGGGCGCACCCGGCCGCGGGCACTCCAGCTCGCAGGTCGACGCATGGCTGGAGACACCGCAGGGGCGCGCTTATCACGAGGCCCGCGCCGCGCTGGACGTGACGACGCGGGTGCCGTGGCGCGAACCGGCCGACAGTGCCAGGTTCGGCCCGCTGGAGCGGGCGCAGCGACCCGCCGCCGACCTGCCCGAGCCGATCCGGGCGGCGCTGGAGCGGTACCCCACCATGGCCGGGCGCAACGTCGACACCTACATCGATCACGACGGCCGCATCGGCGGCCGCGACGAGCGGGCCGACGCGCTGCGGATCCAGGCGGCGATGCGCCCGGCCGGCGCGGACCTGCTGCTGCACGCGGCCGTGTCGCCGGCCGCCCTCGGCCTGCCCGACGTCACCGGGCTCGCCGGGATGGTCGGTGCGACCGTCACGCACAAGGGGTTCCTGCCCGCGTCGGCGCGCACACCGCTGCAGTTCGAGCGGATCCGGCTGGCGATCGAGGCACCGGCGCAGACCCGGATGACCGGCATGGACGCGCTGACCGACGCGCCCGTCGATGCCGGTGTGCTGCTGGCGGCCGGGACCCGGCTGCGGCTCCTCGGCATCGAGCAGACCGGCTTCGACGTGTTCACCGTCCGCGCCCGGGTCGTCGGGCAGCACGACCCGGCGGCGCTGGCCACACCGCTGCTCGGCCACGACCGGATCGACTGGGCCGACACCCCCGGCGACCGCCCGCCGCAGCGGCCGGTGACCGCGACCGTCGTGCACGGCACGCGCTCGGAGGCCGACCGCCTTCCGGAGCCGGACCCCGCCCGGGTCGCCGGGTCGTTCTGGGAACGCGTCCAGCCGACCGAGCCGCACCGACTGAGCGACTCCGTGGTCCGGGAGGTCCGCCCGGTCCAGGTGCACACCGGCCCGGACGGCACCGTCGTCGCCGCCGACGTCGAGGTGCACCGCTGGACGGGCGAGCCGTTGCGGATGCGGGTCACCGCCGGTGACGTCGGCGACCTGCGGGCCCGCACAGAGGTGGCCGAGGGCGCCCCGGCGCGGGAGCCGGACGCGACCGTCGTGCTGTCGGACCGGCACGCCGACAGCCCCGACCTGCTCGGCACGTTCACCCACGAGACGTGGGAGGTCGACGCCCGGCAGAACCGCCGCGGATGGTGGGGACCGGCCGGCCCGGACCCGCGACCCGACGTGCTGATCGACCGCCCGGGTGCACCCGCCGGCGACCGGCTCTCCGACCACGACCGCGGCGGCGTCGGCGACGTGCAGGAGCGCGTCGGGCGGATCGTCGCGGAGCAGAGCCCGGCGGAGCGGGCGGCGCTGATCGCCGACCTGCGGGCGCACCTGCGGCACCTCGGGCTCGACGGGCCGAACGCCCCGGCACTGTGGCGGATGATCGACGCTGAGGTGCCCGCCGACCGGCTCTCCCCGGCGCAGCAGCAGCTGTACCTGAACCTGCGCGAACCCGGCTGGGAGCACGTCGCGGCCCTGCAACCGCCACCGTCCACTGTGGAACGCGGAGCGGCGCCACCCGAACCCGGCCCGACGCTGAAGGACCGGCTCCTCGGCCGTACCCCGCTGACCGGTGCCGAACGAACGGTCCTGTCCGAGCTCACCACCGAGCTGCAGGCCCGTGCCGCCGACGCTTCCGCCGACCCGCGGATCGGGCAGCTGCTGGACCGGCTCGGCCCGGAGTCCGCCGCCCGCGTCGTCGACCGGCTGCCCGCGGACCTTGCCGCGGCGGCCCGCGAGATGGCCGATCCGGGTGCGCCGTGGCGGGCCGAGGCGGCCCAGCGGCGGCACGCGGACGTGCGGGCCGCCGTCGCCGGTGCGCTGCCCGAGCTGACCGCGTCGGGCCTCGTCGACCACGCCCGCCCGCATCCCGGCGGCGACGCCGTGATCGAGGTCCGCACCGCCGGCGGCGAGACCGTGACCGTGCCGGTGCACGAGCCCATCGCCGCACTCACCGACCGGGCCGCCGGGCCGGCCGGTGAGCCGCTGCGCGTGCGTGCCGCGGCGGACCTCGCCGCGCACATCGTCACCGCCCTCGGCGACCGGCTGGGCGTGCTCTGGGCCGGTGACGCCGACCTCGCCGCCGCCCGGGTCCTCGCCCGCGGCCACGACGCGGCCCCGCCCGCGCTGCGCGAGGTGTGGCGCACCGCCCTGCTCGACCGGCTGTCCACATCGGACGCCACGCGGCTCGACGCGCTGCGCGGCGAGCCGCTGCCCGACGGCGTCGCCGGGCCGCTGCACGGGCTGCTCGCCGAGGCGATCCTCACCGAGACGTGGCCGCTGCTCGTCGGCTCCGACCCGGCCGCGCTCGCCGCCGGCGTCGCACCGGGCCCGGCGGCCGGGTCGCTGCACCTGACCGGGCACGACGGTCAGGTCCGGCAGCTGCCGGCCGAGGACGTCGCGGCACTGCGCGACTGGCTGCGCGCCCGGCTCACCGACGGCGCCGGCACAGCGCTGCTGCGGGCCGAGACCGCGGCGATTCTCGGTGCGGAGACCGACGTCTACGGCCGCGGCGGGCGCACCCGCGCCGAAGGTGCCCTGACCGCCCTGAGCCGACTGCCGGACACCGTCGCCGAGCAGGTCCGTGGCGTCGCCGAGCGGGTCGTCGCGGACAACCCCGCCGACGCGTGGCGCCGCGACGTGCTGCCACCCGCCGCCCGGGAGCTTGCCGGTCACGCCCGCGACGCGGTCCGCGCGGCCGGAGCCGCCGACCGGACCGGTGACGGCGCCGACCCGTACGCGCCGCTGCGCACAGGGCAGGTCGCCGAGCAGGTGCGGGTCGCCGCAGGTACACCCGCCGCAAAATCCATCACGGAGCTCAGCGGCACACTGGACCGCGCCGCGAGGGCCCTTGACGAGCGGGTCACCGCCCGGATCGATGCCGCGCTGAAGGCCGAGGAGACCGCGACGTCGAAGGCGGCCGACCGCGCCGCGGAGCAGGACCGGACCGACCGCAGCTCCGACGCCCGCGCCGCCCGGGCCGGCGTCGAGGCCAGGCAGGCCGCCGACGAGGCCGCCAGGCACTACGCCGCGGCCGAACGGTTCTGGGCGGCCCGGGACGCCGCGACCGCCGCCCGCGACGCGTTCGACCTCGTTCAGCTGGAGCTGGGCGGCGGCAACACGGCGCGGCTGCGCGAGTACGTCGACGGTGCCACGGCTGCGTTCGAGACCTACCGGCAGGCGGTGGCCGCGACCCAGCCGCCGCACGAGGTCCTGACGGCGGGTGTGCCGAGCGGCCGCATGCCGCACCTGGACGCGGTGACCGACACCGTCAACGCGCTGCTCGACGCCGCCGACGTCGACGTCGCCCTGCGACCCGACGAGGCCGACCGGATCCTGCAGTCGGTGTGGCGGCAGGCCGGCGGCGAGGACGGGGCCGTGTTCCCGGTCGGCATGGGCGCCGCCGAGGTCCGCGTCCGGTTCCACCCGGGCGACGCGGTCGAGGTGCCCCGCCCGCCGACCCGCTCGTCGGAGGTGATCACCGGGCACATGCCGCAGGCGACCGCCGGGCGGACCCTCGGCGCGGCCCTCAATCGCAACTCCGGCCCGGCGGTGGCGTTCCCGGCCGCCGCGGCCCTCGACGCGGCCATCGCCGACGGCACCCCCGGCGCGCTCGGCGTGGTCAAGGAGATCGCCCGGCACGCCACCCTGAACTTCGGCGGCGAGTTGCGCCGGCAGTTCTCCGCGCAGGGGTCCGGCAACGACTTCAGCCTCACCGGCGCCGTCGCGGACAACCGTGGCGAGTCGGCGCTGTTCGACGTCGACGGCCACTGGACCGTCCAGGTCCGGCCCGGCCGCCCCGGCGCGGTCTGGACCGACCCGGTCCCCGTCGGTGACCGCGCCGCCGGGCCGGCCGCTGGGCCGGCCACTGGGCTGCAGCTGTGGGTGCCGCACCCCTACACCGAGCCGGCGCTGCCACAGACGGCGACGGACACGCTGCCGGCCGGACGGCCGCGGGCGGAGCGGTTCCCGGAGCACGTCGTCACCGGGCTCACCGGCCTGGAACGGCTCAACGACACCGTCGTCGGCATGCTGCCGGAGCAGTACCGCCACGTCGGCGGGCCGATCCGCCAGCAGGTCCGCACCTTCGTCGTCGAGGAACTGCCCGGCCTGCTCGGCGACGCGATCAGCGACCCGGCGGGGGTGCAGCGGCCGATCACCGACGGCGGGCGGGTCGTCGCGACCGTCACCGTGCACACCCGGGTCGTGCCCGGCTCGGCCGAGCTCATCGGCACCGCGAGCGACAGGTACCACCAGGAGCGGCTGCGCATCGCGTTCTCCGGCGCCTCGGGGTCGGTGACCATCGGCGGCTCCCGGCAGGCGGACCTCACGGCCGGGCCGCGCACCGACGCCGGTGAGCTGCCGTTCGGCACCGCCGGGCTGCAGGGCACCGTATCGTCCGGGTCGAGCGCGCGCGACGGGATCAGCGCCGGCGGCACCGCCATCCACCCGAGCGTGCAGCGCTACTCCGGGCACACCCAGGGCTACCGGCTGAGCGTCGTGCACGACGTCACGGTCGAGCCGTCCGGGTGGGAGCCGTCGCGGCCCGACATGCTGACCCGCTCGGTGGAGAGCACCGGGCTGTTCCGGATGCCGGAGCCGGAGGCGTACCGCTACGGCCTGCCCGTCGACAAGGCCGCTGTCGAGCACCGGCCCGACGGCAGCGTCGTCCTGCGCGACGACCCGGTGACCGGCGCGCCGCCGAACAGGGCGGAGCGTCTCCCGGACTGGATCGGCGCACGCGGCATCGACGGCGCCGGACCCGCCCTCGTGCAGCGCCTGACCGGGGCCGACGCGCTGCGCCTCGATGTCGCCGCGAAGCTGGCACAGGACAACCTGCTGCCGAGACCTGACGCCGAGGGCGACCCGCGGCTGTCCGGCGCCCCGCTGCGCCGGGCCGCGGAGCAGGCGAATCTGCGGGCCCTGACCGAGATCTCCGCCGCCCGGCTGGAGGCCGCCTACGACCAGGCAGCGCAGGACGGCATCCTGGTCGACCTGGTCCGGCAGCGGCCCGGTCTCGCACCGGAGCACGTCACGCTGCGGCTGCGGATCAAACAGGACTGGGACCGCGCCGAGCTGGTCGGGCACACCACCGCGGAGACCGTCGTCAACCTCGACATCGGCTCGTCGACGTTCGCGCGCACCGGCGGGCGGACCTCGACCCTCGCAGTGCGCGGGGAAGGCGTCGCCGGCCTCACCCCTGGCGACGGTGTTGTCGTGCCGGGCGGGGCAGGTCTCGGCGGGGCCCGCACCGTGACCGGCAGCGCCGGCTGGCGCACCGGCAACACCGTCAACCAGGTGACCCTCGTCGAGGGCGGCCGGACCGCGATCTTCAAGGTGCCGCACGTCCTGGAGGTCGTGCGGGTCGACGCCCACGGCGGGGAGAGCTTCGTCGCGTCGCGGGACGGCTCGGCGCGGGTGCTGTTCCCCGCCGACCTGCTGCCCCGCGCCGGTGCGCCGGTCCTGCCGCCCGCGCCGCGGACCGGACCCCCGACCTCGCCGACGGCGCTGAGCTGGGCGACCGTGCTGCACCTCGACGCCGCCGGGGTGTGGGACGCCGTCTCCCGGGTGCTGCCCGACGGCGCCCGGCCGGAGTCGGCCGCACACGCCCACCTGACGTCGTTCGCCAACGTGCGCAGCCTGGTGGCCAACCCGGAGTGGCTGCTCACCGGCCACCGCACCGACCTCGCCGTCGACCCGCGCGGCGTGACCCCGCTGCGGGCCGGCCTGACCATCCAGGGCCGGGCCGGCGCGTCGCAGTTCGTCGGCGAGACCGACCTCGTCGTCGGCGACATCAACTTCACGATGGGCGCCGACGCGGTCACGTTCGGCCGGCAGGTCGGCGGCGACGCGGGCGGCTCGCTGCGCGGCGGGCTCGACCTCGGCGCCGACACCGACGTGGCAGGCGTTCCCGTCGGCGACGCCGCCGGCGGCCTGCGCGGCTCGCGCAGCTGGTTCGACGCCGAGTCGCACACCTCGACCCGCATCTACGGTCGTGAGCGGCTGCGGATCCACACCAGCGGCAACGAGAAGCAGTACATCTACCGCATGCCCGTCGACGTGGAGATCACCGGCGTCGAGCACCACCCGAAGGTCCTCGGCGGCACCCGGACCGCGCACGAGAGCCTCCCCGCCCGCGACGTCGTCTACGCCATCCCGGAACGCGTCGCGCTGGAGCTCCACGCGGCCGGTGAGCACCCCGTCCCGGCCGACATGATCGCCGACGCGCTGCACCGCTACAGCACCGGGCACCTGACGCTGGACCGCAAGGTCGTCGCCGGGCTCCTCGACCGGTACGGCACGCCGCCGGACCTGGCGACCGGCATCGCCTGGAAGCTCGGCGAGCAGTTCCCGGACGCGTCGGTGCCGAGGACGGTCACGGACCCGGCGGCCCGCATCGGCGCGATCATCCGCCAGGAGCAGGGACTGCCGGCGGTGCCGCCGGCGGAGGGTGCGCTGCGCCTCGCCGACCACCTCGGTCAGGCTCTCGGCCACAGCGTCCTGGAGCCCGCGATCCGCCTGTCGGCCCGCGACGGCCGGCCGGTCGAGCTGTTCCAGGAAGTCCTGGCCCGGGTCGAGCGGGTTGTGCCGGGCGCGGCGGAACGGCTGCCGGGCCTGTGGCAGGGGCTGTCCGGCAGCCTCGCCGGCAAGCGCTGGACGGGGCAGCTCGACAGCATGCTGTCCCCGGAGGGGTTCACGGCCTCGTTCCCGGTGCCGTCCGGCCGGTTGTGGGTCGAGCACGTCACCGTCCGGATCACCGCCACGCTCGGCGACGGCACGCCCATCGGCACCAGTCCGGACGTGCTGCCGATCCTGCAGGACTACGCGTACGCCCAGCATGAGCAGACACGGGTGAGCGGGTACGGGTACGGCACCGGCGGCAGCGGGCACGGCACCGCCCTGGACACGCCGGAGGCCAGCGGCGGCACCAACCGCGGCTACACCAGGTCCGGCACCGTCGGCGGGCAGCGCACCGTCGTGCAGGGCCTCATGATTGCCGACGGGGTCGTGCGGATGCGCCGGCCGATCGAGATCCACATCGAGGTGTCCCGGTCGGTGCCGCACCCGCTGAAGCAGCTGCCGCGGCGGATGGCCGACCTGGTCACCCGGCACGGCGCGGCGAACGGCTCCGACGGCGTCGTCAGCGGCTCGCTGGTCCAGCTGGCCACCAAGGACCAGCTCGTGCCCCGCTCGTCGGCGGTCGTCGACGGCCCGGCCGACCCGCGGCAGCTGCCGATGCCGGACCGCTCCGTCGTCGAGACCGCCGACATCGGCAGGCTCCACGAGGTGATCAGCGACCGGCTCGCCGGCAAGGACCTGCTGGGCCGCGCCGGGCTCGCCACCCGCGACGCCGACCTGCGCAGGCAGCTGTCCGCGCTGGCGCACACCCCGGCCCTGGAACGCGTCGCCGGCCCCGGCGGGCACCCGTCGATCACGCTCAGCGACCCGGCCCGGGAGAACCGGATGGTCCAGGTATGGGTCCGGGCCGAGCAGTCGCAGCTGCGGGTCACCTCCGAGATCGAGGTCGCCGAGATCCGCCGGGTCAACCGGTCGCAGCGCACCGTCGGCATCGGCGACGAACGGGCCCGGCTCGCCCTGACCGGCCGGACCCTCGCCGAGGACCAGACGAGCCTCGGCGGGCTGAGCGAACGCTTCACCGGCGGCGCCGCGGCCGCCGAGCAGACGTCCGCGCCGTCCGGTGCCCGCATGGAGACCAGCGACTTCCAGGAGAGCTCCGCCCGCACCGTCACCACCCGCGTCGACTACCACCTGACGTTCGTCGCCAAGACCGTCGGGCCCGGCGGGCGGGAGACGATCGAGGTGTCCGTGCAGATGCCGGACGCCGCCTCCGGCCGGGCGGTGCTCACCCTCTTCCAGCACGAGCTGGACGCCATCCGCGCCGGGCAGGAAGCCGGCGCCGGGACGAGCCCGCAGTGGCGGTTCGACCCGCGCGGCAGCACCGAGACGGCCCTCATCAAGCTCTCCACGACCGCGGCGCGGCACCCCGACGCCGCCGACCCGATCACCGCGGCGCTGCAGCTGGCCCAGGTCCGCCGCGCGGACGTGCTGCTGGACGTCACCGAGGCCGACGGAACCGTCCGCCGCTACCGGGCCGCCCCCGACGGCACGCTGCAGACCGACTTCCCCGACACCGGCTTCGCGACCGCCCGGGCGAGCGTCGACCCGGCGCTCGTCGAGCAGGCCCACCGGCACGGCCTGGACCTGCGGGAGGAGTTCCAGCAGTGGTCCCGCCACCCGGACGGGCACCGCACGTTCAGCGACGCGATCCGGGCCGCGCTCACCGACCCCGCCGCCGAGCTGCGCGGGATCGACTCGGAACTCGGCGGCTGGGCGCCGCGCCCCGCCGATCCGTCGCGGCCGACCGCCGCGCAGATCCCCGGCGACGTGCGCACCTCGGTCGACGCCGTCGCGGCCGGCCTGCCGCGCAGCGACCCGCGCCTGGGTGACCTGCAGGTCATCCGCGCCGCCGCCGACAACGTCGAGGACCTGGCCGCCGCCGCCCGGCACAGCGGCGACCTCACGCCGCTCAAGGAGGCCCTGCGGGACCTCAGCGACCGGATCCGCGCCTTCGGCGACGAGCTCGCCGACCCGCTCGACCCGGCCGGGCTTGCCCGGCGGGTGTTCGGCGTCGACCCGGCCACGCACCGGTTCCACGTGCTCGACCAGGCGGTCGCGGTCGTGCTCGCGGAGCAGGTCCTCGGCCCGCGCTTCGCCGCCCGCTACGCCGAGGAGCTGTCCCGGGCGGTGCCGATGGACGGCGAGCACGCCGCCGCGGTGCTCGGCGAACAGGGCAGGCGGGTCGCGGCCGCGATGCTGGAGCAGGTCGCGCCGGGCGTGCACCGCTACGCCGGCTACAGCGAACGGGCCGGTGCGGTGTTCCTGCGGCCGGGCACACCGTTCGTGGAGGCGGCGGCGAGCGTCGTGCACGAGACCGAGCACGCGACGCAGCCGAGCCGCGAGGCCCAGCGCCAGGCGGCCGTCGAGGGCCTTGCCGATGGCACCACCGCCGCCGACCGTCGCGCCGCCCTCGCCAAGGTCACCATCGACCGCGAGCGACCCGCCCACGAGCGGCAGCGCGACTTCCTGCTCGGCCTGGAGCGGCTCACCTCCGCCGACAACGCCGAGCTGGCGCCGCGGGCCCGCTGGCTGACCGACGGCTCCGACCTCGACACCGGGCTTGCCGCGCGGTACCTGCACCCCGAGCCCAACGGCCCGGAGCTGATCAGTGCCGTGTTCGGCCCGGACCGCATCACCCCGGCCGACCTGTTCTGGCACGAGCTCAGCGACCGGGTCGCCGAGGTCGCCGAACGGCGCGGCACGACGGCCGCACAGGAGCTGCGGCAGTTCGTCCTGCAGCGGGTGATGGCCCGGGTGTTCACCGCCCACCCCGAGCACTGGATGATCAAGGGCGGGCAGACGCTGCTGGCCCGCTGGCCGGATGCCCGGGTCACCAGCGACATCGACCTCGTCGGTCACACCGGCGCGTCCCGTACCGAGATGGTGCGCCAGTACACCGAGGCCCTGCAGCGCAGCCTCGGCGACCACCTGACCTTCACGCAGACGTACGAGGCGCCGCTGCAGCACGGCAAGGGTGCCCGGCTCAAGCACGACGCCTACCTCAACGGCCGGCTCGTCGCCGAGGTCAGCGTCGACCTGGCCCCGCCGCGCAGCCGGCCGATGTGGGCTCAGCCGGAGCTCGTCGACTTCCCCGAGCACATCATGCGCACCGGTGTGCCGGGGGAGAGCCCGCAGCTGCGGCTCATCTCGCTCACCGACACCCTCGCCCACAAGGTGTCCGGCATGTTCACCCAGGGCGTCAAGACCGCGCAGACCAAGTGCGGCGACTGCCTGCCCCGCACGCAGGGGACGTGGTCGTGCCAGACGGGTGACCTGCCGTACCGGGTGCAGGACCTCGTCGACACGATGCTGCTGGTCGTGAACCGCCCGTGGGACGCGGCCGCCGTGCAGCGGATGCTGCTCGAGGAGTTCACGTGGCGGATCGAGCAGGGCGAGCCGCTGCGGGTGCCGGCCAAGTTCTACATCCCGAACCCGGACTGGCACGCCGGCTACGCGGAGTACGCGTCCGGCACGCCGGGCCTGCCGCTGCGGACCGTCGCCGAGGCCCTGCCGGTCGCGAAGGCGTTCCTCGACCCGCTGCTCAACCGCACCCGCGAGGCGACCGGCGGGTGGGACCCGGCGCGGCAGGTGTGGGCCGGTGCCGACCCGGTGCCCGCCGGTGAGGTCGTCGCCGCGGGCCGGCTGCGGGTCCTCGTCGTCGCACACGCCAGCGGTCGCGGTGCCGGGCTCGGCGGCCTGCCGGTCGCCAGCGGCGAGATCACCAGGGCGCTTGCCGCGCACCCCGGCGCCGAGGTCACCCTGCTCACTGTCGGCGAGACCGAACCGCACGGTGCCGCGGTGATCCGCTCCGTCCCGCCGAAGGAGGGCATGACCCCGCGTGAGCAGCTGTACGAGCTGAGCCGCCGCGAACAGCCCGACGCCGTCGAGGGCCTGCCACCGGCGAACAGCGACGCCTACGACGTGGTCGTCGGGCACTCCCGCTTCTCGAGCACCGCCGCCATGCAGATCCGCAACCGGTGGTACCCGTCGGCCGCGCTCGTCGACGTGCTGCACATGCCGATCGAGCGGTACGCGCAGATCCAGGGCCGGGCCGAGCTCGGCGCCGAGTACGCCCGCCGCGAGGCTGTCGTCGTGCGTAACAGCGACCTCGTCGTCGGCGTCGGCCCGCTGCTGACCGCCGAGGCCCGCAACCTCGCCGAGGGCGCGACCCGGCCGCCGAGCTTCCACGAACTCATCCCCGGCATCGAGCTGCTCGGCGACGTGAGCGGGCCGCCGCCGGGCGAGCGGATGCACCTGCTCTTCACCGGGCGGGCCTCGGACCCGGTCAAGGGCTACACCGACATGATCGCCACCGTCGCCGAGCTCGACCGCCGGGGGATCGCCGTGCAGGTGCGGGTCCGCGGCGTCCAGCCCGACGAGCTGGCGGTCCTGCAGGCCGAGGCGGACGCCGCCGTCGGCCGCCCCGGCGTCGTGGAGCTGCTGCCCTACACCACCGATCGCGGCGAGCTGCTGCAGGACCTGCAGTGGGCACACGCGGCCGTCATGCCGTCGAAGGTCGAGGGGTACGGGCTGTCCGGCGCCGAAGCTGCGGCGCACGGCCTGCCGGTGCTCGTCACCGCCGAGAGCGGGTTCGGGCAGTTCCTCGCCGACGCCGGCCGGATCCCCGGCACCGCCGGCCCGGCGGCGGTCGTGCCGGACGCCGGGCTCGCGGGCAACCAGCCGGCGCGGGCCGCGGTGTGGGCCGGCGCGGTCGCCGAGCTGCGCCGCGACTACGTCCAGCGGCGCGTCGAGGCGGGCCGGCTGCAGGCCGCCCTGGCCGGCTACACCTGGCAGGACGCGGCCACCGGGCTGGCACAGGCGATCGTGGAGGCGACACCTGGCGCGTCCCGCGACACGGTGCAGGGCCCGGGCGGCGCGGTCCGGCCGCACACACCCGGCACTGGTCCCGGTGTGGTGACCGGGCCGGCAGCGGGACGCGTGGCCGGGGCGGCGTCGGCCGGTCCGCAGCCGGGCGCCATCACCGGGCCGGAGACGGGGGCCGGTGGTCCCGGGCGTGGTGCTGGTGACGACGGCGCAGCCGGCGGGGTCGGCGGCCCCGGTCGCTCCGCGGATCCGGGCCGCGGCACGGATGGCGGGCGGCGTGGCGACCAGGGTGGCCCGGGACCGGCGGCATGATGGACGTGGACGGAGATGGGCGGGGCATGACGGTCGAGCGGGCGTTCGAGGCGGTCACGGCGGTGGCGGGCCGGCAGGGCGGGCTGATGACGGCCGCGCAGCTGGAACGTGCCGGCGTCGACCCCGCCATGCGCGCCGAGCTGTATCGCCGGGTGCTGCTGACCAGGGTCGACTGGGACGTGTTCGAGGTCCGCGGCAGCCCGACCGAGCCGATCGACGCGTATCCCTACGCGGCCTGGCTGGCGCTGCGCCCGGCCGTCTTCGCCTGGGAACGGCCCGGCGCCGGCGGCGATGTGACCGCCGACGCGGTGCTGTCGCACGAGGCCGCGGCCCGGGCGTGGCGGCTCGGTGCGCCGAGCCTCGGCCGGGTCAGCTTCATCGCACCGGAGCCGCTGCCCGCGCCGCGCGCGACCCGGGTGCTGGTCGAGACACTGCGCCCGGACGAGGTGACCGTCCATGGCAGGCTCCCGGTCACCGTCGCGCACCGCACGGTCCTGGATCTCGTCCGCGGTCACATGGACCAGGTGGAGCTCCGCCGGGTCATCACCGACGCGGTCCGGCTCGACCTGGTCGACCTCGCCGGGCTGCACCGGGATCTCGTGCCGCTCGCCGCCGCGCACTTCTTCCCCACCGACGGTCCGGAGTTCGCCGGCTGGTTCCTGCCCGACCTCGACGACGCCGCCCTGTCCCCGCGCAACGCCCGCGCACTCGCGGCGCTGCTGCGGCCCGACAGCCCTGACGGCCCCGGCAGGGTGATCTGACGTGCAGGAGCGCTACGAACGGGTGTACTCGGCGGCGGCGCGGATGCTGACCGAGCACGCCCCGGCAGCCGGCCGTGCGCACTGGCCGCAGGAGCGCCGCAGGCGCTGGTCGGAGCTGGAGATGCTGCTGACCGCACTGCCGCGCACGACGCTGCCGGGCACCGCCGACCCGGCCTGGCAACTGGCGTCCACAGTGGACGACGACGGCCGCCCGGTCGGGATCGCGGACGCGGTCCGGGCGTGGGAGCAGCGCATCACCGCGGCGCCGCCGCCCGCCCCGGGCACGGTCGTGGCGATGCCGGGGCTGTGGCACACGCTCGCCGGAGGGCTGCTGCGTGAGCTCACCGGCCGCCTCGCCCCGGGCCGGCCGGCCGTGACGGTCGGTGCTGCCGGAGGTGAGCTGAGCGCTGTCGCGGCACAGTTCGCCGCCGCGTTGCGCACCGCGGTCACCGGCGCCCCGCACCCACCCCGGCCGCGCCCGTCGCTGCGCGGACCGCGGCTGCTCGCGACCGGCCTGCCGATGCCGGCCGCCGCCGACCGCCTCGAAGCGGCCGCGCGGCTCGCCGCGGCGGCCACACCGAGCCCGCGGGAGCTGGCCGGCGGCACCGACTTCAGCGTCCGGTTCGACGCGGCGGACGCGGCCGCGCAGCTGCTCGGCGGCCTCTACCGCCGCGCCGGCCCGGACTGGCGGGAACGCGCAGAAGGGCTGCACCCGGCCGAGCACCTGGTGTCGTTCGTCCGCTTCGACGGTGACGTCCCCCGGCCCGTCGGCCTCGCCGAGCGCGCCGCCGGCATCCGGGACCACCTGCGGGACCTGCGCGGGCCGTGGCGGCCGGGCCCGGACGACCCGGTGCCGCGGTGGTCGCCGCAGCGGGCCTGGGTGGTGCTGCCGGACGTGGTGGCGACCGTCACCGCGGACCTGCTCGACGAGCTGGCGGTGCGGCTGCGGCCGGGCCGGCAGGTCGGCACCGTGCGGTTCGACACCGAACCGCTGGGGCAGTTCGTGCAGCGGCGCCTGCTGGACGCCGCGATCCGTGACTGGACGGAGGACGATTGGTGACGATCAGTGCTGACCGGCTCGTCGAGTTCGCCAGGCGGCACGTGCTGCGCGACGACGAGACGATCGAGTGGATGAAGGCCGTCGGCGACGGCACCGACACGCCGGTCGTGGACCTGTCGACGGCGGAGCGCGGGCTGTCGGTGGAGGTCGTGCGCGGGCTGCTGCAGGCCGAGCGGGCGTCCTTCGTCGCGGCGGTCGTCGCCGTCACCCGCGAGGACGAGGACTTCGACGGCCCGGCGCCGCGGGAGTATCTGCTCATGCGGCACGACGGCACCGCGGTCCGCCTCGCCGACGCCGGTGCGGTCGCCGCGCTGGGCGAGCGGGTGCTCTCCGGTGACCTGCCGCCGGCGGCGTATGCGGAGCTGCTCGTGCACGGCCAGTGGCGGGGCAGCTGGCCGAAGGAGGTCGTCGGCGACCCGGTCGCGTGGCGCCGCAGATATCCGGCCGGTGCGCCGCTGCCGGACGTCGAACCGCTGTCGGTGCGACTGGCCGGCGGCACGATGACGCTGACGTTCGCCGCGACCCAGCAGGTGGCGGACCTGTCGGGGCGGTTCGCGCTCTACGTGTCGGTGTGGTCGGTGTCGGTGCCGCCCGGCGCCCCGGCCACCTGGCAGATGCGGACCGTCGCCGAGTCCGTGCCGGTGTAGAGGGAGGTTGCGATGCTGGTCGCGCGGTCGGTGACCGAGTGCCATCTGTACATGGCCCTGCACCCCTGTGAGGGTTGCGGCGAGTGGGACTTCCCGTGGTCGCGGCACGACCGCGGGCCGGGTCCGCGGTCGGCCTACGAAGGGCCCTGCCCGTCGTGCGGCGCGTCCCGCCGGTTCGAGTTCGTGCTCGCGCCGGATGCGGTGCCGCCGCCGGCCTACGGGGGACCGGAACCGTCCCGGATCATCGACCCGGGCGAGTTCCTTGCGATGAGCGAACGGGCGGCCCGGCACGCGGCCGTCCCTGCGGACGCGTCCGGGCCTCGCCGCGAAGACGCGCGCACCGCCGCCTCCGACGCGCTCGCCGCCGTGGAGGAGGTGCTGAAGTTCGTGCCGCCGGACGCTTCCGCGGTGCCGGCTTCGGCGTTCACGTCGGAGCCGGGACGGGCGAGGTACGCCGCGGATCCGGCCGCCTTCACCCGCGAACGCCTGCAGGAGCGCATCGAGGCGTGCCGGCAGATGCTGCTGACGCTGACGGGCTGACCGCCCGATCGCGCGGTCAGCGGGTGGCGAAGCCGTCGGAGAGCTCCCGGTATGTCCGCTGGACCGCTTCCAGCCGGATCTTGCGGAACCTGCCCGGCTCGGCGTCGTGCACCGACCGCCCGCGCTCGGTCCACAGCGCGTGGACGGGGACGGCGTCGGCGCCCGGCGGGACGAACTTGATCGCCTCGCCGACGGCGGCGGCCGCGATCCGCAGGTCGATCAGCGCCTGCCGGCGCTGCTCGGCGGTCATCTCCTCGTCCGGCTCGGCGGGCGTGTTGCGGATGATGAGGTCGGCCACCCACAGCCACTCACCCGCGTCGATGATCTCCGACGCGCCGCCGTCGACGCCGAAGGCCGGCTCCGCCTCGTCGGGGAGCGTCACCTGCTCCGGCAGGCGGAACGTGAACTCCCGCCCGGTGCCGCAGCGCGGGCACGGCCCCGCATATCGGCTGGCGAGGTCGTCACCGACGACCACGACGGAGCTCGGCGGGGTGAAGCGGGTCTCGCCGCACGTCTCACACGGGTGCAACTCGATGAACAGGTGTGCCTCGACGTTCGTGCGTGCCAGTCGCAGGACCATGCCGACGACCTTACTCACGCTACGCTTGCCCACGGCAGTCGACGGGCGGACGCGAGGCAGACGATGGTCACTGGTGGGGTGTTGCTGGATCTCCTGCGACGGTTCGTGTTCTTCGACGACGAGACCGTCGTGTGGAGCAAGGACTACGCGCCGCATCCCGCACTCGCCGTCGAGACCAGCGACCGGCTGTTCAACGTCCGGGTCGTGCCCGACCTGCTGCGCGTCGGTGCGGCACCGTGGGTCGAAGCGCTCGTCGTGGCGATCCGCGAGGACCAGGAGGTCGAGGGCCCGGCGCCGCAGGACGTCTTCCTGCTGCGCACCGACGGCGAGGCCCTGCACCTGCGTGACCCAGGCACCGTCGCCGCGCTCGGTGCGCTCGTCGTCACCGGCGACCTCGACCCGGTGGCGTATGCGGAGGTGCTCGCCTCGTGCCAGTGGCCGGGCGGCTGGTTCAAACAGGTCGTGACCGATCCGGCCGCGTGGCGCGGCGAGCATCCGCCGGAGGCGGACCTGCCGCAGGTGGAGGCACCGCGGGTACGGGACACGGATGACGCGACGCAACTGACGTTCTTCGCGTCCCGGCAGACCACCGAGGTCGTCGGCGGCAGGCCGGTGCTCGACGTGAGCCGGTGGGCCGTCCGGATCCCGAAGGCTCCCCACGGCGCGCCCGCGGCGTGGGACCGTGAGGCGGTGGCCGACGCCGTGCCACTGGCGCCGCCGTGGTGACGAACGGAGACGCCGTGGGGGAGTTCGTCCTCGCCGGGGAGGCCAGCGGTGAGCGCCTGGACGATCCGGGCCGCCGCCAGCGGTATCTGCGGTATCTGCGCGCCGGTGCGCCCGTCGGCGGCGGCTACCGCACCGACGGCCATTGGATCTGGGCACCGGCCTTGGCCGAGCGTCTGGAGCGCGAGCACCTGCTGCCCGAGCCGCCGTTCGCCGGGCACATCCTGCGCTACGGGTTCATGTGCCCGCCGGTCACCACGGCGACGGCCGATCAGGCCAGGGCCGCCCTGGCGCAGCTGCTGCGAGGCTGACGGGTCAGCGGGATGCTGACGGCGCGGGCGAGCCGGCCTTCGGTGTCGTGACGGTGCCGGTGAGCTTCGCCTCGCACCGCGGACTCAGCGAGTGCTGCTGGGCGACGATCGAGCCGTCGACCGACAGGATGCACTGCAGCTGCGGGATCTGCGCGCCGATCACAGTGTCGCCGTCCGGGGCGGCGTTGCCGCCGAGGACCACGGTCGTGACGTCCGGATACACCACGTCGACCTGCTTGCTCCAGGTCGACTGCGGGGTGTCGAACGACACCGACGCGCCCCGACCGTCGGTGTAGGCACCGACGATCTTCAATCCGGGGCCGCCGGAATGGAACAGCTCGTAGGTCACCGTGTGGGTCACCTTCGCCGCCGGCGACGGGCTCCCCGCCGGTGAGTTGCAGCCGCTCAGCGCACCCGCCGCCACCAGCAGTGCGGCGACCGGCGGTGCGACCCGTAGCATGCGTGAACTCCCCGTGGTAGCCGACGACCGACCGGGGTAGCTTAACCTCGATGCCTCCTGACGGGGAAGGAGCGGTCGATGATCGCCGGTGGCCGGCACGCGTTCCAGGTGCTGCACCCGGGCTCACCCGTGCTGCGGGTGCGCTACCGGGCGGGGATCGTCGTGGACGCGCACGGATTTCCCGACTGGGTCCCGTATGCGCGGGCCGTCGTGCAGCTGCCACCGGTCCGTGACGACCTCGGCGCCCATGCCAACCGTGTCGTGGACGTGCTCGCCGCCAACCGTGTGCTCGCCGGCACCGACCCGCTCTATGCGGACGCCCCGGCCGGCGGTGGACCGGCCGGCTGGACGTGGGCGCACCTGCCGGTCGTCACACCCGGCGCGCCGCGGCGGGCCGCGCTGGTGCCGATCGAGCTGCACGGCGCGCACCGGCACCTCGGCGGCGTGAGCACCGCCCGCACCGACCGGACCCGCCGCTATCTCGGCGAGCCGGGCCGGTGGCCGGTGCCGAGCCGGGTCGAGGCGACTGTCGCCGACGACGCGCTCACGAAGGTGGAGGAGCACCTCGGCCATGCGTTGCCGGCGGACTACCGTCAGTATCTGCGCGACAGCAACGGTGGCGGCCCGCACGTCGCGGTCGTGCACGTCGGTCTTGGGTTCGTCGCCGACCAGCCGATGTTCGGCGTGGCCCGGCCTGACGCGCTGCAGGACCTGCTCTACGCCAACGCCTGGTTCGGTGACCGGTTCACCACCGACTACGTCGCGGCCGGCTACGTCCAGGGCGGGCTGATCGCGGTGAAGGTGCGTGGCGAGGCAACCGGCTCCGTGTGGTGGTTCGACGACGACGACCCGCGGGCCAAGGACGACGACACCGCCGAGGACGTGTGCGAGCGGCTACTGCACCACTGCGCCGACGACTTCAAGGTTTTCTGGCAGATGCTGTGCGAGCCGCCGGAGCCGCTGCGGGCGGCGGCCGCGGCTGCCGACGTGACACAGCTGCACCCGGACCGGATGGGCGCGGCGCTGCCGGCCGCGAAACGCCCCACCGGCCCGCAACCGGCGAGCGGAGGAGCGACCCGATGACCGACCCCGACCCTGACCAGCAGCCTCCGCAGTGGGAGCCGGCGAACGAGACCGAGCGCGCCCTCGCCAAGGCCCTCGCCGACGGCGACCAGCAGGCGTTCTTCGGCATCATCGCCTCCGCCGAGCTCTACCTGCCGCAGGTCGGCCAGGAGGAGTCCGAGGAGCAGACGTTCATCACCGCGGAGCTGTTCGGTCAGACCGTCCTGGTGGTGTACACGTCGCTGGAAGGACTGACGGCCTCGGTCGCCGGGGTCGCCGACGCGTACACGGCCACCACCTACCAGGAGCTGCTCGAGCGGTGGCCGCAGCCGGAGTGGCGGCTGGCGGTCAACCCGGGCTATCCGATCGACGCGTATCTGCCCGTGGAGGCGGTCGGGGCGGCGGCGAAGGGCGACGTCAAGCTGCCGACCGCCGCCCAGGTAATCGTCGCCGGGTTCGCCGAGGACGAGCAGGCCACGCAGATCTTCGACACCGACACGGTCCTGCGTGACGCCGCCGAGCGCAACGATCCCGGCACGTACATCGACACCCTGCTCGACTCGACCGTCGTCGTGCCGACCGCGCACGCCGTCGAGGACCCCGAGCAGCTGCTCGACCAGCAGGACTGGTGGCGTCCCGCCGGGACGGAGCAGGAGCCGGTCCTGGAGGTCTTCACGTCGGAGGAGGCGTTCTTCGCGGCGTTCCCGATGGCCCGCACCGATCCCGCGACCGGCCGGGTGCACAGCGTGACGATGCCGTTCGTGCTGCTGCTCGGCGTGTGGCCGCAGGACTCCGCCCTCGCCGTCAACCCGCGCACCGACTTCGGGATCGAGCTGCCGGCGCAGGACGTGCAGGCGCTGCTGCTGTGGGAGCCTGAGGACCCCGCCGCGGGCACGACCACCACCACGCACGAGCGCGATGAGGTGTGGGTGCACGGTGGTCTATAGGATTGGCCGCGCTGGCCAGACTGGGGAGGCAGGCACGTGACGTCCGTCATCATCAAGCGTCCGCCGCGGCGTGCCGCGCCGCCGCTGCCGACCGGGGACGTGCTGCTCGACCCGCCGCCGGAGGTGCCGAACGCGGCCGGCAAGACGTGGACCCGGATGCTGATGATCCTGCCGATGGCGGCCGGCGCCGTGGCGATGGGTCTCATGATGGGCGCCAGCGGCCGCTCGGGCCCGCTCGTCTACGTCGCCGGCGGTATGTACGGCGTCTCGATCCTCGGCATGATCGCCATGATGGCCACGCAGACCAACGGGCCGGGCAAGAAGGAGATGATCGAGGCCCGCCGGCAGTACATGCGGCGCCTCAGCCAGCTGCGCGCCCAGCTGCGCGACACGATCAAGAAGCAGCGCGAGGCCATCTACTACCGCCACCCCGACCCGTCGGTGCTGTGGTCGCTGGTCACCGGCGCCCGGCTGTGGGAACGCCGCCGTGGCGACGCCGACTTCAGCGTCGCCCGGATCGGTCTCGGCGCGCAGGAGGTCGTCACCCCGCTCATCCCGCCGCAGACCCGCCCCGTCGACGAGCTCGAGCCGCTGTGCGCGATGGCGCTGCGCAAGTTCGTCGCGACCTACACCGTCGTGCCGGACCTGCCGGTCGCGATCGCGCTGCGGGACTTCTCCCACGTCTACATCCGCGGCACCGACGAGCAGACCGTCCGTGACCTCGTCCGCGCATTGCTGGCACAGATGGTGACGTTCCACTCGCCCGACGACCTGCTGATCGGTGTCGCCGTCGCCGACGCGCAGGCACCGCAGTGGTCGTGGGTGAAGTGGCTGCCGCACGCCGCCCACCCCACCAAGGTCGACGCGGTCGGTGCGGTGCGGCTCTTCACGCCCGGCGTCACCGGCCTGGAGGCCATGCTCGACGACGTCCTGGCCAACCGGCCCCGCTTCGACCCCGCCGTCGCGCAGAACTTCGCCGGCCCGCACACCGTCGTCGTCATCGACGGCGGCTCCACCGCCGGGTCCGACCACCTCATGACCGAGGGCGGTGTCGCCGGCGTCACCATCATCGACCTGTCCAACCCGCCGCCGCGGCTGCTCGACGACACGACCGTCGTGCTGGACATCGCGGCGGACGGCGCCGTTTCCGGCACCACCATGGACGGCACCATCCAGATCGGAAAGGCCGACAGGCTGCACCCCGCGGAGGCCGAGGTGCTCGCGCGGGAGCTCGCACCGCTGCGGCTGTCGGCGGCCTCCTTCGCCGAGTCGACCTCCGTCACCGTCGACCTCGGCCTCGCCGAGCTGCTCGAGCTCGGCGACCCGGCCGAGTTCGACCTCGCACAGGCGTGGGCCAGCCGGCCCAACCGCGACCGGCTGCGCGTCCCGATCGGCATGGGCGCCGACAACCGCCCGATCGACCTTGACATCAAGGAGTCCGCGCAGGACGGCATGGGCCCGCACGGCCTGCTCGTCGGCGCCACCGGCTCCGGCAAGAGCGAGCTGCTGCGCACCCTCGTGCTCGCCCTGGCCGTCAAGCACAACCCGGAGATCCTCAACTTCGTCCTCGTCGACTTCAAGGGCGGCGCGACGTTCACCGCGCTGGACCGCCTGCCGCACACCAGCGCCGTCATCACCAACCTCGCCGACGAGCTGTCACTCGTCGACCGCATGCTCGGCGCGATCCAGGGCGAGCTCGTACGCCGCCAGGAGCTGCTGCGCAAGACGGGCAACTACGCGTCGCAGCGCGACTACGAGCGGGCACGTGCCGCCGGGGTCCCGCTCGGGCCGCTGCCGAGCCTGCTCATCATCGTCGACGAGTTCAGCGAGCTGCTGACCGCCAGGCCCGACTTCATCGACATGTTCGTGCAGATCGGGCGGGTCGGCCGGTCCCTCGGCGTGCACCTGCTCCTCGCCTCGCAGCGCCTCGAGGAGGGCCGCCTGCGCGGCCTGGAGACGCACCTGTCCTACCGGCTCGGCCTGCGGACGTTCTCCTCGATGGAGAGCCGCACCGTCCTCGGTGTCCCCGACGCCTACGAGCTGCCGCGCTCACCCGGCCACGGCTACCTGAAGGCCGGCACGGAGGGGCTGATCCGGTTCAAGGCGGCGTACGTGTCGGGGGCCTACCGGCGCGACGGAGCCCTGCCGACGGTCGGCGGGAGGGCCGTCGACGCCGTCCGCGACTTCACCACCGCCTACGTCACGCCGCCGCGTGAGACCGAGCAGGCCGATGAGGCACCGGAGCCGGAGGAGACCCACGTCGGGGAGACCCTCCTCGACGTCCTCGTGCGGCGGATGGAGGGCCAGGGCACGGCCGCGCACCAGGTGTGGCTGCCGCCGCTGGACGAGCCGCCGACCCTCGACCAGCTGCTGCTGCAGATCGTCCAGTCGCCCGAGCGCGGCCTGACCGTCGCCGACGCGTCGCTGCACGGCCGCCTGCACGGCGTTGCCGGCATCATCGACAAGCCCTACGAGCAGCTGCGCGACCCGATGTGGCTCGACCTGTCCGGCGCCGGCGGCAACGTCATGGTCGTCGGCGCCCCGGTCACCGGCAAGACCACGTTTCTGCGGACCCTCGTGAGCAGCCTCGCCCTGCTGCACACCCCGCGCGAGGTCCAGTTCTACGGCCTCGACTTCGGCGGCGGCGGCCTCAGCGCCCTCGCCGGCCTGCCGCATGTCGGCGGGATCGCCAACCGGCGCGACGTCAACACCGTGCGCCGGACCGTCGCGGAGGTCTACGGGCTGCTGCAGGCCCGCGACGGGCTGTTCGCCGAGCTCGGCATGGACGGCATCGCCGCCTACCGCCGCAGCCAGCGCACCGGCGGCCCCGCGGCGGAGGACCCGTTCGGCGACGTGTTCCTCGTCGTCGACGGCTGGGCGACCCTCCGCGGCGAGTTCGAGGACCTCGAGCCGATGGTGTCGGAGATCGCCAACCGCGGCCTCGGCTACGGCATCCACATCCTCGCCTCGACCAACCGCTGGATGGACATCCGCACCGCGACCCGCGACATGTTCACCACGAAGGTCGAGCTGCGCCTCGGCGACCCCAGCGACTCGGCGATCAACCGCCGCGCCGCCGTCAACGTCCCCGAGCAGGCACCCGGCCACGGCCTCACCGCCGACGGCTTCCACTTCCTCACCGGCCTGCCCCGCATCGACGGCCGGCAGCAGGTGGACGACCTGTCCGACGCGGTCACCGAGTTCGTCAAGCACATGCAGGCCTACTGGACCGCGGCACCCGCCCCGAAGGTGCGGCTGCTGCCCGACCAGCTGCCGTTCGAGTCGCTGCCGGCACCGGTGCGCGGCCGCATCCCGATCGGCATCGCGGAGAACGACCTGCTGCCCGTCTCCCTTGACTTCGACGCCGACCCGCACCTGCTGCTCTTCGGCGACCTCGAGTGCGGCAAGAGCGCCTTCCTGCGCGGCCTCGCCCACAGCATCACCCAGGCATACCAGCCGTCCGAGGCGCGCATCATGCTCGTCGACCTGCGCCGAAGCCTCCTCGGTGCGGTCAGCCCCGCGCACCTCCTCGGCTACGGCACCTCCCAGCAGGTCACCCTCGACCTCGTCAAGCAGGTCGTCACCGTCATGCGCGAACGGCTCCCCGGGCCGGAGGTCACCCCCGACCAGCTCCGCAACCGCAGCTGGTGGAAGGGCCCCGAGCTGTACCTGCTGGTCGACGACTACGACCTCGTCGCCGGCGCCGCGGCCAACCCCCTGGCGTCGCTGCTCGAGTTCCTGCCCCAGGCCCGTGACATCGGCCTGCACCTCATCCTGACCCGCCGGATCGGTGGCGCCGGGCGGGCGATGTTCGACCCGATCATCACCCGCATCCGCGAGCTTGCCTCACCGGGCATCATGATGTCCGGCTCCCGGGAGGAGGGTCCGCTCTTCGGCAATATGCGGCCGCAGTTCCTGCCGCCCGGGCGGGGCTATCTGTTCACGCGGCGCGAGAGCGGCCGGCTCATCCAGATGCCATGGACACCGCCCCCGCAATGACGACGATGTGGAGCGCATCCCTCATGTGGCCGCACCGGATCCTCGCCGTTGCGCTGGTCGGCGTTGTGGCGGTGGTCGTACCGTTCGCGGCCCCCGCGGCGGCGGCCGAGTGCACCGATCCCGGGCAGGACATCACCACCGTGCCGTGGGCGCAGCAGAACCTCGGCGCGAGCGGTGTCTGGGCCCTCACCCGCGGCGGCGGCGTCACCGTCGCTGTCCTCGAATCCGGGGTCGACGCCGCCCACCCGCAGCTCAGCGGCCGGGTCGCTGCGGGGGTCGACGCGGTGGCCGGCACCGGACCCGCCAACACCGACTGCGTCGGCACCGGCACACAGGTCGCCGGGGTCATCGCCGGCAAGGCGACCAACGGCATCGGCTTCACCGGTGTCGCCCCGCTCGCCCGCATCCTGCCGGTCCGCGTCGTCGCCGACCGGCAGACCGGCGGTGCCCAGGCGGCCCAGCTCGCCAAGGGCATCAACGCGGCCGTCGACGCCGGCGCCGACGTCATCGATGTGGCCGTGCCCACCTACACCGACGACCCGGCCGTCCGCGCCGCCGTGCAGAAGGCCCTCGACAAGCAGATCGTGGTCGTCGCGGCCGTCGGTGACCTCGGCGGCGCCAACCAGCAGAACCCGACCCCCTACCCGGCCGCCTACGACGGTGTCATCGGCGTCGGCGCCGTCGACGAGCGTGGCATCCGGATGGACAGCTCGCAGTTCGGCGAGTATGTCGACCTCGTCGCACCCGGCGGCAACATCCTCACGCTGCAGCGGGCCTCCGGTCTCACGGTCGTCAACGGTACGGGCGTGGCATCGGGATTCGTCAGCGCCGTCGTCGCTCTCGTGCGCGCCTTCATCCCGCGGGCGGACGTCGCGGAGGTGACCCGCAGGCTCATCGGCACCGCCGTCCCCGCCGCAGGTGGCCCCGGCAGCCAGTTCTACGGCCACGGGATCGTCAATCCGGCAGGTGCCCTCACCGACCAGGTCGTCGAGCAGCCGCCGACGGTCATCGGCCCGGTCGACGGCCCGGCGCCTGCCCGCGCCTCCAGCTGGGCCGGGAGCCGCCGCTGGGCCCTGATCGGCACGGCCGGCGCGCTCGGGTTCGCGGTCGTGATCGCCGTCCTTGCCGTCGCGTTGCCGCAGGGCCGCCGCCGGCGCTGGCGGGCGGAGCATCCGGCTCCGGCCCGGGTCCGCGACGAGCCGGAGGAGCCCGGGCCGCCGGCGATGCTCTTCGACTGACGGTCGCCTGACTGATGACGATCAGCAGGCGGGGCGCCGGCAGCACCGCAGCTGCTCGAGTTTGCATCGTCAGCGTTTCCGGGTCGGCATCTCCACGCCGCGCTGGTTGGTGACGGCAAGGTCGAGCGACTGACACCACCACCCGTCGAACGGATGACCGGTCGCGTCGACCTTGTCCTTGCCGGTGGCACTGTCGTCCAGCGCCCACCCCGTCTCACGGGACGTTGATCAAGCGGCGGCGAACGGGCAGGGGTCAGCTGGCGGACGGCTTCGGGGATGGGGAGCCGGACGGGGACGTGGACGGAGCCGGTGGTGAGGACGGTGCGGCCGGAGCGCCGGCCACCTGCGGCTGGAACACTGCCGCCGGGTCGAGGACCGGACCGGCCGGAATGCGGGTCACCAGCGAGCTCGGCACGTCGGTCGCCTTGTCCGGCGAGTAGCCGAGCATCCGCAGGACCTCCGCCGACGGCACGGAGAAGCGCACGCCCATGTCGGTGATGATCGCGTAGGCACCCGAGGTGGCAGTCGCGGACGGCAGGACGCGGACGACGGCGACCCGCCCCGCCGGGACCGAGACGCGGTCGGCGAGGGTGGTGCCGGCGGTCGAGCGGCCGATCGTGGGGACCCCGGCGTCGATGGAGGGGATGGTGCCACCGACGGTGATCTGCGGGGCGTTGCGCGGGTCGGTCGTGGTGGCGCAGACGAGGTCGCCGGGGGAGCCGGGCTGCAGGTCCAGCTTCGGCGGCTCGGACGGGGCCGTGGCGTCGTTGCCCTCGGGGGTGGTCAGGCGGGAGCTGCGCTTGGCCTTGTTGATGTCGCCGACGGAGACCTGTGCCGGGTCCTTGCCGGGGAACTGGGCGTCGATGATGTTCTTCTGCAGTGGGGTGATCGGGGCGATGCCGTCGTCGAAGACGAGGTAGTGCTGCGGGCCGGAGCCCGTCTGCACGACCAGCAGGTCGCCGATCTTGCGGCCGGTGACGATCTTGCTGTCGGTGCCGCGGTTGTTGATGGTGATGGGGCTGATCGGCACACCCGCGGGAAGGGCGTTGATCCAGGCGGTGCCGACCGGGGCCGGGGTGACGACGGCACCGAACAGGGCCGGGATGACCGTCCGCGACTCCCACAGCTGGTGCCGGTGACCGTTGACGACGAGGTAGGTCAGGCCGGCCGTGACGTCCCTGATGAGCACGCCCTGGCCGTTTCCGCTGGCACGTGCACCGGCCGTCGCCTCACCCGCCATGAGGCTGACCGTTGCCGTCTGCCCGCCGGAGCTCGACGTGCCCGCCGTGGAGCAGACGGTCCACGGCAGCCCGACGGCCTTGGCGGCCGGGGGGAGCGAGTCGGGTGCGCCGGTGATGCCGATGGTGATGCCGCGCGGCACGGATCCCAGGGACTTCTGCGACACGCGGAACAGCTGCGATGCGCCCCGCCCGGAGGCCAGCAGTGCGGAGGTGAAGTTGAGCGTCGGGTGGAGCCGGCCGTCCATGAAGATGAACGTCGCGCCGGTCTCGCGCTCGATGACGATCGATCCGTCGGCCTTCCAGGCGGTGCCGCCGACCTTCGTGAGGATGCCGTAGACGCCGAAGCCGGCACCGACGAGGACGGCGACCATGATGCCGGCGAAGACGGCGCCGATGCCGCGCCGCAGCGGCGACTGGGCCGGGTCGGTCTCGCGCATGACGAACGCGGACAGGACCCGCTGGGTCATGTACTGGTAGGACTGCAGCTGGTCCCGGCGGGTTGCCATGTCAGCTGCCGAACGAGGCGAACAGCGCCTGGATCGAGCCGTAGACGCCGATCACGCCGCAGGCGAGGGGGATCAGCGCGATGATCGCGACGACGTCGGTGATGTCGGCGATGCGGCCGATGTACGGCGTCGGTGCCCGTCTGCTGTAGATCAGCCCGGCGGCGACGATCGCACCCCCGACGAGCAGCAGCGCCGGGAGGATCACCAGGCGCCCGCCACCGGGGTCGGTGCGCAGGACGAGGCCGACCAGCAGCACCGCGACGCCGAACGCACCGCCGGCGAGCAGCGGGACCCGCTGCCGGGCGGCCGGGAAGAGCCTGGCCCGCAGCAGCAGTGCCGCGGACGCGCTGGCGGCGAGCAGGATGCTCGTGGTGCGGCCGTCGACGCCGAGCATGACGATGGTCACGGCACCGACGACGGCGGCGGCGAGCAGCATGCCGGTGAGCAGCTCGGTGGCGCGGGCGACAGCGGCGAACACCCCGGCCCGCTTCGGCACCGGCTGGTCGACGAGGATGTCCTCCGGCTTGTTCGGCAGGGCCGGCAAGGGCAGCTTGCCGAGCCAGCTCGCGATCAGCGGATAGCCGGGCAGCAGGCCGATGACGAGGGTCAGGGCGAACGCGGCGGACCCGGCCGCCGACATCCCGGCCAGCACGAGCAGCCCCGTGATGATCCCGGCGATGCCGACCTCGAGCCCGGCCATGAACAGCCACCGCACGGCGGCCGTGCCGACGTATCCGAGGACGCTGACCGCCAGCAGCGCCGCCGACCCGAGCAGCACGCTGGTCGCGCCGAGCCCGGTGACGCCGATGCCGTCGGGCACGACGGCGAGGGCGCCGGCGGCGAACGCGTAGGGCAGGGCGGCACCGGCGACGGCACCACCGGCGGGTGCGTCGCCGAGGGCGCGGGCGACGACAATCCCGGCGAGGGCCAGCACGAGCGCGATCCCGCCGGCGACGGCCGCCGGGATCGTCCACGGCGGGCCGGCCAGGGCGATCGCGAGGACGCCGAGTGTGAACGTGACGACACCGAACGTGATTCCCCCGCGGCGGGTGGCGGGGCCGCTCCACGACCTGCCGGTGCGCCGCGCGCCGTTGGCGATGACCTCGACGACGTCGTCGTAGGCGAGCTCCGGCCAGTCGGTGCGCCCCGGCACGAGGTGCAGGATCTCGCCGTCGCGGACCCCCTGGACGGTCAGGTTGCGGGCCGGCTCGACGAGCGCGCCGGTGGCCCGTCGCAGCACCCAGCCGGAGTTGTGGTCGGTGTCGCCCATGTCCTCACCCGCGTGGCGCAGCAGGTGCGGCAGGAGCTCCGCGACGATGGCGTTGTCAGGCAGTGCGACGTCGATGCGCCGTTTCGGGGTGGCGACGGTCACTCGGGCCAGCCCGATGCCGATCCGGGGCGTCACGGCGATCTCCTCACTGCGTCATGGCTGCGCGGACGGCTACGACGGCGAACAACGTAACAGAACGCCCGGAAGTGCAACGTCCTCATCGCCATGCGTCGCCCATGGTCTGACGCTCCGTCGACGTGGGGTGCAGCCACAGGTACCGGTTGGCACCGCCGCCGATGAGCGCGAGCATCTCGTTCTCCAGCATCTGCAGCCGCTGCACGCTCTGCGGGTCCAGCTGCAACGCCGTCCCGGCGACCGCGGCCTCGGTGATGTGCAACCGTTGCAGGACCACGAGATCGCACGACCGCACCGCGGGCGCGCCGGGCTCCTCGAGGCGCCGCAGGACGGTCAGCTGCGTCTGCCACGGCCCGGCCGCCGGTGGGCTCGACGGGCCGGTGGTGCCGAGGTCGTGCACGACGAGGACGGGCCGGCGGGCGGTCGCGGTGACGGTGGCCGGCTGCTCACCGTGCAGGACCGCGACCCGGTCGGCGCGGCCGACGGCCCGATCGCCGAAGCCGTGCCACGCGGCCGGGTCGACCGTCATCACGATGATCTGCGAGCCGCGCGCCAGGGCCCGGAACGCGAGCATCTGCGCCGCCCACACCCCGCCGACGAGCGTGACGCGGGTCGGTTCGGGCCGGAACAGCCGGATCGGGACCGGCTGCTGGTTGTGGTCCGCGCCGAGGACGAGCCCGGTGCCGGCCGACCTGACGCCCATCGTGTTGAGCGCGGTCAGCGACGCGGTGTGCCAGCCGATGCGCAGCCCCGGCTGCCTGCCGCCGGGAGCGGCGTCGCGTTCGTCGTCACGGTTGCCGTAGACGGTGCCGCCGGGCGGGCCGGACGGTGGCGTGGGGGCGGTGGCGACGAGCCCGGCGACCCGCAGGGTCTGCGCCGACGCCTCGGCCTCCGCCTCGGCGGCTGCATGGGCTTCGGCGGCGCGTTCGTCGTCGGGCTGGGCCTGTGTGCCGGGTGCCGTCTGCGGCCCGGCGACCCGCACGTGGGGCGCCTGCCCGCCCGCCTGCCCTGCCGGCTGCCCCTGGGCAGGTCCGGGAGCCGGTGCGGGCGCGCTGAGGACACCGCGCTGCTGAACCGGTTCGATGGGGCGGGTCATCGGGGTCCTCCGCCCGTCGGTGCGGTCGCATATGTGGCAGGACCCTGCTCGCCGTCGAGCGGGAGAAGGCGCGCGCCGTGGGTGCCGCCTTCGAGGACCCGGCAGACGGCGGCGATCGTCTCGGCGGGTGCCGCGACACGTACCAGACACCTGACGTCGACCTGGGCGTCGGTGGCGGCACCGGGGACGATGACGAACGCCACGCTGGTGAACGAGCCGGGCACGGCGGCAAGCCGGTCACCGAGGGCGCCGACGGCCCCGTCCTGGTTGATCGAGGGCCAGTCCTGCACCCAGTAGGACCGGTGGGCAAGGCCTGCGGAGTGCCACGCGTCCCACGTCTCCCGCGGCTGGGGCGGCGGCGCCGCGTCGTCGGTGCGCTGCAGGTCGCAGGAGCGCTCCAGGGCCGTCAGGACCCCGCCACGGTCGAGGATCCGCACGTTGACCCCGGCCCCGCGCAGGGTCCGCGCGACCTTGCGGAGCATCGCCGCGACGACGTCGACGGCGTTCTCGGCGCTCTCCGCGCCGGCTTCGGCGAGGGCCCGCGCGTCGAGGCGGACGGCGACCCAGGTGACCCGGTCGGCCGGGATCGGGGCGGCATCGAAGCGCTGGACCAGCTCCCGGTAGGAGTACGCGGCCGGCAGCGCCTGCTGCAGGTCGCTGCTGAGGAAGCCGAGGGTGTGCGTGACCACCTGCAGGGCGGAGCCGGGCTGGCCGGTGTCGGTGAGCGTGGTGACGAGCGACTCCAGCGGCAGGTGCCCGGACGGCCCGTCGGCCATCGCGGCCGTCGGGGTGACCTCCGCCACCGCGAACCAGCCGGCGTCGTCGCGGGCCACCCCGATCACGGAGTCGTCGGACACCGGCACGTCCTGGACGGTCAGCCGCGGCGCGAGCGTGCGCAGCAGGGCGAGCCGCGGGTCGGTGACCGGCTCGGCGGGGCGCCGCTTCGCGCGGCGGGTGAAGTGCCACGCGAGGACCCGGCGCTCCAGCCACCAGCGGCTCTTCTGCCGGCCGAGGGCGACGACGGCGATGAGCAGCCCGGCGAGCGCGACCGGCACGATGACCAGGACACCCTGGTCGAGCACGGCGAGCAGGCCGAGTATCGCCGCCTCGACGACGACGACCTGCAGCACGTGGACCGGCCCGAGGTGGCTGGGGCGCCGCCGCGGGGCAAGGGTCGCCGGGGACGGGTCGGACGCGGGTCCGACACCGACACGGGCCGAAGCCCGGACCGGCCCTTGGGAGTCGGTCGTCACCTGCCGCTACCTCCTGCCGCTGTCAACCGCAGCGCCGCCGCGGGAACTCCGGTCGATCCAATCATATGGACGTCGCCCTCGCGGTCCGGTGCTCGCTAGACTGGCGCCGCCCCGGCCCGGCGGACGGTGGCGCACCCACGGGGAAGGAATCCGATCGTGCTCACTCGGCGTCAGCTGCTGCTCACCGGTCTTGCCGCGGGCGTCGTCTCGGTGGCGGGCTGTTCGTCGGAGGACGCGAAGGCGGGCAACGGGCGCCCGCCGCGGGAGTTCGGCGTCGCATCCGACCCGTGGAAGGCCGCCGACTGGGCGAAGGCCGTCGGGGTGAAGCCGACGATGGTGATGGAGTTCGAGGCCTGGGAGCGCAACCGGGGCCTCGACACGCACTTCCAGGCGGCCCGTGACCAGAAGATGAAGTCCTACTCGGTGACGTGGGAGCCGTGGGCGAGCGTCGACGCCGCCCGGCCCGAGGAGGCCGCGGCGGTCCAGCCGAAGTTCAGCAACGCCGCGATCGCCGGCGGTCAGCTCGACGCGTACATCCGTACCTTCGCCACCTCGGTCAAGAAGTCCGGACTGACGGTGTACATGCGGTATGCGCATGAGATGAACGGCGACTGGTATCCGTGGAGCCACGACCCGGCCGCCTATGTCGCGGCGTGGAAGCACATCGTCGAGGTGTTCCGCTCCGCCGGCGCCGGCAACGCGAAGTTCGTGTTCGCCCCGTCGCCCAACCTGTACCAGGGCCCGGAGCAGGACCAGGCATGGCTTGCCAACGTGCAGAAGTACTGGCCCGGCCCGGACCACGTCGACTACGTCGGCACGACGGTGATCAACCTGGGGAGCAAGAAGGCCTACCCGGTGAAGGCGTTCGTGCCGCGGCTGGAGATGCTGCGCACCACCTTCGCCAAGGACGTCATCCTCGCCGAGGTCAACGCCGCCGCGGAGGAGCGGGTCAAGTTCTTCACCGACCTGCGCACCTGGCTCGGCACCCCCGACGTCGACTGGATCCGCGCGGTGATCCTGTCGCAGCTGCCGTCGCGCGGGCAGGCCGGCCTCGGCAACACCGTCGGTGACCTGAGCTGGCAGGTGGCCACCGACGCCGAGGCCAAGCCGATCATCAAGGCCCTCGTCGAGGACATCACCGCGAAGCGGTGAGCGGCGGTCAGTGCGGCGGGGGAGCGGCCAGCTTGACCCCGGCCAGGCCCTTGCGGACGGCCTCGGCGATCGGCGGGTGGACGCTGAAGCGCCAGTCCGACGTGCCGCCCTCGTCCTTGCTGAAGTTGAACCAGATGAAGCCGACCATGTCCTGCCGGTTGCCCATCCAGGCGAAGAAGTCCGCGATCCACCGCAGTTGGTGCGGGCCCTTCTCGACGGCCGTCTCGGTGATGATGAGTGGTTTCTGGCTGAATTTGCGCACCGCGGCGATCGTCGGCTCGAACACCGCCGAGGCCTTGCTCTCCTCGACCGCGTAGCCGACCATGCCGATCCAGTCGACGTACGCGTCGCCCGGATACAGCGGGTCGAGCTTCACGCTCGGCACCGGCCGGATGATGTTGGGGCTCCAGATCCAGATCACGTTGGTGGCACCGACCGCGGCGAAGATGCCGTGGACGTGCCGCCACATCTCGGCGTACTCGCCTGGCTTGTTGCCGGACTGCTTCTCCGACCACGGATACCAGTTGCCGTTCATCTCGTGCGCGAACCGGATCGCGACAGGCCACTTCTGGTCGCGTACGGCGGTGGCGAACCGTGTGATGTAGTCGTCGAACTTCCCGGAGATGATCTTCGACAGGGCGTAGTCGGTCTGGTTCGGCCCCGACTTCACTCCCGCCCACGGCTCCCACGAGACGACCGGCAGCGCACCCTGCTTGTAGGTCTGCGGGATCGAGTCGGCGCGGAACTCCTGGGTCCACTTCACGAAGTACTGCACGATGGTCGGGTCGGCCCCGGCGGCCTTCGCTGCCGCGCCGATCTCGGCCGAGGACCACGGCGCCTGCGGTGCGCTGATGCCGAACCGCAGCCCGGGGATCGCCAGGATCTGCTCGCGGGTCGGTGCCGGCTTCTGCGCCTGCCGCCGGTTCTCCTCCGCGGCGGCCGCGTTGCCGCGGGACTGGGTGGAGTCCGGGTCCTTCGCCGCCGGGCTGAGGATCCACGCGGCCAGCCCGACCACGACGATCGTGTTGGCGGCCATCCAGATCCGGAACGACCGCGGCGTCTCCCGCGTGTGCCTAGGCACCGAGCAGCACCGACCCGCACAACATGATCACTCCAGCGATGTAGGGCAGCACCAGCATCGGGTTGCGCCGCCGTTCCCCGGCGAACCCGCCGGCCCGCGTCCCCCAGCCCGCGTTGTGCGCCATCCGGAAGAACCCGAGGACGCGGATCGGCATCAGGATGAACGTGTTGATGAGCATGAACACCGGCAGCGCGAAGACGTCGCCGGGGCGGTGGGCGAAGTGCCGGCCGAACCGCAGCGCCAGGGAGGCGAGCGTCATCACGACCGTCAGCCCGAGGATGATCGCGACCCGCTGCCATGACTCGTCCGGCAGCATCAGGGCCCCGTACAGCTGCGACTTCAACCCGGTCGCGAGGGCGATGCCCCAGCTGACGAAGCACCCGACCAGCACGAACGGCACGAGGATGTCCGACAGGTAGAGCACCGCGAGCACGGGCGCGTTGCGCAGCATCCACGGCAGCATGCGCAGGGTGTTGTACTGGGACCCGCGCGCCCACCGGTACTGCTGCTTGGTCAGCTTCGCCAGCTTCGTCGGCGCGTCCGTGAAGACCAGCGACGTCGACTGGTAGACGGTGCGGTAACCGGCCTGCAGCGTGTAGTTGGTAAGCGTCCGGTCGTCGCTGACCTCGAGGAACACCCCGAGGAACCGCTCGGTCAGGAACCGGTCCATGCAGTCGACGAGGATCGAGCGGCGGAACGCGATCGTGCGTCCCGGCAGGCACCCGACGGTGCCCAGGACGCTCATCGCCGGCATCGAGTACTCGTTGCGCACGTTCTCCAGCCAGTCGGCCCAGCGGGTCAGCACGGTGCGGCCGGGATCGAGGATCCGCTGCCGGGTCGTGACCCCGCCGACCCGCGGGTCACGGAACGGCTTCACCAGCTCACGCAGGGTGTCGTTGGTCCAGACGGTGTCGGAGTCGACGAGGACGACGACGTCGCCGCTGGACATCCCGACGCCGACGGCGACCGCGTTGCGCTTGCCCGGCGTCTCCGTCCACACCCAGCGCACCCCGACGTCGCTGCAGATCTTCTCAAGGATCTCGTTGCGCGGCCCGTTGATCACCACGATGATCTCCGTCGGCCGCTGTTCGCGGATCCGGCTGAGCACCTCGCGGAACAGGTCTTCCGGCTCGTCGACGACCGGGATGACGACCGAGGTGCTCACGTTGTAGGCGGCCTGCACGGGGCGGTACTGCCCGGCGAGCGTGACCCGTAGCAGCCACAGCAGCCACACCCACAGCATGAACACCGCGAACGGGTAGACCGCGCCGCTCTTGACGAACGCGTTGATCTGCAGCAGGAAGGCCAGCATGGTTACGCGGCCGGCTTGAGGGTGAACAGGGCGAGCGTCGCGCCGGTCAGGTTCCAGGTCTGGGTCTGGGTGTACCGCACGCGCAGCGCACCGTCCTTGCCCGCCTCCAGGCCGGTCAGCGGCGAGTCGAAGGTGCCGACCCGCACCAGCCACACCCGGGGCGCCGCGCCGAGGCAGGCGTCGACGTCGGGGCACTCGGTGGTCCGCAGCGTTCCGTTGTCGCGGGCGACCGTCTTCGCCAGGATGTCCTTCGGGCGGTGGTCCTGGGACAGGTAGCGCTCGACGATGTCACGCCCGGACTGCCCGTCGCCGGCGGCCGGGCCGTACACGATCGCATCGCCCGGTTTGCCCTGGGTGAACAGGACGTTGGCGAGCTCGTGGGAGGCCTGTCCGTGCCCGTCCTGCTGACGGATCGCGATCTGCTCCGGCAGGCCGATGAGCGCGACGACGACGGCCGCCGTCAGCCCGCGCACGATCAGGCCGCGGCTGAGGGTGATGGCGGCGAGGCCGGCCCAGCCGGCGACGGCGACGATCGTGATCTGGTCGGCGCCATAGGTGGTGAGGCGCACGAGCGGGAACAGCAGCGCGAGCGGAATCAGGGCCCAGGCGGAGTACACGACGCCGGGCTTGCGTCCCGACAGCGCGAGCAGGCCGAGGCCGAGCACGACGCCGCCGGCGAGCACCGAGCCGAACGTGTCGTGGGCGAGGTCGGTGACCGACGGCCACGCACCGGGGTCACCGTCACGCACCGGCGCACCGAACAGCACCATCAGCACGACCGCCGGAGCGGCCCCGGCCAGCGTCGCGAGCAGCCAGCCGAGGAAGACCTCACGCTTCATGGCCACGACGACGAACCCGTGGACTCCGACCAGCAGCAGCCCGGTCGCGTGGCTGACCCCGGTCAGGACGACGGCGAGGGCATAGCCGACCAGCTGCCACGCCTTCGGCCGGTCGAGGTACTTGACCAGGGCGAGCGTGGCGAGGGCCGCCCCGAACAGGGTCAACGCCTGCGGACCCGCCTCCTGCGCGTAGCGGCTGGTGACCGGCAGCACCGCGACGAGCAGTCCGGACAGCACCCCGACCCGGGGGCCGCCGAGCCGGTTGCCGAGGATCGCGACCAGCGCGGCCGCGGCGGCCATCGCGATCGCCGAGGGCATCCGCAGCGCGAAGTCGGTCCGGCCGAAGACGCTCGCCCAGCCCTTCAGCAGCACGAAGTAGGGTGCGTCAGCGGCGCCGACCTCGTCGAGCAGGTCGAACACGACCGCCTTGGGCGCCCGGGTGAACCCCCACGCGGACAGTTCGCCGACCCGCATGCTGGCCCAGTTGAGCCGGATCAGTGCGACGGCGCCGGTGACGACCGCGGCCACGATCCAGGCGAGCGTGCCGAGGGCCCTCTCCCGGCCATACGGCGAACCCTCCAGCGGCGACACGCCCCGGGCGGCAGGCCGGTCGGCATCCCACTGATTCTGCCGGGCCTGGTTCGCCGTTTCGATCAGGACCCGCTCGGGCACGACGACGGTGCTGTCGTCGAGGTCGACGTCGCCCACGGTGCCGTCCGGCCCGGAGCGTTGCCTCGGCATGATGAACGTCTGATCGTTGTCGGTCACGGAGCTCACAATGATCTCGGGGTCAGGTCATGCCGACTGATCGGCGCCGAAGGTGGCGATCCTAGCGAACCTGCGCGTCTACGCGTGTTCCGCGGCAGATTCCATCACGGCACCATCGGCAACGCAGCCCCCGGCACCGGTGCGAGCAGCGCCGCATACGGGGTCGTCAGGTGGCTGTCGGCGCGGTCGAGCCAGCACATTACCGACGATGACGGGGCATGTCGCCGCGGTGCAGAACCACGCAGTGGGGTCGATCACAGTTGCCCGTTCGCGGCGGCGGCCTCCGCGACAAGCTTGCGCCGCTGCGGCAGGACCAACGCTGTGTCCATCGGACGCGTGCAAGCTGTCAGGCGCTCTTCGTGTGCACGACGAGCCGCCAGCGGCGCTCCTCGGCAAGGCGCCGCATCGCCGGGAACCACTGGGCGGCGTGCGAGTCGCCGAACAGCGCCACCACGGTCTTCGACGAGGGGTCACCGAACACGCACGCGGGGTCCTTGACCGAGGTGTAGTTGCGGTGGCAGCCGTCGCCGTAGATCTCAGGGACAGGCTGCGTCAGTTCGCCGGGCGATCGCCGACGACCGCCCAGAATGCGGGCTTCGGCGCCAGGCCGGCGTCGAACAGCAGCGGCGCGTTCGTCCGCGGGATCGGGTACGTGTGCAGCCACGAGTCGTTGTCGGCGAGCCCCCAGAACGTCACCGAGCTGATCTTGTCGCGGTGCTTGAGGTACACCCCGAACAGCGCCTGGTACTGCGCCGCCTGCCGGGCCAGCAGCGCCGGCTGGACGGTCGTGTAGACGGACGTGTTGTCGGTGTAGACGCTCACGTCGAGCTCGGTGACCTGTTGGTCGATGCCGAGCCTGGCGAACTTCTCGAGCGCCGCCGACACCTGTGCCGCCGTCGGGGCGGCGATGTTGACGTGGGTCTGGTCGCCGATGCAGTCGATCGGAACGCCCTCGGCCTTCAGGGTGGAGACGAGCTGGTACATCGCGTCGCGGCGGGTCGGCTGGCTCAGGTTGAAGTCGTTGACGCACAGCTTCGCGGCTGGGTCGGCGATCCGCGCGGCCTGGAACGCCCGCTTGATGAAGTCGAGGCCGGCGAGCTGATACCAGCGGCTCGCGCGCATCGTGCCGTCGTCGGCGATCACCTCGTTGACGACGTCCCAGGTCTGGATCCTGCCGCGGTACTGCCCGACGACCGCCGCGATGTGGCTCTCCATCCGCTGCAGCAGCAGGGCCTTGTTCTCCGCCGTGGGGGTCATCGGCTTGCCCGCCGGGTCGAGGAACACCCAGTCCGGGGTCTGGTTGTGCCACACGAGGGTGTGCCCGCGGACCTTCATCCCGTTGGCGGTCGCGAAGTCCACGATCGCGTCGGCCGCGGCGAACCGGTACGCCTGCGGCTGTGGCTCCGTCGCCGTCCACTTCAGCGCGTTCGTCGGGGTCACCGACCCGAACTGCCGCTTCAGCAGGTCGGCCTCCATGCCGGCGAGCTGCTGCTGCCCGACGGCCGCCCCGATCTCGAAACTCGCACCGAACGCCTCCTTCAGCGACGGCACCGTGACCTGCGGGCGGTCCGGCAGCGGCACCACCGTGAAATCGTCGACGTGGAACTCGCCGTCGCCGCTGACCGGGCTGATGTCCGCGGTGAGGACGTCGACCGCGGTCACCGGGGTGTACTTGGCCTCGAGACGCACCCAGCCGTCGGCGGTCACGTCGGCCGACGTCAGGACGGTGTCCTGGACCGCGGACGCCCAGCCCCACGACATCCCGAGCCGCAGCTTGGCCCCCGGGTCGTGCGCGGGCAGCCGCAGCCACACCGACACCCCGTAGACGGTGCCGGGGCGCAGCTTCCCGGCGAGGTCCAGCGACGCGCCGGGCCGTTTGCCGTCCTTGCCGGTGACGAGCATGCTGTGCCGCCCGCCGTGTGCCGCCGTGGTCGACGGGCGGACCTGCCCGCCACCCTGCGCCTTCCAGCCCTGGGTGCCGTCCTCGAACCCCGTGTTGACGAGCGCGTTCGCCGGGACGGCCTCGGCCTGCGGCGCGGTCAGCCGCGCGTGACCGTTCGGCACGCTGGAGAACGCGGTGAGTGCCAGCAGGACACCGACGACCGGCACCGCGACGAGCGCCCCAGCCGCGACGACGAGCGACCGTGTCCGCACGGGCGGCCACGGGGGAGTCTGCATGAGCCGGCGGTCCCTTCCAGCGTCGACGGTCGCTCGATCGTAACCGCACGGTGGTGCCCGCCCCTGCCCGCGTACCTCTTGACCGCCGTCGCTGCGGAGGCCGGGCGCCACATCAGCAACGGACATCCACGATGAACGCCCCACCGATCAGGCGCGCCATTGCAGTCCTCGCGCCGTGGCGTGTGTAGCCGCGCTCGATGTCGCGGCGGGGGTACTCGGGACTCACGCGGGGTTCGACAACGTCGGCCGGGTCGATGTGGAAGGCACACGACACCAGCCCCCGGTGGACGGCATGCGACCGGTCACCGGGGGCTTCGATCTGCCCGGGAGGTGCGCGCCTCGGGATCAGGCGGGGAGGTTGTAGGTGCCGCGGATCAGGTTCTGCGTGTTGGTCCGTTCCGTGTCGGTCAGGGCGCGCGGGTACACGAGGATCTCGACGATGTCGCCGGTGAGGAAGTACTGGGAGTAGTAGGCGCCGATCTGGGCGAGGACCCACGGTCCGGTGGTCGTGGCGTTGGCGACGTGCAGGAGGGTGCTGTTGCGGTAGAACTTCAGCTGGGAGCCGTTGTAGACCAGCCCCAGGATGTGGAACCCGACGTTGACGACGGGCGCCTGGATGACCGGCAGGTTGTTGCTGGTGCCGACGACCTGCACGTAGGACGAACCCACCCAGTTCAGCTGGTTGTTGGGGCTCATCCCGCCGGGGCCGAGGACCGGGCTCAGGCTGCTGCCCGGGTTGTTGTTCTGGCCGACGATGAAGATGGAGAACGTGGTGGCGCTGATCGGGATCGGCAGGTTCAGCGACTGGGCTCCGCTGAACCGCACCGCCGGCGCCCAGCCGAGGGCGTTGTTGACCAGGGTGGGCCGGCGGGCGTCGACGGTCATCGTGGCGTTGCGGCCGTTGCCGCTCCAGTCGTTCCACTGGTAGACCTTGCCGCCGGTGGTCTGCTGGCCGAGGTTGCCGCGCAGCCACATGTACATGCCGGCCGGGTAGCTCGGGTCGGCGGCGCGCGCCGGACCCGGCGCCGCCACGACCACGACGGCCGCGCTGCATACCGCCACGAGCATCGCGATGATTCGCTGCATACCACTCCCTTACATCGGTGATGTTAGATGTGTACGCATTGAACCGGCGGCCGCGTGCCGCTGTAAACAACGAGCGGCATCATTGCGCGCCATGCTCCAGTTGGGTCGGATCCGCCTTTGCCCGGAAGAGATCGGACAGGCGGCGGCGCCGGACCCTACTCGCCGCGGGCGGAGCCGTAGCTGCAGCCCGATGTCCGCCGGGAACTCCGCCCGTAGGACTTCGGCGGCGGCGGTGGCGCGTCGAACACCCCGTCGAGTCCGGTCGGCCCCCTGATTGGTTTACGGCCGGGCGCCCTGGCGCCCGGCCGCTTTCGTGAATTGGTTCGGTAGGGTGACCGCGTGAATTTGCGCATCGACCTTTTCAGTGGTTTTCGGGTGTCCGTGGAAGGTCGGGCCATCGACCCCGGCGGGTGGTCCCAGCGCAAGCCCGCGGCCCTGGTCAAGTTGCTTGCGCTGGCACCGGGGCACCGGTTGCGGCGGGAGTGGGTGACGGCGGCGCTGTGGCCCTGGTCGGGGAGTACGCCGGGCTGCTCGAGGCCGGCGGTGACCTGATCGAGGCGGCCCGCGCCGTGCAGCGGCTGGTGGCCGCGGACCGGCCGAACCACGCGTGGCTGATGCAGCACCGCCCCGCCGACGCGGAGCCGCACCTCGCGGCCGCGGACGGATTCGGCCCCGGCCCGGCCGAGCGGGGACGCCTGACCTGCTTGCGCGCCCAGCAGGCGTGGGAGCGTGGCGATCTCGCGGCCGCCGGTCGGCACGCCGAGGAGGCGCACGCCGTCGCGCTGGCGCACGGCGACGCGGACGACGTCGCCGCGGCGTTGGAGGCGCTGGCGTTCGTCTCACACATGCGTGGTGACTGGCGGCCCGGCCTGCAGCACCAGATCGAGCGGCTGCCCGGCTCGGCGCTCGGCCAGCGGGTGGCCCGGTTCTGCGACTTCAACCACTGCCTCAGCCAGTACCAGCTGTACGGCGACGACTCGACCCGCGACGTGGACGAGTACGCCAGGGAGACGCTTGCGCTCGCTGAACGCCTGGACGCCGTGCCGGCCCAGGCGTTCGCCTGGTGCCTGCTCGGTGAGTCGCTGCTGCTGCGCGCGCGGTGGGACGAGGCCGCCGCCTGTCTGGAGCGCAGCTGCGACCTGTACGAACCGCTCGGCAGCCGCACGGTCGCGCTGCCCTGGCTGCGCCGCGCCGAGTTGGCGGCGTGCGTCGGCGAGCACACCGAGGCGACCCTGTTCCTCAAGCGGGCGGCGGCGATCGCGACCGTGACCCCGATGGCCCGGCACGCGTGGGCGCGGCTGCACGCGACGGCCGCGTTCGCGGCTGTGGAACGTGGCGAGCCCGAGGCGGCGGTCCGCTCGGTGCGGTCGGCGAGCGCCGCGGCGGCCCGGTACGGCGAGTGCCCGACCTGCAACGCGCTGCTGAACCCGATCGGCGCGCAGGCCTATGTCCAGGTAGGAGCTCCGCAGGGGGCCGCCGAGCTGGCCGGAGCGGCTGCCCGGTTCGCCGGGTCGTTCGCCAGTTCCGCCTGGGGTGCGATGGCCGACGTGGCGGCGTCGGCCGTGTCCAGGTGACCTTCCGCCGGGGCGAGACGCCGTTCGGCACCTTCGACGACGCGTCGGACGTCTACCGGGCGGACAAGACCGAGTTCGGGTCGAGCCGGGTACGGCGGTGGTTCGGCCGCACCTGGCACTGAACCGCCGGTGGGGGAGTACACACATCGTCCGTGACGAGCGCCGGCGGCCTTTGCCCGCCGGCCCTCAACGCGGGTGTCCACCAGAAGCCGGCCGGCGTGACGACTGTGCGCCAGGACGCGAAACGCGCACACGAGCGCCTGGGTGTCGCTGAGTTCGACCCCGGTCGTTGGACCGTCGGCCCGGCGGACGCGTTCTACGAGATCTACGCCGACCACCGCCGCTTGCCCTCAGGGTCAAGGCACATTTATTGACGTAACTACGAGAATGTGTCCGCCGATCCGGCGCGTACTGGCGGCACCGGCGTGATGTCCGAGGCCCGCAGCGTCTTCAGCTCGTCCACCGACGGGTCGGTGCGGCCACGCAGCCGCCCGGCCTGCCGGGTGACCGCCTCGTCGAGCAGCTGCCGGGCGTACCGTCCGTTGCCGAACGACCGCCCGACCGGCACGGCCGCGAAATGCGTCCGCAGCGCGTCGAGGGTCTCCCACGGGCACTCGTACTCACCGGCACTGGCGAGGTTCTCGAAGATCGCGACGAGATCGTCCGGGGTGTAGTGGGCGAAGTGGATGTGCCGGGTGAACCGTGACTCCAGTCCGGCGTTCGCGGCGAGGAACGACGCCATCTCCTCGTCGTAGCCGGCGACGATGACGACGACCTCGTCACGGTGGTCCTCCATCAGCTTCACCAGGGTGTCGATCGCCTCCCGGCCGAAGTCGTTGCGGGCGTCGGGCGGGCTGAGCGCGTACGCCTCGTCGATGAACAGCACCCCGCCGCGGGCCCGGTCGAACGCCTCCCGGGTCCGGTGCGCGGTGTGCCCGACGAACTCACCGACCAGGTCGGCGCGGGCGACCTCGACGACCTGCCCGCTGCTGAGCACCCCGAGCGCCGCCAGCAGCCGGCCGTACAGCCGGGCCACGGTCGTCTTCCCAGTCCCGGGCGGCCCGGAGAACACCAGGTGCCGGGACACCGCCGGGGTCGGCAGGCCCGCCCGGACCCGGGCCCGGGCGTTGGCGAGCAGGTCGATGAGTTCGGCGACCTCACGCTTGACAGCGGTCAGCCCGATCATCCCGTTGAGCGTGGCGAGCAACGCGTCCACCTCGGAACCCGCGTTGCCGCCGCCGGTGCCGTCGCGCTCGGCGGGGTCGGCGCCGAGGTCCTGCGGCAGCAGCTGCGCCAGCTCCACCCCGTCGGAGGCGCCGCCGGCCGACAGCCGGTACGCCTGCCGGCCGATCATCTCCTCGAACAGCTTCCGGGCGACTCGCGCGTTGCCGAACGACTCCGTACGCGGCATCGCGTCGAACAACCCGGCGAGGGCGGCACGGGTGTCGTACTCCAGGACGTAGTGGTGGGTGCTGCACAGCCGGTCCACGATCGTGACCAGCTCACCGGTGGAGTAGCTGTCGAACTCGATCGTCCGCGAGAACCGCGACGCGAGCCCTGGGTTGCCGGCCATGAACTGCCGCATCTGCGGCGAGTAGCCGGCGACGATGACGACGACCTCGTCACGGTGGTCCTCCATCAGCTTCACCAGCGTGTCGACCGCCTCCCGGCCGAAGTCGTGCCCGCCGCCACCCCCTTCGATCGGGTTGAGCGTGTACGCCTCGTCGATGAACAGCACCCCGCCGAGCGCCTCCGTGAACTTCTGCGTCGTCTTCACCGCTGTCCCGCCGATGTGTTCCGCGACGAGGTCCGCCCGGGACGCCTCGACCAGCTGGCCGGAGGTGAGCACACCGAGCGCCGACAGGATCTGCCCGTA
>NZ_JBEXDG010000057.1:0-73117 GCF_040605635.1 Dactylosporangium sp. NPDC005555
ACCCGGCCGCAAACAACGAAACTGGACAGCAACCTTCACAGTCACCATCCAGCCCCATCCATCACCCTGAACGCTTAACTCACCGGCATTGTGCTCTGGCGACACAAAGTCTTCCGGATCATGGGAAAGACCGCTGGTCACGGCCTGGGTGGCCTGCGCATGGCGGTCGCGTAGCGGTCCGTGATCTTCGACTGGACGAGGCGCATCACCGGGGCGCCGAGCCGGGCCCACCAGGTGGCCGGGCGGCTGAACGCCCTGACCTCGAACCACACCTCGCCGCCGGGCTCCACCTTCAGCAGGAACGACTCCTCGCCGGTGGCGACGTGGCCGGGCAGCGTACCGAAGCCGAAACCGTAACGCTCCGGCTCGTCCACGACCCACACGATCAGGCACGGCGCCCACAGCCGGAGCGGTCCGGCGCCGATCCCGGTCGAGAACCGGCCACCGAGCGTGACGCGCTCCTCGTCGCTGCGCAGCTTCAGCCCGGCGCCGCGCTGGGGCTGCCAGCGGGCCAGGGCGGCCGCTGCGGCGGCGAAGGCCTCATGCCCCTGCCCGACCCTCACCCGGCGGGTCACATGGACGTAGCCGGGCGGCAGGGGCCCTTCGCGGGTGGCCCCGACCTCGGGGTAGGTGACGCTCACGCCGTCGAAGGTAGCAACGGCATGAGCGCGTGCACGATCGGCGCGTCGGCCGGCAGCCAGGGGACGGTGTCGAGCTCGTCGACCGCGAGCCATCGAAGGTCGCTGTGCTCCAGCGGCACGGGTTGCGCCCCGTTCAGCAGGCGGGCGAGGTACACCTTGAGGATCGCGGCACCGCCGAGCATCATGATGTCTGCGCCGACCCGCGCGCCCACCTCGACGTCGACCCCGAGCTCCTCCTGGCACTCCCGCACCAGCGCCTGCTCCTCGGTCTCCCCGGGGTCGACCTTGCCCCCGGGAAACTCCCACTTTCCGGCCATTTCGGGCGGTAACGCGCGCTCACAGGCCAGGACCCGACCATTCGAGATGATCGCGGCACCGACGATGATCCTTGGCATCAACCGTTCGGTCTGCACGGGCAACCAGGGTGCCAGATCCAAATGAAGTTCTGGTTGCTGGCTCTGCCCTGTTGTTCACCAGACGGGGGAAATGTGGCCGTGGACAGATCCACCGGTTGCCCAGGAGACTTGCAGACACCGTTGATGACGGGCAGGCTTCGAAACGGCCACAAGCCGGCAACGATGCCGCGGGAGGGTAGGTCGTTATGCGGGCCAGGCGGAGCGAGCAGCACCGTGACTATCTCAGCGATGCGCTGGGCTTATTGCAAGGCTGGACCCACGACGGCGAGGAGATCCGCCGGACGCTGCATCTGGACGATTCCCAGCATGCGGCACTCACCGAGCGTATGAAGATCGTCGCCGACGCGCTCCAGGTGCGCCCCGACGTGCGCCGCCTCGACGGCCGGACCCAGATCCGCCTCCGCGTGCCCGGCATGTCGGACCTGTCCCCAGGTGAGGTCACCCTGGCGGCGAGGATCGAGGACCTCTACCGCACCATCATCGCCGGCGCCGCCTGAGTGGTCTCATATCATTGTGACGGCGTGGACACGGTGCCGGACTGGATGATCCCACCCCGCATCGAGGGGTGGTACGCCGATGACCTCGATCACCTGCCTGATGTGCCGCAGCACGTCGAGCTGATCGACGGCATACTCGTCCTGAGCGGGTGGCCGCGGCAGCAATGGCACTCCCGGCTCGTCAGCACGCTGGCGCGAGCACTCGGCAAGCAGGCGCCCGCGGACATCCACATCGAGGCGCAGATGACGATCCGGCTCGACGAGCGCAGCCGCCTTGAGCCGGACCTCCTCGCCACGACGGCGGCCTACAACCCGGACCGCACGTTCTTCACCCCCGACGAGGCGCTGCTGGTCGTCGAGGTCGAATCGCCGGAGTCCGCGCACTGCGACCGGACGGTGAAGCTGCACAAATATGCTGAGGCCAGCATCGCACACTACTGGCGCATCGAGGAAGAGGACTCGTCGCCAGTCGTCTACGCCTACGAGCTCGACGAATCCACCCGGGCATACGTGGCAATCGGAATCCATCGCGGCACGCTGCGACTTGCTGTGCCGTTCGAGATGACGATCGACCTGGACAAGCTGCTACCTGCTAGACGTTGAAGCGGAACTCCACCACGTCGCCGTCCTGCATGATGTAGTCCTTGCCTTCGATGCGGACCTTGCCGGCGGCCTTGGCGGCGTTCTGGGAGCCGGCGGTCATCAGGTCGTCGAAGCTGACCACCTCGGCCTTGATGAAGCCGCGCTGGAAGTCCGAGTGGATGACGCCCGCGGCCTCGGGGGCGGTGGCGCCGGTCGGGATCGTCCAGGCCCTGGTCTCCTTCGGGCCCGCAGTGAGATACGTCTGCAGGCCGAGGGTGCGGAAGCCGACGCGGATCAGCTGGTGCAGGCCGGGCTCCGGCTGGCCGATCGACGCCAGGAGCTCCAGCGCCTCCTCCTCGTCCAGGTCGGTGAGCTCAGACTCGATCTTGGCGTCGAGGAAGATGGCCTCGGCGGGGGCGACCAGGGCGCGCAGCTCGTCCAGGAAGGCGGGGTCGGCGAGGCCGGCCTCGTCGACGTTGAAGACGTACAGGAACGGCTTGGCGGTGAGCAGGTGCAGCTCCTGCAGCTCCGCCACGTCGATGCCGGCCTTGGCGGCGCCCGCGTAGAGGGTGGTGCCGCCGTTGAGCAGCTCGGCGGCGGCCTTCGCGGCGGCGGCGGTCCCGGCCCGCTGCTTCTGGACCTTCGCCTCCTTCTCCAGGCGGGGCAGGGCCTTCTCGATCGTCTGGAGGTCGGCGAGGATCAGCTCGGTGTTGATGGTCTCGATGTCGTCGGACGGGGAGACCTTGCCGTCGACGTGGACCACGTTGGGGTCGGCGAAGGCGCGCACCACCTGGCAGATCGCGGAGGCGTCGCGGATGTTGGCGAGGAACGCGTTGCCGCGGCCCTGGCCCTTCGACGCGCCGCGCACGAGGCCTGCGATGTCGACGAACGAGACCGGCGCCGGGATGATCTTCACCGAGTCGTGCAGCTCGGCGAGCCTGCCCAGCCGCTGGTCGGGCAGGCCGACGACGCCGACGTTGGGCTCGATGGTCGCGAACGGATAGTTCGCGGCGAGCGCGTCGCCCTTCGTGAGCGCGTTGAACAGGGTGCTCTTGCCGACGTTGGGCAGGCCGACGATCCCGATGCTGAGTGCCACGCGTAAAAGCTACAGGTCAACCTCGACCCAGACCGCACCGTGGTCGGACGCGGCGTGCCGGGCGCTGGTGATCTCGGGGTACGCGTCCCACAGCCGCGGCCGCTTGACGTTGGAGGGGGTGCCCCACAGGCCGCGCCGGAAGACCCCGCCGCCGGTGACGCGGGCGGCGAGCTCGGGTGACAGCAGGATGTAGTCGAGGCGGTTGCCGATCGTGCACGACTGGAAGCTGCCCGGACGCTCGCGGTCGCGGTCGAGCGGGTCGTACAGCTGCGAGAACGCCGGCAGCGAGTAGGCGTCGACGAGCGGGGAGTCCGGGCCGAGCAGCGGCCGCAGCGAGGCGTGGTCGGGCCGCTTGTTGAAGTCGCCGACGACGGCCACGTAGGAAGCCCCATCGGCACGGAGGCGGTCGTAGATCGCGCGGACCCCGGTCGCCTGCCGGGTGCGCAGCGGGTCCGGGTCACCGTTGGTGAAGGACTGGCTCTTCAGGTGGTTGAGCACCATGTACAGCTCGGCACCGGAGGGCAGGAGCAGCCGGTACACGGGACAGTCGCGGCTGAAGAGACGCTGCCCCTCGGAAACGACGTCCACATGGCTGCGGACCCAGTCGATCTCGACACCGGCGACGCAGAAGAGGCCGACGTCGATGCCGCGGGGGTCGTTGCCGTCGACCAGCATGGCGTGCTCGTACCGGCGGCCGAGCAGCTCGTCGTTGAACTTCACCAGCGACGGGCGGCTCTCGGCCTCCACGACGCACAGCACGTCGGCGGCGACGTCGGCGACGACCCGGGCGGTCATCCGGGTGGCGAGCTCGTCGACGGGGTCGACGATGAGGTCGACCCAGCCGTTCCAGGACCCGCGCCCGGTGGCGACGATGCGCGGCTCGGCGTCGGCGGGCGCGGCCAGGAAGTCGCCCCTGTTCTCCCGCAGCACCGCGAACGCGTCGCCGAAGAGGTCGGGGTTGCCCCGCCGGCCGTCGCGGGTGCGGACGAACACCCGCAGCGTCTCCAGGGCGTCGAGCATCGCGGCCTTGTCCTCGTCGGAGTAGACGGGCTGGGCCGCGATGCGGTTGAACTCCTCGTACGCGGACAGCGCCGGCTGCCCCTTCGCGGGGTCCGCCGGGTCGAGGGCGCGGGCCCGGGCGAACAGGTTCTCCACGTTGTACGTCGCCAAGCGCATGACCCCGGACCGTAGCAACGATCTTGCGGAACTACAGTCGGTAACTTGTCCTATCGCAGCGTGATGCCCGCGCCGGCGGTGAGCGCCGCGAACGCCCGCGCCGCCCGGCCGAAGCCCGCGGGGCCGGTCTTCGCCGGATTCTCGGGGTCGGCCAGGTGCGGCTCCAGGGACGCGAACCCGGTCCAGCCGTCGTCGCGCAGCGCCGTCACCGTCTCCAGCAGCTCGCCGTCGCCCTCGCCGGCGGGCACGACCGCGCCGTCGGCGAACCGGGCGTCCTTGACCTGGAGGTACTCCAGATGCGGCCGCAACATCGCGTAGCCGTCACTGAACGGGCGGACCCCGACCTGCACGAAGTTGGCGTTGTCCCAGGCCACCCGCAGCGCCGGCGAGCCGACCGACTCGACGATGTCCAGCACGCGGGCGGGCACGTCGCCGTAGACGTCCTTCTCGTTCTCGTGCAGCAGGACGACCTGCTCGCGTTCGGCCAGGTCGGCGAAGGCCCGCAGGCGCCGCAGGACGATGTCGCGCACCGCTTCGGCCCCGACGCCCGCAGGGCGGTAGAAGGAGAAGATCCGCACGTACCGGCTGCGCAACCGCTGCGAGAGTGCGATCACCGACCGGAGGCGGGCCAGCTCGAGGCCGGCGTCGCCGTGGACGTCGGTCTTGCCGATCGGCGACGCGACCGCCGACACCGCGGTCCCGGAGTCGGTGAGCGCGACCGCGAGCCTGGTCGTCAGCTCGTCGTCGAAGTCCACCACGTTGACGCCCCAGGCGCTGCGGACCTCGACGTGCGAGGCGCCGAGCGCGCGCAGCACCGCCAGCTGCACGCGTGGATCGTCGTCGATCTCGTCACCGAACCCGGACAGCACCCACTCGACCATGGCGATCAGTATCCACCCGCTAAAATGGCTCGACGTGGAACACGACGCCGTCGCCAGGGCGGCCGTGCCGGGCACCGTCCGCGGCATGGTCGCGCAGCTGGCCACCCTGGGCCTCCCGGTGGGCGCGACCGTCATCGTCCACACGTCGCTGTCGCGGCTCGGCTGGGTCGCCGGCGGGGCGCAGGCGGTCGTGGCGGCGCTGCTGGAGGCGATCGGGCCGGACGGGACGCTGGTCATGCCGACGCATTCGCGGCAGCTGACGGAGCCGTCCGACTGGGGCAACCCGCCGGTGCCGCAGTCCTGGTGGTCGGCGATCCGGGCGGAGACACCGGCCTTCGACCCCCGGCTGACCCCGACGTCCTTCATGGGTGCCGTCGTCGAGTGTTTCCGGCATTTTCCGGGTGTACTGCGCAGCGACCACCCGACGGTCTCGTTCGCGGCGCACGGTCCGGACGCGGAGCGGATCACCGCGGGGCACACGCTCGACGACGGCCTCGGCGAGGGCTCGCCGCTCGCCCGGCTCTACGAGGCCGACGCCTGGGTGCTGCTGCTGGGTGTCGGGCACGACAACAACACGTCGCTGCACCTGTCGGAGTACCGCGCCGCCCCACCGGGCAGGCACCTGCGGCAGGGCTCGCCGATCCTGGTGGACGGCGAGCGGCGGTGGGTCGAATACACGGAGCTCGCCGACGACACGTCGCTGTTCGAGCCGCTCGGCAAGGACTTCGCCGCGATCACCGGGCAGGAGCGGGTGGGGCCGGTCGGGTCGGGCACGGCGCGGCTGATGCGCCAGCGGGCCCTGGTCGACTTCGGCGCGATGTGGCTGTCGCGGCGTTCCGGCGCCTGAGTTCTCCGGTGTCCGAGCTTTGCGGTGTTTGAGCTTTCCGGCGTTTGAGCTTTGCGGCGTTTGAGCTTTGCGGCGTTTGAGCTTTGCGGCGTTTGAGCTTTGCGGCGTTTGAGCTTTGCGGTGTCGAACCCGGCCCGTCGTCCGGGCCGGGTTCTTCGCGGTTTCGTCAGGCCTGCGCGAGGGGGTTGGTGGTGGGGTCGTCGTAGCGGACGGTCTCGAACGTGCCGTCGCCGTCGGTGTCGGTGACCGTCACGTCGCTGTCGCCGTCTCCGTCGGTGTCCTGCGAGACGGAGTCCGCGACGCCGTCGAAGTCCTCGTCCTTGACGTCGGTGTCGATGATGCCGTCGCCGTCGGTGTCGGCGACCACGCGGTCGATGATGCCGTCGCCGTTGGAGTCCAGCGCCGCGACGTCGATCTTGCCGTCCCCGTCGGTGTCGGTGAGCACCGCGTCGAACGTGCCGTCGCCGTCGAGGTCGACCATCCGGGTCTCGAGCGAGCCGTCGCCGTCGGTGTCGAGCGCGATCTCCTCGAGCTGACCGTCGTTGTCCCGGTCCAGGCCGGCGGCCTCGGCATCACCGTCGTGGTCGACGTCGACGGCGTAGATCGTCGAGCCGTCCCGGCCCTCGAGCGTGATGATCTCGGGCTCGCCGTAGCCGGCGCCGGTGGTGTCGGTGCCGGCCTCGCCGAGGCCGCCGGTCGGGTCGGTGTCGTAGTCGCTCATGGTGCTATCTCCATCTCGGCTGGGGGGCCGTTTGTTTTTCGCTGGTGGGATCAACTTAGACAACCCCCTGATCGGCTGAATCCCGCAAACGTGCCAGTGGCGACCCTTCGAAGGTGCTCCACGACCACGTCTGATTTCCGCCAGCCGACGGGTGGACCTGCGGGGCAGGATGGATGGCATGGAACTGGACTTCGAAACCTGTCGCAGGGCGGCCACCAGCCGCGACGCGCGGTTCGACGGGGTCTTCGTGACCGCGGTGAGGTCGACGAAGATCTACTGCCGGCCGTCCTGCCCGGCGATCACGCCGAAGGCCGAGAACGTGCGCTTCCTGCCGACGGCCGCGGCCGCGCAGCGGGAAGGCTTCCGGGCCTGCCTGCGCTGCCGGCCGGACGCCGCGCCCGGCTCGCCGGAGTGGGACGTGCGCGGCGACGTGGTCGGCCGGGCGATGCGCCTGATCGCCGACGGGGTCGTCGACCGGGGCGGCGTCCCGGGGCTGGCGGGGCGGCTCGGGTACACCGAACGCCACCTGCACCGGATGCTCACCGCGGAGGTCGGGGCCGGCCCCCTGGCGCTGGCCAGGGCGCAGCGCGCGCAGACGGCCCGGGTGCTGATCGAGACGACCCGGCTCGGGCTCGCCGAGATCGCGTTCGCGGCCGGGTTCGGCAGCGTGCGGCAGTTCAACGACACCGTCCGGGAGATCTACGGCCGGACGCCGTCGGACCTGCGGGTGCGGCGGTCGCAGCCCTCACACGATCCCGGGGTGGTGTCGGTGCGGCTGCCGTTCCGCGCGCCGCTGCACGCCGAGGCGCTGCTGTCGTTCCTGGGCGACCGTGCGATCGACGGCATCGACGGGCGGGACGGTGACTCGTACACGCGGAACCTCCGGCTGCCGCACGGCGCCGGCACCGCGGTCCTGACCCCCGGGGACGGCCACGTCGCGGCGACGCTGCGCCTCGCGGACCTGCGTGACCTGGCGCCCGCGGTGGCCCGCTGCCGCCGGCTGTTCGACCTGGACGCCGACCCCGCGGCCGTGGACGCGGCGCTGAGCGACGATCCGCTGCTGGCGCCCCTGGTGTTGAAGGAGGCGGGGGTACGGGTGCCGCGGGCCGTCGACGGCTTCGAGATCGCGGTCCGGGCGGTGGTCGGGCAGCAGATCTCCGTGGCCGCGGCGCGGACCGTGTTGCGGCGGCTGGCGCTCTCCACTCCGCTCGAGCTGCTCTCCCTGCCGGACTCGGCGTTCTCGATGCCGGCCGCGCGGCGCCGGACGTTGCGCGCGTTGGCGACCGCCACTCTGGACGGGCTGCACCTGGACGGCAGCGGCGACCGGGCGGAGACCGTGGCCCGGCTCAAGGAGCTGCCCGGCATCGGGGACTGGACGGCGTCCTACGTGGCGATGCGCGCGCTCGGCGACCCTGATGCTTTCCTGCCCACCGATCTGGGGGTGCTGCGCGGTGCGCGGGCCCTCGGTCTGCCCGACGATCCCCGCTCCCTGGCCGCGCACGCTGAGCGCTGGCGGCCGTGGCGCTCGTACGCCGTCATCCGACTTTGGAGGATTTAATGCATTTCTCGACTTTTTCTTCTCCCGCTGGACCGCTGACCATCGTCGTCGACGGCGAGGGAGCGGTGCTGGCCAGCGGCTTCACCGACGACCTGTCGACATTGGCGCTCTTCGTCGATCCGGCCGCTCTGCGACCTGTCGGTGACGTCGGCGACGCGCAGAAGGCGGCACTGTCCTACCTGGACGGTGACGTGCACGCGATCGACGACGTCGTCGTGCGGCAGCGTCCGGGCGGCGCGTTCCTCACCCATGCCTGGGACGTCCTGCGTACGGTGCCCGCCGGCGCTCCCGTGACCTACAGCGAGTTCGCCGTCCTTGCGGGCCGGCCGCCGGCGATCCGGGCCGCGGCGCAGGCGTGCGCGCGCAACGCGGCCGCACTGTTCGTGCCGTGCCACCGGGTGCTGCGCACCGACGGGACGCTCGGCGGGTTCCGCTGGGGGCTGGCCGTCAAGCGCTGGCTCCTCGATCACGAGGCTTCTGTCGCGTAATTGACAGTTTTGTATTCCCAACTGCGTGAATGGCGGGGTTCACGCACGCGATCTACCGTGGACTGGTTCATTCGTGGGAGGATTCTGGTCACGCTGCGGATCTTTCTCATTGCTGCGGGCGTATGTCGCATAGAAGAGGGCCGATGACTGGCGGACGATGGAGTAGCCAGACCCGATTCACCGTCGTGTTCGTCGGGCTGGCCTTGGTCGCGCTGGGTGTGCTCACCACGATGCAGTTCCGCAGCACCGCCGGCGCGGCCGCCCTCGTGGCGGCCGGCGTCCTGGTCGGGCTCGCGGGGCTGTCCGGTGGCACGATCGTGGTCCGCTCCGCAGACCGCGAGGAGCGGCTCGCCTCCGCCGGCAAGGCTCAGCTCGAAGGCGACGCCGAGGGCGCCTACGACCGCTTCGTGCAGCTCATCCGCGGGCACGCCCCGCAGGCGATCGCGTATCACGAGGGGGCCAACGCCGCGCTGTACGAAGCGGCCGGGCGGGAAGGCCAGAAGCTCCAGCCGGTGTTCGGGTACTTCCTCGGACCGATCGCCATGTCGGAGTCGCACATCATCGTCGACATCCGCGCCGGCACGGGTTTCTCCATCGCGCGCATGCAGAGCACGTATCAGGCGCTGCTCGTCGGCCAGACGGCCGCGTTCCAGGCGGCGCTGGTCATCGTCAACGCCTCACCCGACGACTCGATCCTCAGCTCGGTCCGGCAGCTGAGCATCGCCCTGGACCGGCCGGTGATCGCCGTCGCGTGGCGGCTCGGCGACCAGAGCGACGGCATCTCCGACGCGATCGTCGCCCTGCAGCGGGAGCTGCGCCGCCGCGGGCTGGAGTCGCCGATCGACGTGCCCGAGGTCGTGCTGCAGCCGGGCGCGAACGCGCCGGCGGACCGGTTCGTGCCCGAGCGCTTCTCGCCGGACTCGTTCGAGCCGGAGCCCGATCCGTACCTGGACGACGAGATCTTCGAGCCGCAGCAGGCGGTGCGCATCCCGACCCACCCCGCGCCTCCCCGGCCTCCCGTCATGCGGCCGCCCGCCCCTGCTTACGGTGCCGCCGCCACCTCCTCGATCCCGGCGCAGCGGGACCTGCCACCGCCCACCGCCGACCCGGTCGAGTGGCCCGAGCCGGAGCCGCGCCGCCGTCCCTCCCCCGCCCCGCGCGTCTACGACGACTCGGCGACCTGGCAACGGGCGACCGACCTGCACTGGCGGGGCCAGCTGCAGGAGGCGAAGGAGGCGTACGGCGAGATCGTCGACGCCCGCGCGCACGCCCTCGGCTGGGACCACCCGGACACGCTCACCGCCCGCGACCAGCACGCGACCGTCCTGCGCGACCTCGACCGGCTGGCCGAGGCCCTGGTGGAGTGCGACGAGGTGCTCACCGCCCGGATGCGCATCCTCGGCGAGGACCACCCCGACACCCTGACCAGCCGCAGTCACCTCGCCACGATCTACCACCAGCTCGGCGACCTGACCCGCTCCGAGGGCGAGCACCAGCGGGTCCTGGAGGCCCGCACCCGCGTCCTGGGCGGCAACCACCAGGAGACGCTGATCAGCCGGAGCAACCTCGCCAAGGTGTACCAGGACATGGGCGAGCTCGACCGGGCCATCGACGAGCACAGCACCGTCATGCGGGCCCGTGCTCGGCTGCTCGGCCCGGAGCACCGCGACACGCTCATGTCGCGCAGCCTCCTCGCGTCGGCGCTGCACCACGCGGGACGGCTGCCGGAGGCGGAGGCCGAGCACCGCGCGGTCCTGGGCAGCCGGCTGCACCTGCTCGGGCCGGTCCACCTCGACACCGCTGTGTCCCGGCACCGGCTCGCCAGCGTCCTGCACGACCTGGGCCGCCTCGACGAGGCCGTCACCGAGTATCGCGCCGCGCAGTCGGTCTACGCCCAGCTCCTGGGGGCGAGCAGCCCGTTCGCGCGGGCGGCGGCGTCCGACCTGGCGCTCGCCGAGCGGGCCTCGCGGGGTGCGCAGGGCAGCCGGTACTGACTTTTTGTGTCGTACCCCTCGGGCATGCTGATACCCGTGGAACTCCTGCTGATCCTCATCGGGCTCGCGGCCGGCATCGCGCTCGGCTGGTTCGCCGCGCGGTCACGCGCCGCCGTGGATGTGGCCAAGCTGGAGGCGACCCTGCAGGCGACCCGCGACGGCGAGGCCCGGCTCGAGTCCTCCCTGCGCTCCCTCACCTATGAGGCCCGCGCCCAGACCCAGGACGCGGTCGCCGACGCCGTCGCCCCGCTGCACGACGCGCTGCTGCGCTATGAGCGCCGCGTCGCCGACCTGGAGCGCGACCGCGTCGGCGCCTATGAGTCGCTCCGCGAGCAGGTCCGCGCCATGCACGACGTCTCCGGCGAGCTGCGCACCGAGACCCGCCAGCTCGTCTCCGCCCTGCGCGCCCCGCAGATCCGCGGCCGCTGGGGCGAGCACCAGCTGCGCCGCATCGTCGAGGCCGCCGGCATGCTGGAGCACTGCGACTTCGACGAGCAGGTCACCGCCACCACCGACCGCGGCGTCGTGCGCCCCGACCTCGTCGTCCGCCTGCACGGCGGCCGCCAGGTGGTCGTCGACGCGAAGGCCCCCTTCGAGGGCTATCTCAGCGCCATGGAGGCCCGCGACGAGGCCGGCCGCACCGCCCACCTGACCCGGCACGCGAAGCACCTGCGCGGCCACGTCGACGCCCTCGCCGCCAAGTCCTACTGGGACGCCTTCGAGCCCACCCCGGAGTTCGTCGTCCTCTTCATGCCCGCCGACACGTTCCTCGACGCCGCCCTCCAGCACGACCCGGCCCTGCTGGAGCACGCCTTCACCCGCAACGTCGTCCTCGCCACCCCCGCCACGCTCGTCGCCCTGCTGCGCACCGTCGCGTATGCCTGGCGCCAGGAGTCCCTCGCCCACAACGCCCTCGCCGTCCACCGCACGGGGCGCGAGCTCTACGCCCGCCTGACCACCATGGGCGACCACTTCGCCAAGCTGGGCACCGCGCTGGGCACGGCGGTCTCGTCGTACAACAGAGCCGTCGGCTCCCTGGAGGCCCGGGTCCTGGTCAGCGCCCGGCGGCTGGCAGAGCTCGGCATCAGCGCCGACCCGCTGCCGGCGCCCGCCCAGGTCGAGGTCACCCCGCGCCACCTCCAACCCCAGGATCCGGCCGACCCCGCCGGCCCGCCGGCATCGGTGAGTCCTTCAGGATCGGCAGCGTTCGCGGAGCCCACTGCCCCGGTGAGCGCGGCAGGCGCCGCAGGCGCCGCGGACTCCCCTGTCGAGCGGCGCTCTCCCGGCTCGCAGCGCACCGCTGGGCCTGCGGGCTCGCCCGGGCTACAGGCGCCGCTCACCCCGCCGGCGCATCCCGGCCACCAGGCGCATCCCGCAGCTACGGCGCGCACCCAGGAATCCGAATACGAGATCCTCCTCGCCGCCCTGCGCGAAGACCCGCCGCAATAGCCCCCGCCGCACAGTTCTCCCGGCGCCGGACGTCCCGGCCGTGCGCAGGGGTGACACGCGCTCCGCACCGTTTCGGGTTCGGCGCTCGGGTTCGGCTTTGGGCTCGGCCTTGGGGCTCGGCCTTGGGGCTCGGCCTTGGGGCTCGGCCTTGGGGCTCGACCTTGGGGCTCGGCCTTGGGGCTCGGCCTTGGGGCTCGGGTTCGGTGCCGCTGCCGCGCCATCGGTCCCCGCGGTCGGCAGCGTCGTGCGGGGTTGGGCCGCATTCGAGTGCCCAGCCGCCACGAGTGGATCTCGGATTGCCCGGTGGAGCAGGTGTTGCCGGGGAGACCAGCGATCCACCGGGTAGTCCGGCCGCTGGGTCTCCTCGGCGGTCAGGCGGGCCCGGGCGGTGTCCAGCCAGCGCCGGCAGGCGAGGGCGAGCGGACCGCACAGGATGTACTCGCGCCGCATCGTTTCCGGGTTCGGCCGCATTCGGGTGCCCGCCGGGACGCCGCCGCGAGCGGATCTCGAAGTACCCGATGGAACATGCTGCCAGGGGACCGGCGATCCATCGGGTGGTCCTGCGGCCGAGCCCGCCGGGCCGAAGATCACCACCTGAACCGTGGTACTCCCCGGTCCAGCCATCGACACTGTCCGTTTTCTCATGATCCGGAAGGGTTTGTGTCGCCAGAGCAGCACAAACTCTTCCGGATCATCGAGAACGCCGCTGTGGGTGGTCTACTCGGCGGTCAGGCGGGCTCGGGCGGTGTCGAGCCAGCGTTGGCAGATGAGGGCGAGCTGTTCGCCGCGTTCCCACAGGGCCAGGGATTCTTCGAGGGCGGCGCCGCCGGACTCGAGCTTTTCCACGACCGTGGCGAGTTCGGCTCTTGCCTGCTCGTAGGACAGCTCGGTCACTGGGACTCCTTCGTCAGGAAGAGCACCGGGTCGGTGCGGCGGTGGACGCGTTCCCGGGGGGCGCCGCCCGGAGTCAGGACGACGATGGTGGCGCCTGCCGCGTGGGCGGCCCGGGTCAGGAACAGGGTGACGGCGCGGCGTTCGACGGCGACGGGTTCGGCGTCGAGGGTGCGGGCGTGGACCGGCATGCCGCTCGAGCGGGCTCGTTCGACGTGTCCGGGAGTGGGTGGGGGTTCGCCGACGGACCTGTGCCGGGCGGTGATCGGCTCGACGCCGGAAGGGACGCGCTGGTCGATCTCAGCGCCGGGCGGGCACCCCGTCAGCGGCAGGCACCCCGTCAGCGGCAGGCGGCCGGTGACCGTGGCGCCGGCCGCGGCGGGATCGCCCAGGGGTGCCAGGCGCGGCGTCCGCGACCGGGAGAGGAAGGACGGCTCCGGGGCCGCGGTGCCGGCAGGGGTCGGATCGACTCCGGCGAAAAGCATCGCAGCGGTCATGGAGACGAGCGGGTCGTGCCTGGAGTCCTGGATGCGTTGCGACATGTCAGTCCTCAGCGGGCCCGGAAACGGTGGCGGTGAAGGAGGACTCGGCGACCCGGACGCGGAGCTCGTCGCCGGTGGTGACGTCGGTGGCGGCGCGGACCACGCGGCCGTCGGGGCGTTGCACGATGGCGTACCCCCGCGTGAGCGTCGCCAGCGGGGACAGGGTCCTCAGCCGGGCGAGGGTGTGCTCCAGCTCGGTGCCGGCCCGGTCCAGACGGTGGCCCAGCACGCGGGCGGCCCGGTCGCGCAGCTGCGAGACGTCCGCCGCGCGGTTGTCGACCATGGACAGCGGGCGGGCGAAGACGGGGCGGGAGCGGATCGCGTCGAGGCGGTGCTGCTCACGGTCGAGCAGGCCCCGCATGGCCCGGTCCAGGCGCTGCTTGGCCTGGCCGATCAGGCGGAACTCGTCGGCGAGGTCGGGCACGATGCGCTTCGCGGCGTCGGTGGGGGTGGAGGCGCGCACGTCGGCGACGAAGTCGACGAGGGGCACGTCGGTCTCGTGGCCGACGGCGGAGACGACGGGGGTCCGGCACGCGAACACGGCCCGGCACAGCGCCTCGTCGGAGAACGGCAGCAGGTCCTCGGTGGAGCCGCCGCCGCGGGCCAGGACGATGACCTCGACGGTCTCGTCGCGGTCGAGGACGGCGAGGGCGTCGATGATCTGCGGCACCGCCGACGGGCCCTGCACGGCGACGTTGATGACCCGGAAGTCGACCGTGGGCCAGCGGCGGCGGGCGTTGGTCAGCACGTCGCGTTCGGCGGCGCTGGCCCGGCCGGTGATCAGGCCGATCTTCGCGGGGAGGAACGGCAGCCGGCGCTTGCGGGCCCGGTCGAACAGGCCCTCGGCGGCGAGGAGCTTCTTGAGCTGTTCGAGCCGGGCGAGCAGCTCGCCGAGGCCGACCTGGCGGATCTCGTCGGCGCGCAGGCTGAGCGAGCCGCGGGCGGCGTAGAACTCGGGCCGGGCGTGCACGACGATCCTGGCGCCGTCGCTGAGGCCGGGCGCGCCCATGTCGACGACGTCACGGTTGGTGGTGACGGTGAGACTCAGGTCCGCGGACGTGTCGCGCAGCGTCAGGAAGACGGTGCTGGTGCCGGGCCGGCGGGTGATCTGCGCGACCTGGCCGTCGACCCAGATCCAGCCGAGCTTGCCGATCCACGCACCGATCTTCTGCGAGACGACCCGCACCGGCCAGGGCGAGTCGGACGACGAAGGCGCACCATCCATCAAAGAACCTTAACCGCGCAGGTACGCGAGAACGGCCCGCACCCGGCGGTGGTCGTCCTCGTCCGGGGGAAGGTCCAGTTTGGACAGCAGGCTGTTGATGTGCTTGGAGACCGCGGCCTCCGACACGACGAGCGTCCGGGCGATCGCCGCGTTGGACCGCCCCTCGGCCATCAGGGCGAGCACGTCGCGCTCCCGCGGGGTGAGGCGCTGCAGGGGACCGCGGCGGCGGCCCAGCAGCTGCATCACCACCTCCGGGTCGACGACGGTGTGCCCCGCCGCGACCCGGTCCACGGCGTCGACGAACTCCGCCACATCCCCGATCCGATCTTTCAGCAAATACCCGACATATCCGTTGCGCCCGCAGTCGAGCAGCTCAGCGGCGTACGTCTGCTCGACGTACTGACTCAGGACCAGGACGGGCAGCGACACGAACGAGGCCCGCAACGCGATCGCGGCCTGCAACCCCTCGTCGGTGAACCCGGGCGGCATCCGCACGTCTGTGACGACCAGGTCGGGCCGCGCCGAATGGACCGCCGACACGAGCTCGGAGGCCGTGCCGACCGCGGCGACCACGTCATGGCCGAAACGCCGCAACAGACCCGCGATCCCCTCACGGATGAGGATGCCGTCCTCGGCGATCACGACCCGCACGGAAGCTCCACGTGCACCACCGTAGGCCCTCCGTGCGGGCTGGCGAGCGCGACGGTCCCACCCACGGCGGCCACCCTGTCGACGAGTCCCGCGAGGCCGGTGCCCCGGCGCGGGTCGGCGCCGCCCCGGCCGTCGTCGCGGACCTGCACGGTGAGCCGGTCGAACGCGACCGACGCGACGACCCTGGCCCGGCCCGCCCCGCTGTGCTTGGCGACGTTGGCGAGGGCCTCGACGACGACGAAGTACGCGGTCACCTCCACCGCCTGCGGCAGCCGCGCCGGCAACGCGATGTCGCAGTCCACGGTCAGCGGTGCCCGGTCGGCGACCTCGCTGACCGCCGCGGCGAGTCCCCGGTCCGTGAGGATCTTCGGGTGTACCCCACGGATGAGCTCCCGCAGCTCCGCGAGCGCCTCTTTCGCGAGGTCGTGCGCACGGCGTACCGAATCCGCGGCCGGGGAGTCATCGGGCAGCTCCAGGCGGGCCAGGCCGAGCTGCATGCTGAGCGCCACGAGCCGCTGCTGCGCGCCGTCGTGCAGGTCACGCTCGATCCGGCGGCGCTCGACCTCGAACGCGTCGACCAGCCGGGCGCGGGAGCGGGTCAGCTCGACCAGCTGCGGGTCGTCGTCGGCGCGGGGCGCCAGGATCGCCCGGGTGATCGCGGCGCGGGCGCCCGCCCAGGCCGTCATCGGATACAACATGACGATCCCGAGGACGAGCCCGGCGACGCTGCCGAAGAGGGTGAGCGACAGCGGGCTGTCGTCGATGTAGAGCGGACCGCACAGCAACGCGGTCACCGCCCACAGCGCGAACGCGACCACGAGCGCGTCGATCCAGGCCAGGATCGCGCAGGTCACGATCGTGTAGCCCAGCTCGCGCCAGGTCACCTGCTCCCGCAGCCGGGTCGTCACCCAGGCGACCAGGCCGGGCTGCTCCACGGGGCGGTGCGCGTCGGGCAGGTCGACGCGGTCGACGAGCCGGAGCCGCCACCGCTCGACCCGCGCGACGGCGATCCCGGACAGCGCGAACGCCAGGAAGCCGGCGATCCCGACCGCGACGAGGGTGAAGATCGCGCCGAACGCCAGCAGCCCCAGCAGGGCCGCCCCGACGATCATGCCGAACAGGCCGCCGCTGCCGAGGTACACCAGCGAACGCCACGGCCAGGACGACGTCAGGAACTTCGTCGGCGGCAGCGTCAACGACTCCAACGCGGATCGGACCGGCACCCCGGTGACGCTACCGACCGCGCGACCCGGGCACGGTAGAGCTGGCGTTACCTTCGGCTCTCCCCGCAGCGCGACTGTGCCGGCCCCGCGGAAACGGTTGGCTCGACAGCGTGACGACGACATTGCAAACGCGCCAGGCCGTCGAGCTGCACGGGGTCGGCCGCCGGTACGGCACCGGCGAGCAGGCCGTGACCGCGCTCGACCGGGTCTCCGTCGGGTTCGCCCCGGCCAGCTTCACCGCCGTGATGGGGCCGTCCGGCTCCGGCAAGTCGACCCTGCTGCACTGCGCGGCCGGTCTCGACCAGGTCAGCGAGGGCCGGGTCCTCGTCGACGGGGTCGAGCTCGGGCCGCTGCGGGAGAAGGCCAGGACCCGCCTGCGGCGCGACCGGATCGGCTTCGTGTTCCAGGCGTTCAACCTGGTCGCGTCGCTGACCGCGGCGCAGAACGTGGAGCTGCCGCTGCGTCTCGCCGGCCGCCGCGCCGCCGCCGGGCAGGTCGACGCGATGCTCGCCGAGGTCGGGCTCGCCGACCGGACCGGGCACCGGCCGGGCGAGCTGTCCGGCGGGCAGCAGCAGCGGGTCGCGATCGCCCGCGCCCTGGTCACCAGGCCGGTCGTGGTGTTCGCCGACGAGCCGACCGGGGCGCTGGACGCGACCGCGTCCCGGGAGGTGCTGCGGCTGCTGCGGGCCGCCGTCGACCGGCACGCCCAGACCGTCGTCATGGTCACCCACGACCCCCTGGCCGCCGCGTACGCCGACCGGGTCCTGTTCCTCGCCGACGGCGCGATCGTCGAGGACCTGCACGAGCCGCGCGGCGCCGAGCACATCGCGACCCGGATGGCGGCGCTGTCATGACCCTCGCATCGGTGCGGCACCGGTGGGCCGCTCTGCTCGGCACGTTCGCGGCGCTGCTGCTCGGCGTCGCCGTCATCTCCGGCTGCCTCACCCTGTGGGCCGCCGCGCAGCCCCGGGTGCCGGGCGCGCTCGCGGCCACGGACGCGGTGATCGCCCCGCCGTCGTCCGAGCCCGCCGAGGGTGGTTTCCCGGTGTACCGGCCGTGGTCGCCGGACGAGGTCACCTCGATCGTCGACCGGCTCACGGCGACGCCGGGGGTGGCCGCCGCGGTGCCGTTCCGGACGTTCTACGTGCAACGCCTCGTCGACGGACAACCCGTCGGGGACGCCTCCGACTCCCTGCACAGTGGACACGCGTGGTCGTCGGCGGCGCTCGGTGGGTACACCATCCGCGACGGAGAACCGCCGGGCGGTCGCGGTGAGGTCGCGGTGCCGGCCTCGGCGGGAGTGCCGGTCGGCGCGACGCTGCCGGTCCTGACCACCGCCGGGCCCGCGAGCTGGACCGTCACCGGGGTCTTCGACGGCGACGGTTTCTATGTCGACGAGGCCACCGCGTCGTCGCTGGCGGGTGGTGTACGGGTGATCGGCGTCCTCTTCGCGCCGGGCGCGTCCGTGCACCTGGACCCGGGTGGCACGGTCCTCGTCGGTGCCGCGCGGTCCGCGGTGGAGCCCGAGCAGGACGTCCGGACCAGGTGGCTCGGCGCGCAGCTGATCATCGCCACGGTGTTCGTCGGCGGGTTCGTCGCGGTGTTCGTGGTGTCGTCGACCTGCGCGTTCGCCGTCAGCACGCGGCGCCGGGAGCTCGGCCTGCTGCGCGCCGTGGGCGCCACGCCCGGGCAGGTGCGGCGGCTGCTGCTCACCGAGACGCTCGTGGTCGCGCTCGCCGCCGGTGTGCCCGGCGCGCTGCTCGGTGCGCTGACCGCGCCGCTGCTGGCCGGGCGGTTCGTGGCGGTCGGCCTGGAGCCGGAAGGCTTCACCGTCGGCGTGTCCTGGTGGGCGCTGGGCGTGTCGGTGCTGGCCGGGCTGGTCGTGGCCGTCACCGGGGTGTGGCTGTCGGCGCGGCGGGCCGGCCGGGTCCCGCCGCTGGAGGCGTTGCGCTCCTCCGCCGCGGAGCCGCGGCCGATGACCCGGACGCGGTGGGCGGCCGGGGTCCTGTGCGTCCTGGCCGGCGGTGGCATCGCGCTGCTCCTGCCCGGCTCGAGCGCGCAGGACAAGCCGACGCTGGTGCTCGGCTCGGCGATGCTGCTGCTGGTCGCCGCCGCATTGCTGGCTCCTGTCGTAGTGGTCGCGCTGGTACGGCTGCTGCCCGTCGGGCGGGGGGCGACCGCCGCGCTGGTGCGGGGCTCGGCGGCGGTGTCCGCCCGGCGGCTCGCGTCCGTCGCGGCGCCGGTGCTGGCGGCGGTGGGCTTCACGGTGCTGCTGGTGGGGACGTTCCAGACGGCCGCGGAGGCGGTGGACATCGAGGACGCCGCCGCGATGCCGGCCGCTTCGGTGGCTGCCGGGGTCGCCGGGGTTCCCGGGCTTTCCGAGGCCGCGGTGCTTGCGCAGTCCGGCCGGTCCACGCTGCCGTCGGTCGCGTACCTGCCGTCCGGCTCCGTCGTGGACATTTCCGGTGTGCCCGACTTTCCGGGCTTTTCGGTTCCATCGGGGCTGGGGTTGCGCGTCGGCGCGGTGGTGCCGGTGCGGTTCGTCGACGGAGTGGTGGTGGACCTGACCGTGACGGATATATCGGACACGGTGCTCTTGCCGCGGGACCTGGTGCGCCGGCACGACCCGACCGCGTTGACGCAGGTCGTGCACCTGTCGGGTTCGTTCGTGCCGTCGCCGGGCGCCACCTCGATGACGGCACGGGAGTACGTCTCGCGCGAGGCCGCCAGCGAGAACGACCTGGTCGACCTGTTCCTGGCCGTGCTGCTGGGCATCTCCGTCGGTTACACGGCGCTCGCCGTGGCCAACACCGTGCTCATGGCCACCCGTGCCCGGCGCGAGGAGCTGGTGACGCTGCACCGTACCGGCGCGACCGTGGCACAGACGGCGCGCTTCGTGGTGGTCGAGTCACTGCTCGCTGTCGCCATCGGCGTGCTGCTGGGCCTGGCCGTCGCGGTGCCGGCGCTCTACGAGGCACGGGCGGGCCTGCAGGACGAGATCGGGGCGCCTGTGACGCTCGTCATGCCGTGGCTCTGGCTGGCGGGAGTGGCGGGGGTCTGCGCGCTGCTCGCGGCTTTCGCGGCCCTTCTGCCGTTTCTGCGGCGGGGGATGTTGTCGGTGGAGGCACGTACCATGGCGGGGTGACTGGTTCGAAGCGCGTCCTGCTCGCCAAGCCCCGCGGCTACTGCGCCGGCGTCGACCGTGCTGTTCAGACGGTCGAGGAGGCCCTGAAGCTCTACGGCGCGCCGATCTACGTCCGCAAGGAGATCGTGCACAACAAGCACGTCGTCGGCACCCTGCAGTCCAAGGGCGCGATCTTCGTCGAGGAGAACGAGGAGGTGCCCGAGGGCGCCATCGTCGTCTTCTCCGCCCACGGCGTCGCCCCCGAGGTCCACGAGCAGGCCGCCGCCCGCTCCCTGAAGGCCATCGACGCGACCTGCCCGCTGGTCACCAAGGTCCACCAGGAGGCCCGCCGGTTCGCCGCCGACGACTACGACATCCTGCTCATCGGTCACGAGGGGCACGAAGAGGTCATCGGCACGGCCGGCGAGGCCCCCGCCCACATCCAGCTCGTCGACGGCCCCGAGGGCGTCGACAAGGTCACGGTCCGCGACCCCTCCAAGGTCGTCTGGCTCTCCCAGACCACCCTCTCGGTCGACGAGACGCTGGAGACGGTCGCCCGCCTCAAGACCAAGCTCCCCCTGCTGATGTCGCCGCCCAGCGACGACATCTGCTATGCCACGTCCAACCGGCAGGACGCAGTGAAGGCCATGGCCCCCAACTGCGACGTGGTCCTGGTCGTCGGCTCCCAGAACTCCTCCAACTCCCAGCGCCTGCGCGAGGTCGCCGTCGACGCGGGCGCCGACGCCGGCTACCTCATCGACTACGCCCACGAGATCCAGGACGCCTGGCTCACCGGCGCCACCACCGTCGGCGTCACCTCAGGCGCCTCCGTGCCGGAGGAGCTGGTCATGGAGGTCCTCGACTTCCTGGCCGCCCGCGACTTCACCGACGTGGCGGAGATCACCACCGCTCAGGAGAAACTCGTCTTCTCCCTCCCCCAGGAGCTCAAGCGCGACATGAAGGCCGGCGCCGCCGCCCGCGCCGCCGAGGTCGCCAAGACCCTGTCGTAGCCCCCTGCCCGCGTCGCCCGACGCGCAGCACCTCGGCCTGCCCGCGCTGCACGCGGCACCTGGCATCTGGCACGCAGCACCTCGGCCTGCCCGCGCGGCACCTGGCACGCGGCACCTCGGCCGAGCAGTGCCCTTGGCGTTCCTGACAAGGTCGCCTGACGTGCCGGTCGGTGAGGACGCAGGTCTGCGCGCCCCCGAGGCCCGGAACTCGACAACATGGTGGATCGCTGGGGTCACCGGACCAGTGATCCACCGGGTCGTCGCGCGGCCGGAAGTCGGGCGGTGGGCCAGGGAGCGCCGGGCTCAGCGGGCGGTGGCTATAACGCTGACCGGGGGGTCGCCGTGGGTGTACACGGTGTCGACGACGCGCTGGAGGGCGGGGTTGGCCCGGACACGGTCGTAGGCTCTGACCTTGATGCGGTCGCGGTCGAAGTCGATGCGGCCCTTGTCGTCCGGCCGGTAGCGGACCCAGGTCTCCTCGCCGAGCATCGGTGCGGCCGTGCCGCGCAGGTGCACCTTGATGGAGGCCAGGAACGGGGCCGCGTCGTCGGGGAAGACCTGGACGCCGACGGTGTAGCGGGTCTGGTCAGGGCCGAGGTCGACGTGTGCGATCTCCCCGCGAGCGGTGACCGCGTTGGCGCCGGGCTTCCGGCCGAGTCCGAACATGAGCCGGACGGTAATCGGCGGACCGCAGGCGCGCGATCATGTGCCCGACACTAGCGGAGCGACGACGCCAGGCGCTGGAGCTGCGCGTCGGTGGCGCGGCCGAAGATGACGACGGTGCGGCCGGTGGCGGACTGCGTGAGGGCGCGCTCGCCGGGGCGGCCGTCGTCGTGGCGCTGCCAGTCGGTGCCGTTGACGGAGACCGGAGCGCCGGGGGTGCCGCCGGTGCCGATGATCGCCGGGATCAGGGTGGCGGCGGGCTGGGCGCTCTGGACGACCTGCATCGCGCCGTCGGAGGGGGCGGTCACGCCGAGGCGCAGGACGCCGTCGGTGAAGGCGGCCGAGGCGATCCGCCAGCCCGGCGGCAGCTCCGAAGGCTTGAGCGGGGTGAACTGGCCGGCGCGCTGGACCGAGCCGTACACCTCGTCGGCGTCGACGGCCGGTGGGTCCTCGTGGCCGAGGTAGCGGTAGAAGCCCACGAGCAGGAAGACCGGCACCAGCAGGACCAGCATCGACAGTGCCATGTCCCGGGGGCGACGACCGGCGCGCTCCGGGGACGGGGAGGCGGGCGCAGGAGCGGGAGCAGCGGTTTCCACCAGTACATCGTGAACCATCGGATGGAAGATGCCACAACGGCCCGGTCCGCAGCGACGCGGGACACGCCGGCCTGCCACGATGACAGGTGGCCCGCCCGCCCACGCAACGCCGCGCGAGGAGAGCACACATGAGTCGTGAGATGGATCGGAACCTGGCCCTCGACCTGGTACGAGTCACGGAGGCCGCGGCGATGGCCGCCGGGCGCTGGGTCGGACGGGGTGACAAGAACGGCGGCGACGGCGCGGCCGTCGACGCGATGCGCCTGCTGATCAACTCGGTGCCGATGCAGGGTGTCGTGGTGATCGGCGAGGGCGAGAAGGACAACGCGCCGATGCTGTACAACGGCGAGCGGGTCGGGGACGGCACCGGACCCGAGGTGGACGTGGCGGTCGACCCGGTCGACGGCACGACGCTGATGAGCAAGGGGATGCCCAACGCGGTCGCGGTCCTCGCCGTCGCGGAGCGGGGCGCGATGTTCGACCCGAGCGCCGTGTTCTACATGGAGAAGCTGGCCGTCGGGCCGGACTACGCGGACGTGATCAACATCGACGCCGGCGTGGAGGAGAACCTGCGGCGGATCGCCCGGGTGAAGCGCTCCAGCGTCTCCGACGTGACGGTGTGCGTCCTGGACCGGCCCCGGCACAAGCAGCTGGTCCAGCAGGTCAGGCAGACCGGGGCCAGGATCCGGTTCATCTCCGACGGGGACATCGCCGGGGCGATCAGCGCCGCCCGCGAAGGATCCGAGACCGACGTGCTGATGGGCGTCGGCGGCACCCCTGAGGGCATCGTCGCCGCGGTGGCCCTGAAATGCATGGGCGGCGCGATCCAGGCGAAGCTGTGGCCGCAGGACGAGGCCGAGCGGGAGAAGGCGCTCGCCGCCGGCCACGATCTCGGTCGCGTGCTGCACACCGACGACCTGGTCAGCGGCGACAACATGTTCTTCTGCGCGACCGGCGTGACCAGCGGCGACCTGCTCAAGGGCGTCCGCTACCGCCGCGGCGGGGCGGAGACGCAGTCGATCGTGATGCGGTCCCGGTCCGGCACGATCCGGGTGGTCGACTCGTTCCACCGGCTGGAGAAGCTGCGCGCCTACTCGCTGGTCGACTTCGACGGCACCCTGCCGCCGCTGGGGATCGAGTCCGAGGGCACGTTGCCGAGCACCGACTGAACGGCCTCGTCCACCGGCGTGTGCGTCAGGCCGAACGTGGCGGTGACCCGCGAGGAGTCGAGCACGAACGGCTTGACGTGCTGGTGGCGGACCTCGCGGAACTCCTTGGCGAACCTGTCGGTCAGCCCGGCGGCCCACACGGCGGCGGCCGGGTAGGAGCGCAGGCGCGGGGCGGGCAGGCCGTCGAGGCGGGCCACGGTCGCCAGCATCGACCGGGCGGTCATCGGGGGCGGTGAGGGCACGTGCCACGCCCGCCCCCACGCCCGCTCGTCGGTCGCGAGGGAGATCAGCGTGTCGGCGACGTCGCCGATGTACGTGTAGCTGTGCGGCACGTCCAGCGACCCGGGGAGCCACGCGGTCTTGCCGGCCCGCATCGCCGGCAGCGCCATCTCGATGATCGACAAGGTCGGGCTGATGTAGTCCGACGCGCGGGCCTCGAACGTGCGGATCCCGGCGGCCAGGGCGTCCTGCCACATCCTGACCCGGACGCGGCCCTTGTGCCCGGTGGCCGCCAGGGGCGTGTCCTCGGTCATCGGCCGGTCGACGCGGCCGTAGCCGTACAGGTTGCCGGTGATCGCGAGGACGGCGTCGCCGGCGGCGGCGGCGCGGATCAGCGCGTCGTTGATCGGCGGCCAGTCGGCCGGCCAGGCGTGGTACTGCGGGTTGACGCAGTTGTAGATGACGCTCGCGCCGGCGGTGACGGAGCGCAGGGCGACCCCGTCGGCGGCGTCGGCGGCGACGCGCTCGATGAGCGGGTGAACGGGCCCGGCGCCGGAGCGGCTGACGATCCTGACGTGTTCTCCGAACACCGCGAGCCGCTCGGCGACGATCGAGCCGACGGCGCCCGCACCGACGATGACCTGCATGACTGCCTCCCCTAACCGTGTATACGAGATCAGTGCTCTCTCAGTAGAGCATGCGTCGCACGCCAAATCAAGAGCAGTGCTCTCGTCAGCGAGCATGCGACTATGTACTGCATGAAGGCGACCAGCATCAGGGCACGCGTCCGTGCGGAGATGACCGACGAGATCAAGGTGATCGCCCGGCGGCACCTGGCCACCGACGGGGCCAACCTGTCCCTGCGCGCGGTGGCCCGCGACCTCGGCGTCGTGTCGTCGGCGATCTACCGGTACTTCGCCAGTCGCGACGACCTGCTGACGGCGCTGATCCTCGACGCGTACAACTCGCTCGGCCAGACGGTGGAGGACCGGGAGCGCGCCGTGGAGCGCGACGACCTCACCGGCCGGTGGATGGCCGTCTGCGACGCGGTGCGGGGCTGGGCGCTGGAGCGCCCGCACGAGTACGCGCTGATCTACGGCAGCCCGGTCCCCGGCTACCAGGCGCCGCCGGACACGATCGCCGCCGCGACCAGGGCGGTCACCGTCCTGGGCACGATCATCCAGGACGCCGCGGTGACCGGAAGGGTCCAGACGCGCACAGGACCGCCGGCGGCCGAACTGCCGGACGAGGTCGCCGAGGACGTGCGGCGGGCCGGCTCGGTGATCGCGCCGGACGTGCCCGACGCCGTCACCGCCCGGGCGCTGTCGGCCTGGGTGACGCTGTTCGGGCTGGTGAGCTTCGAGCTGTTCGGGCAGCTCAACAACGTCGTCCAGCACCGCGACGAGTTCTTCGGGCACCAGATGCTGGCCCAGGCGAGGTTCGTCGGCATCTGACGCCGCCGCCCTGCTCGCGGGATGAAGGTCAGGGGGTCGGGACGCCGAATCCGACGGTCGTGCCGCTGCCCTCGATCGACTCCAGGGCGATCCAGCCGCCGTGCGCCTCCACGATCGCCTTGCTGATCGCCAGCCCCAGCCCGCTGCCCTTGATCGCCCGCTGCTGCGCGTCGGCGGTGCGGAAGAAGCGGGTGAACAGCATGCCCTGCTCGTGCTCCGGGATGCCGACGCCGGTGTCGCGGATCCAGACGACGACCTCGCCGTCGCGTTCCCGGCCGGTGACGGTGACCGAGCCGCCCGGGTCGGAGAACTTGACGGCGTTGGTCAGCAGGTTGAGCACGACGCGTTCGAGCTGGTCGCCGTCGCCCTGCACGACCGGGATGTGCTCGTCGATGTCCAGGACGACGCTGAGGCCGGCGGTCTCCACCGACGGGCGGATCGCCTCGAAGGCGGCGTCGATGACGTGCTTCACCTTCACCGGGCCGACGCTGAGCGTGAGCGTGCCGGACTCGATCCGGGAGAACGTCAGCAGGTCCTCGATCAGGTCGAGCAGACGGCGGCCGTTGCGGTCGATGATGCCGACGATCTTGCGTTCGGTCGCGCCGAGGGTGCTGGCGTGCGCGTCGGCGAGGATCTCCGTGTACCCGCGGATGCTGGTCAGCGGCGTACGCAGCTCGTGGGAGACCGTGGCGACGAACTCGCTCTTGAGCCGGTCGAGCTCCTGCAGGTCGCTGTTGGTGCGGGCGAGCCGCGCCGCCTGCCGCTGCAGGGCCTCCTCGGCGCGGCGGCGGTCGGTGACGTCGGCGATCTGGTGCACGACGTGGTGCGCCCCCGGATGCCTGCTGACGCCCGCGCTGATCAGTGACGCCGAGTACTGCCCCCACAGCGGCGCGCCGTCGGAGCGGCACAACCGCAGCTCCTTGCTCACCTTCTCCGCCTCACCGGCGACGAGGCGCTGCATCTTGTCCGCGACGATCGCCCGGTCCTCCTCGACGACCATGTCCAGCAGCAGCTGCGACGGCTGCAGGCCGGTCATGCGGGCCAGCTCCTGGTTGACCTCCAGCACGTGGCCGGCGAGGTCGGTGACGGCCATGCCGACCGGGGCGTGGTCGAAGGCGGCACGGAACGTCTCCTGCGCGCGGCGCTGGTCGGCGGCGAGCCGCTGCTGCGACAGGGCGTGCTGCACGGCCGAGGCGAGCCTGCTGAGCCGGTCCTTGAGCAGGTAGTCCACGGCACCGTGGCGCAGCGCGTCGACGCACGACTCCTCGCTCATCGCGCCGCTGACCACGATCGTGGGGATGTCGTAGCCGCCGGTACGCAACATGTGCAGCGCTTCGAGGGCGGTGAACCGCGGCAGCGAGTAGTCGGCGAGGATCACCTCGGGCGGGCCCTCGGGGTGCTCCAGCGCGGCCTGGAACTCCTCGCCGGACTCGACCCGCTGCCACACGGGCGCGAACCCGGCGCGCCGCAGCTCGAACGCGAGCATCTCGGCGTCGTCGGGGTTGTCCTCGAGGAGCAGGATCCTCATGAGTGCGAGTCGGTCAGGTTGAGGCCCAGCCAGTACAGGCCGATGCTGTTGACGGCGGCCATGAACTGCTCCATGTCGACGGGTTTGACGATGTAGCTGTTGGCCCCGAGCTCGTAGCAGGCGTGCAGGTCGCGGTCCTGCGCCGACGAGGTGAGCATGACGACCGGGATGTGCCGGGTCCGCGCGTCGGCCTTGACCCGGCGCAGCACGTCGATGCCGTCGACCAGCGGGAGCTTGATGTCCAGCAGCACGACCTGCGGCGGGTCGGCGGCGCCCGGCCCGAACAGGTGGTCCAGCGCCTCGGCGCCGTCGCGGGCGACGTCGATGTTGCGGGCGAAGCTCCCCCGCTCGAACGCGAGCCGGGCGAGCTCCAGGTCGTCGGGGTTGTCCTCGACGAGCAGGACCCTGTTCGACAGCGGTTTCACCCGCCCACCTCCAACAGCGATCGTGCGTATGCCGGAAGGGTGAAGTAGAACGTGGCGCCCTCGCCGGGGGCCGCGTCGGCCCAGATCTGGCCGCCGTGCCGCAGCACGATGCGGTGGGTCAGGGCGAGCCCGATGCCGGTGCCCTCGTAGTCCTCCGCCCGGTGCAGGCGCTGGAAGACCTTGAAGAGCTTGTCGGCGTACCGCATGTCGAAGCCGGCGCCGTTGTCCTTGACGTAGTACGTGGCGTCGCCGCCGGCGGTGACCCGGTGCCCGATCTCGATCGTCGCCGGGGAGACGTCGCGGGTGTACTTCACGGCGTTGCCGACCAGGTTGGCCACCACGTGCCGGATGAGGCGCGGGTCGCCCTCCGCGTCGGGCAGGTCCCCGACGGTGAGGACGAGGTCGCGGGTGCCGCGCTCCACGCCGAGCTCCTCCCAGACGTCGGCGACGAGCTGGTCCACGTGCACCCGCAGGCTCGCCATCTCCTGCCGCTGCAGCCTGGAGAAGGCAAGGAGCCCGTCGATCAGCTCACCCATGTGCTGGGCGCCGGCGCGGATCCGGGCGAGGTACCGGCGGCCCTGATCGTCGAGCGCGTCGCCGTGGTCGAGGGCGAGCATCTTCGCGAAGCCGTCGACCGCCCGCAACGGTGCCCTGAGGTCGTGGGAGACGCTGTACGAGAAGGACTCCAGCTCGGCGTTGGCCTCGCGCAGGTCGGCGGTGCGCTCGGCGACGCGCACCTCGAGCTCGGCGTTGACCTGCTCGACCGCCAGCTCCGCCGTCCTGCGCTCGGTGATGTCGCGCAGCACGGCGACCGCGCCGTCCGCGCCCTCGGGGCCCTCGGGGCCCTCGGGGCTCTCGGGGCCTTCGGGGCCTTCGGGGCCTTCGTGGCCTTCGGCGCCACCGTGGCGGACCAGCGCCCGGATCCGGATGTCGAGCCGGCGGCCGCGCACGATCGCCTCCACCTGTGACTCCAGGTGCCGCCGCACGAGGTCGCGGAACTCGTACGGGGTGGTGCCGTCGGCCTCGTAGGCGTCGAGCAGCCGGGCCCATTCGGCCGTCGGGTGCCGCTCGATGTCGTCGCCGAGCAGCTCGCGGGCTCTCGGGTTGAGCCACACCGCGGCGCCGCCGGCGTCGAGGACCACGACGCCGTCGCCGATCGTGCTCATCACCGCGGACAGCAGGGTCGCCTGGTGCCGCAGGTCGGCGGTGGCCTGGGTGACCCGCTCCTCGGCCCGGCGGCGCGACGTCGCGAGGGTGTGGACCAGCATGGCGGTGACGGCGGTGAGCGCGAGGCCGCTGACCACCATGCCGGCCTGGTCCTGCACGGCGACGACGAAGCCGACCGAGGTGGCCCCGGGCAGCCACAGCTGGCCGAGCGGGGCGGTGGCGGTGGCGAACGACCGCGCGTCGACCGCCGGCACCGCCTCGAGTCCGCCGGCCGTCAGCTGCACCGCGTCGACGTACCGCTGGGCGGTCGAGGCCACCGACTCCTGCGCCGCGGCGACCCGCCGGTCCAGGGTCTGGCCGGCGTTGACCAGCTCGACGCGGTGCATCAGCAGCCCCGCCCCGCCGGAGACCAGCAGGCCGAGCAGCACCACCCCGAACACCTGGAGACGGACGCCCACCACGCATCTCAGATCGGCGGTGCGCCGAGGTAATTGAGGAGTTGCTCACCCGTTGTCGGAGGAGTGTCCCGGGAAGAGATGGGCGGCCGGGTCGATGATCACGGCGGCGTTGTTGACGGCGGTGGCCGCCTCGCCGAAGCCGACCGCGATGAGCCGGACCTTGCCCGGATACTCGCTGATGTCGCCGGCGGCGAACACCCGCGGCAGGTTGGTCGCGGTGGTCGAGTCGACCTTGATGTGGCGCCTGTCCAGGTCGAGGCCCCAGTCCGCGAGGGGGCCGAGGTCGGCGGTGAAGCCGAGCGCGGCCACGACCGAGTCCGCCGGCAGGGTGCGCGGCCCGGCGCCGCGGACGGTGACGTCGACGCCGGTGCACCGCCCACCGCCCTCGGCACCGGCGCGGATCCGGGTGACCTCGGCGTTGACGATGATCTCGATCGGCAGCGCCTGCGCGCGGGCGACGGTGGAGGCGTGCGCGCGGAACCTCTCCCGGCGGTGCACGAGCGTCACCGACCGCGCCAGGGGCTGCAGGGCGAGGGCCCAGTCGAAGGCGGAGTCGCCGCCGCCGACGATGACCACGTCGTGGCCGGCGAGGTCGGCCAGGTGCGGCACGAAGAAGACCAGGCCGGTCCCGGCGAAGCCCTCCGCGGCGGGCAGCGGGCGGGCGGTGAAGCTGCCCAGCCCGCCGGTGATGAGCACGGCCCCGCAGTGCAGGACGGTGCCGTCGGACAGGGTCAGCACGGGCCGCCCGTCGTCGTAGGCGAGGGTCTCGGCCCGCATGCCGAGCAGGTACTGGGGACGGAACTGGTCGGCCTGCTCGACCAGGTTGGCGACCAGGTCCCTGCCGCGGATGCCGGGGAACCCCGCGACATCGAAAATCATCTTCTCCGGGTACATCGCCGTGACCTGGCCGCCGGGCTCCGGCAGCGCGTCGATCACCGCGGTGCTGAGCCCCCGGAAGCCCGCGTAGTACGCACCGAAGAGGCCGGCCGGTCCCGCGCCGACGATGGCCAGGTCCACTTCCCGCATAAGGGCACGCTATGCGGCATCGGTGCCGATGGCCAGAGGATCGCCTTCGCGCGCGGCGACGGTGCCGGGTCGTCTTCGCGCGCTACGTGGCGTCGGTGCCGATGGCCAGGGGGTCGTCGGACCGGCGCGGGCGGCGGCGGCGGAACAGGATCGCCGCGACCAGGCCCGCGATGAACCCGCAGAGGTGGCCCTGCCAGGAGACCCCTTCCTCGCCCGGCAGCACGCCGAAGAGCTGCCAGCCGTACAGCAGCCCGATGAGGACACCGACGGCGATGTGCCACCAGCTGTGCTCCACCACGCCACGCATCAGGATCACGCCGAGATAGCCGAAGATGACGCCGCTGGCGCCGACGACCACGGTGTCCGGATCGCCGATGAACCACACCCCGACGCCGGCGACGAGCGCGATGAAGGCGGTGGTGAGCAGGAAGCGGGTGGTGCCGGCGGCGAGCACGAACGTGCCGAGCAGGATCAGCGGGATGCTGTTGGCCAGGACGTGGCCGAAGCCCGCGTGCAGGAACGGCGAGAAGAGGATGCCGTCGAGCCCGTCGATGTGGTGCGGCCGGATGCCGCCGTCCTGGTCGAGCCGCTCACCGGTGAGCCGGTCGAGGAACTCGATCGCGAACAGGACCGGGACGAACGCGCACATGGCGACGAAGGCCCGGCCGACCGAGGCGTAGAACGCCTCGGTGCCGAAGCGGTTGGGGTCGGACTGACCAGTCGCGTCGAGGGTCACGCCACTGTGGTAACAGGTTTCCCCCGCTAATACCAGCCGGAGGACTGACTGTGGGACCAGGCGGCGCACGGCGTCTTGTAGCGGCCCTTGATGTAGCCCAGGCCCCACTTGATCTGGGTCTCCGGGTTCCACGACCAGTCGCTGCCGACCGAGCTCATCTTCGACGGCGGGAGCGCCTGGGCGATGCCGTAGGCCCCGGAGCTCTTGTTCTCCGCCTTCGTCGTCCAGTGGCTCTCCTTGTCCCAGAGTTTCTCCAGGCACGGAGACATCTGGTCGAAGCCGAAGCCGGCCTGGAAGACGAGGCCGCAGCCGCGCCACTTGTTGTCGCTCTTGCCCTTGTACACGTCGCACACGGCGGGGATCGGATAGGACGGCGGCCCGAGGGTCCGGGTGACGGACCGGCTCGCCTCCTCCTCCTTCTTCTTGCGCGCGGCGTCCTCGGCGGCCTTGGCCTGCGCGGCGGCGGCCGAGGCGGCGTCCTGCGCCTTGCTCTGCGCCTCCTGCGACGCCGGCGACGAGGACGGGCTTCCCCCTTCCGAGGAGGAGGCTCGCGGGAGCGTGGCGTCGGCGGCGGTACTGACCGGCTCGGCCTTCTTACCGCTGTCCCAGTTGGCGATCACGACACCCGCCGCGAGGGCCGCGACCAGCGCGAGCGTGGCCAGGACACGGATCTTGCCGACCCGCTGCCACAGCAGCGTCAGGACGTCCATGGCCTAGTACCACCCCGTGCTCTGGCTGTGACCCCATGCGCCGCACGGCGTCTTGTAGCGGTCCTTGATGTAGCCGAGCCCCCACTTGATCTGGGTTCCGGCGTTGTCCAGGTAGTCGCCGCCGGCCGAGGCCATCTTCGTGCGGGGCCGGGCCTGCGGGATGCCATAGGCTCCGCTGCCCTTGTTCTCCGCGTGCGGGTTCCAGCCGCTCTCCCTGGTCCAGAGCTTGTCCAGGCACGGCATCTGGTCGAGGCCGAAGCCCGCGGCGACCACGAGGTCGCAGCCGGTCCTGCGGTGGCCGCTGTAGACGCCGCACGAGGCCGGGGCGGGGTAGGACGGCGGGCCGGCGGAGCGGGTGTTGGACCGGCTCGCCTCTTCTTCCTTCTTCTTGCGCGCGGCGTCCTCGGCGGCCTTGGCCTGCGCAGCGGCCGCAGAGGCGGCGTCCTGCGCCTTGCTCTGCGCTTCCTGCTCGGCACTCTGGGTGGCCGACGGGCCGCCCGTCGCCCTCGGCAGGGACGCTGCGTCGGCGGCCTTGACCGGCTGCGCCGTTTCGTGCTGGGTCTGTCGGCCGGCGATCACGAACCCACCGGTGAGCAGTCCCGCTACCAGCACGAGAATGCCCAGGGCTCGGAGCGTGCCGACCCGGTGCCACAGCCGGATCACGAAGGTGTCCATTCGTCGGGGACAGGAACCGGCGCACGGCCCGGACGGCGATCCACTCCCATGAGCAGACCCGCCGTCCGAGCCGATGACGCACCGTGAGCGCCTGATGCCGGGAAGCTCCAGAGCAACCTGGCGTCACGCGCTCGTTCCCCACCATCGCCTAGTGCATTCGAGGGTGAGAACCCGAACAGTACCTTCTGTGATCCTAATCACGTGACAATTGGGACTCTTTCGCTCAAGTTACCGCTCGAACGGGAGGTCCTCCAAAAGGTCCGTCACCACCTCGGCGATCGGCGACCGCTCGGAACGGGTCAAGGTCACGTGCGCGAAGATCGGATGCCCCTTCAGCGCCTCGATCACCGCGGCGATGCCGTCGTGCCTGCCGACCCGCAGGTTGTCACGCTGTGCGACGTCGTGCGTCAGGACGACCCGCGAGTTGGTGCCGATCCTGGAGAGCACGGTGAGCAGGACGCCCCGCTCCAGCGACTGGGCCTCGTCCACGATCACGAACGCGTCGTGCAGGCTCCGCCCCCGGATGTGGGTCAGCGGCAGGACCTCGAGCATCCCCCGGGCCGCCACCTCTTCCATCACGTTGTCGTGCACGAGCGACCCGAGCGTGTCGAAGACGGCCTGCGCCCACGGCGACATCTTCTCCGCGGCGTCGCCGGGCAGGTAACCCAGCTCCTGACCGCCGACGGCGTACAGGGGGCGGAAGACGATGACCTTCTTGTGCTTGCGCCGCTCCATGACCTGCTCCAGGCCCGCGCAGAGGGCCAGCGCGGACTTGCCGGTGCCGGCCCGCCCGCCCATCGACACGATGCCGATCGACTCGTCCAGTAGCAGGTCCAGCGCGATGCGCTGCTCCGCGGAGCGGCCCCGCACGCCGAACACCTCCCGGTCGCCCCGGACGATCCGCACCGACTTGTCGGCGCTGACCCGGCCGAGCGCCGACCCGTTCTGCGAGGTCAGGACCAGGCCCGTGTGCACCGGCAGGTCCCCGGCGCCGTCGAGGTCGATCGCCTCGCCCGCGTAGAGCCGCTTGACCTCGTCCTCGGCGATGCCGAGCTCGACCATGCCCGTGTAGCTCTGGTTGGTCGCCGGTCCCGGTTGGTACTCGTCCGCGGCCAGACCCACCGAGCCGGCCTTGACCCGCAGCGGCATGTCCTTGGTGACCAGCAGGACGTCCTTGCCCTCGGCGGCGAGAGCCAGCGCGACGGCGAGAATCCGGGCGTCGTCCGTGTCGGCCCGGAACCCGGCCGGCAGGACGTTCTGGTTGGCGTGGTTGAGCTCGACCCGCAGGGTGCCGCCGGTGTCGGTCAGCGGCAGCGGCACGTCCAGCCGGCCGTGCTTGGCCCGCAGGTCGTCCAGGAACCGCAGCGAGCGCCGCGCGAAGTAGCCCAGCTCGGGATGGTGCCGCTTGCCCTCCAATTCGGAGATGACGACCAGGGGCAGGACCACGTCGTGCTCCCCGAAGCGCAGGAACGCGCCCGGGTCGGCCAGCAGGACCGAGGTGTCGAGCACGAACGTGCGTTTCTCCGGGGCCTTCTCTTCTGCCTTCTTCCTGGTGCGACGGACCGGCTTGACGTCGTCCTGGCTCGCTTCCGCCGGCTGGGCCTTGACGGCCCTGCCGCGTGGAGCAGGAGTGGAATCAGAGGGACTGCGGCGAACGGTCACGGGATCTCCGGGGACGGGCACCTCGCCGCCCGCACTCGCGTCCTCCGACGCCCGCACGGGGTCGGGTGCTTGGCCCCGTGGCTTCACAGTGGATCGCTCGGTCCGGGCCTCGGATGGCCGGGAAAACCCCTAGCCACAGCACAGACGCTAACCGCTGCAAGCAAAATCCACTAGATCGAGTCGCCGATTGCCCGCCTTGTGAGGTACGCCCGTCCTCTTACACGCTCCGCGAAGAGCCCACCACGCAGCGAATACACCCATCCGGCCGGGAGTTGCCATGATCCGGAAGACTTCATGTCGCCCTGACAGCACAAAGTCTTCCGGATCACGGAAAAGGGAGGCACCGCGGCGGCCGGCCACGGGGATGGTGCGCGGCTGCGCGGGAAGCTGCCGCGCGCCCCTGCGCGCTGGCAGTGCGCCGCGCAGCGGCGCATTGGGGGGCTCCGGGGGTGAGAATCCCCCCGGCGGGACCCGCGCGAAGCGTGGGGCAGCTAGTGACAGTGCGAAGGCGTGTGAACGAGCGCCAGCTCGTTCACACGCCGTAGCGGCGCTGGCGGTTGGCGTAGGAGCGCAGCGCGCGGAGGAAGTCGACGCGGCGGAAGCTGGGCCAGTGCACGTCGCAGAAGTAGAACTCCGAGTGGGCGCTCTGCCAGAGCAGGAAGCCGGAGAGACGCTGCTCGCCGCTGGTCCGGATCACCAGGTCGGGGTCGGGGAGGCCGCGGGTGTACAGGTGGTCGGAGATGTGGTCGACGTCGAGGATCTCGGCGAGCTCCTCGATCGACGTGCCGGCCTTGGCGTGCTCGTGGAGCAGGGAGCGCACGGCGTCGGCGATCTCGCGGCGGCCGCCGTAGCCGACGGCGAGGCTGACCTTGGCGCCGCCGGCGCGGTTGACGGTGCGCTCCTCGGCGGCCTTCAGGGACTGGGCGCTGGCGGTCGGCAGGAGGTCCAGGGCGCCGACCATGCGCAGCTGCCAGGGGTTGCCCTCGTCGGCGAGCTCGGCCGCCAGGTTCTCGATGATCTGCAGCAGCGGGTCGAGCTCGGCGGACGGGCGGGAGAGGTTGTCGGTGGACAGCAGCCACAGCGTGACGTGCGACACCGTGGCGCCGTCGCACCAGCGGAGGAGCTCCTTGATCCGCTCGGCGCCGACGCGGTGGCCGTCGTTGGGATCGACGTAGCCCATCTCGCGCGCCCAGCGCCGGTTGCCGTCGACGATGACCCCGACGTGTCGCGGCTGAGGTTTGCCGTGCAGCCGTCGGGCGAGACGCTTCTCGTACAACGAATACACCACGTCACGCAGGCCCACGGTCGAGAAGAGTAGCGACCTACCGGGCAAAGCGACACCGTCAGCCGTGCACCGGACAGTGCTGAACGGCGGGTGGGAGGGCGGCCGATCTCCCGACTGACCGGCCGCCGACCAGGGGTTATGCGCTGCCGAGGCGGGCCTTCAGCGCGTCGAGCTCGGCCCAGAGCACGCTGGGCAGTTTGTCGCCGAACCGCTCGAACCACTCGACCACCTGGGGGATCTCCTGCCGCCATTCGTCGGCGTCGACACGCAGAGCGAGCGCCAGGTCCTCGGCCGTCAGGTCGAGGCCGGTGACGTCGAGCGCGCCGGGCGCGGGCACCCGGCCGATCGGGGTCTCCACGGCGGCGGCGGTGCCTTCGATGCGCTCGACGACCCACTTGAGCACGCGGGCGTTCTCGCCGAAGCCGGGCCACAGGAAGCGGCCGTCGTCGCCGCGGCGGAACCAGTTGACGTAGAAGATCTGCGGCAGCTGAGCGGCGCCGTTCGGAGCGCCCTTGGCCATCTCGAGCCAGTGGGCGAAGTAGTCGCCGGCGTTGTAGCCGATGAAGGGCAGCATGGCCATCGGGTCGCGGCGCACGACGCCGACCTTGCCGGCGGCCGCGGCGGTGGTCTCGCTGGACAGGGTGGCGCCGAGGTAGACGCCGTGCACCCAGTCGCGGGCCTCGGTCACCAGCGGGATCGTGGTCTTGCGGCGGCCGCCGAAGAGGATCGCGTCGATCGGGACGCCGCGCGGGTCGGCGTATTCGTCGGCGAGGATCGGGCACTGCTCGATCGGCGTGCAGAAGCGCGAGTTCGGGTGCGACGACGGCTCGTCGGAGCCGGGGGTCCAGTCGCGGCCCTTCCAGTCGGTGAGGTGCGCCGGCGGCTCGCCCATGCCTTCCCACCAGATGTCGCCGTCGTCGGTCATCGCGACGTTGGTGAAGACCGAGTTGCCCTTCGCGAGGGTCCGCATCGCGTTGGGGTTCGTCTTCCAGTCGGTGCCGGGCGCGACGCCGAACAGCCCGAACTCGGGGTTGACCGCGTAGAGGCGGCCGTCCTCGCCGAAGCGCATCCAGGCGATGTCGTCGCCGAGGGTCTCGACCTTCCAGCCGGGGATGGTCGGCTCCAGCATCGCGAGGTTGGTCTTGCCGCAGGCGCTCGGGAACGCGGCGGCGACGTACTTCACCTGGCCGGTCGGGCCGGTCAGCTTCAGGATGAGCATGTGCTCGGCGAGCCAGCCCTCGTCGCGGCCCATGACGCTGGCGATGCGCAGCGAGAAGCACTTCTTGCCCAGCAGCGAGTTGCCGCCGTAGCCGGACCCGTAGCTCCAGATCTCCCTGGTGTCGGGGAAGTGGGAGATGTACTTGGTGTCGCTGCAGGGCCACGCGACGTCGTCCTGGCCGGGGGCGAGGGGCGCGCCGACGGAGTGCAGGCAGGGCACGAACGGCGCGTCGTCGCCCATCCGGTCGAGCACGTCCGCGCCCATCCGGGTCATGATCCGCATGGAGGCGACCACGTACGGCGAGTCGGTCAGCTCGACGCCGAACATCGGCTGCTCGGCGGTCAGCGGGCCCATGCAGAACGGCACCACGTACATCGTGCGGCCGCGCATCGAGCCGTCGTACAGCTCGGTCATCACCCGCTTCATCTCCGCGGGCGCCATCCAGTTGTTGGTCGGGCCCGCGTCGGCCTCGTCGGCGGAGCAGATGAACGTGCGCTCCTCGACGCGGGCGACGTCGGAGGGGTCGGTGCGGGCCCAGAACGAGTTGGGCTTCTGCCGCAGCCGCACCAGCACCTGCTTGTCGACCAGCTCGTCGGTGATGCGGCGCCACTCACCCTCGGAGCCGTCGCACCACACGACGCGCTCGGGGCCGGTGAGCTCGGCGACCTCGCGGACCCACGCGAGCAGCTTGGAATGTTCGGTGGGGGCCTGATCGAGACCGGGGACGGTGACCGGTGCGGACATGTTGGGGATCTCCTCAGTGGTCGGCGTTGACCTGGTCGTACATATGGCAAAGCACGGCGCGCGATGGTGCGAGCGGCCGTGGCGACGGTGAACTGATTTCTCTCAGCCTAAACCGGCAGGCCGGGCCGGGCAGCGCGAGAGCTTGTGAAACCTTGCACAAAGGGCCGGAGAATCTCGCGGCCGTTCGCAGAAACGCGCGTGAACTTTTCGTCAACCGAGCATCAACGCGCAAAGCATGTGGTCTGCGGCAGTTGTGCCCGCTGAGGCCACCGGTGCCGTACCCTCTGCGACGTGACGGAACTGCAGTCGGTGTCGACCGTGCCCGGCCCAGGTGGCCTGCGCGGGCTGGTCGCGCGCTTCGAGCACCTGGTCCGCGAGCTGGGCAAGTTCGGCACGGTCGGGATCGTCGCGTTCGTCGTCGACGTGGCCATCTTCAACGTGCTGCTCTTCACCGGCACGCCGACGCTCATCGCGAAGACGATCTCCACGGTGGTCGCCGCGACGGTCGCGTTCATCGGCAACCGGTTCTGGACCTGGCGGGACCGCGAGCGCACCAACCTGCGCCGCGAGTACAGCCTCTACTTCCTGTTCAACCTGGTCGGCCTGATCATCGGCCTGGCCTGCCTGTGGGCCAGCCACTACGGCCTGGGCTCGGTGTGGCCGTTCTTCCAGGGCAAGCTCGCCGACAACATCGCGGCCAACGTGGTCGGCATGGCGTTCGGAACCCTGTTCCGGTTCTGGTCCTACCGCAACATCGTGTTCCGCAAGGCCGCCGAGCCGGACTAGGCTCGTTCAAACGAAGCGGCAGGTAACGACCTGGTTGCGCAGTGGTCAAGATGCGGGTGAGCTGGCCCGCATCCCGCGATGTATCCGGGGCGCTGCTTGGCGACCTACCGTAAGGTTGCACGGTGCGCCTAGCCAGCTACCTCCGCGACCGGTTCGTCCCCGAGCGGCACCGCTCGCTCGCCACCGAACTGTTCAAGTTCCTGGCGGTCGGCGGGATCAACACGATCATCGACTTCGCGGTGCTCAACCTGCTGCTGTCGATCGGCCCGCTCAAGGCGAAGATCGCCGCGGCCGTCGTCGCGACGACCGCGTCCTACTTCCTCAACCGGCAGTGGACCTATGGTCAGAGCGACCGCAAGAGCATGCGGCGCGAATACACGCTGTTCTTCGCGCTCAACGGCGTCGGCCTGCTGATCCAGGCCTCCGTGCTCGCCGTGGCGAAATACGGGCTGGGCTTCAGCGAGACCAACAGCGGCGACCGGCTGGCGTTCAACATCGCCAGCGCCCTGGGCATCGGCATCGCGATGGTCTTCCGCTTCTGGGCCTACCGCACGTTCGTGTTCACGGCCCCGGCGACCGGCTCCGACCCGCAGGCCATCGCGGACGCCGAGCTGGAGGCGGAGGTCGAGGCCCTGGAGGTGGCGCTGACCGAGGTCGCCGTCGCCCCCGTGCCGCGGCACTCCCACGACGACGACCCGGCCGGCGAGCTGACCCTCGACGAGCTCGAGTCCCCCGCCGGCCACCGCTAGGTCAGGATCAGGACACCGCGTCGTTCTTGATCTCGTCGACGAGCGCCTGACGGTCGTCGTCGCCGAAGGTGTGCTTCTGCCGGTCAGCGTCGACCAGCTCGTAGAGCATGCTCTGGGTCTTCTCCACCTGCGGGATGTCGGACAGCTGGACCTGGCCCCGCTCGCCGGCCGACTCGATGGTGAGCGTGCCGCAGCCGAGCATCCGCTCGAAGAGCGAGTGCTCGAACGACACGTCGTTGACCCGGCCCAGCGGGATGTCCCGGCCACTGCGTGAGAACACGCCGCTGCGCATGATCACCCGCTCGTTGGTGAAGACGTAGTGCGTGGTCTTCCACTTGATCCACGGCCACACGGTGACCACCAGCACGATCACCAGGCCGACGCCGGCCGCGATCAGCGTGCCGATCGTGCCCACGCCCGTGAACAGGGAGATGACCACGACCACGGCGGCGGTGAGGACGAACCACAGCGCCGGCAGGAACAGCGCCTTCCAGTGGGGGTGCAGGTGCAGCACCACCTGCTCGTCCTTGGTCAGGACGCTTTCCGGGAACCCCACGCCAACCTCCTCGTTCGTGAATGTCGAGGTGAGGCTAGACCCAACAGGCGCGGGCCCGACATTGGCCTATCCGGTCGTCTCGGCGCGGACGTGCACCACGTCGCCGGCCGCGACCGTGTGCACGGCGCCCTCAGGGTCCGTGACCTGCAGCCGGCCGTCGGTGTCGACGCCGGAGGCGACGCCGGTCAGCGCCTGCCCGCCGGGCAGCTCGACCCGGACCCGCCGGCCGATCGTGCCGCAGTGGAAGAGGTACGCCTCCCGCACGCCCGAGTCGTCGCCGGCCTGCCACTGCCCGTACACCTCCTGGAACGACCGCAGCAGGGCGCGCAGCAGAGGATCGCGGTCGGCACTGGCGGCCCCGGCGAGCGCGAGGGACGTCGCGTCGGGGCGGGGCAGCTCGTGCTCGCGCAGCGTGGTGTTGAGCCCGATGCCGACCACGACGGCGCCGTCACCGACCCCCTCGGCCAGGATGCCGGCGGTCTTGCGGTCGCCCTGGAGCAGCAGGTCGTTCGGCCACTTCAGGTAGGCGTCGAGCCGGGCCACCCGGCGCACCGCCTCGGCGAGCGCCACCCCCGTCAGCAGCGGCAGCCAGCCCCAGCGGGGCATCGGCACCGAGGGGCGCAACAGGATGCTCAGCGCCAGCCCGGCCCGCGGCGGCGACTGCCACTGCCGGCCCAGCCGGCCACGCCCGGCGGTCTGCCGCTCGGCGACGATGACGAGGCCCTCCGCGGCACCGGCCCGGGCGGCCTCGGCGGCGTCGGCGTTGGTCGAGCCGGTCTCCTCGACCACGCGCAGGTCCGTCCAGAAACCACCGGGGACGACCAGCGCACGCCGGAGCGCGGCCGCACGCAGCGGGGGCCGCTCCAGGTCGGTGTAAATGTTCACAGGTCGACCGTATCCCCGCGCGATTACGATGCCGAACGTGACCATTGAGCAGGCTGGTGTCGACGCTGACATCCACACGACCGCGGGGAAGCTCGCCGATCTGGGCCGGCGCACCGACGAGGCCGTGCACGCGGGTTCGGCCCGGGCCGTGGAGAAACAGCACGCCAGGGGCAAGAAGACCGCCCGGGAGCGGATCGAGCTGCTGCTGGACCCCGGCTCGTTCGTCGAGCTCGACGAGCTCGCCCGGCACCGGTCGACGAACTTCGGCATGGAGCGGTCCCGGCCGTACGGCGACGGCGTCGTCACCGGGTACGGCACCGTCGACGGCCGCCAGGTCTGCGTCTTCGCGCAGGACTTCACGATCTTCGGCGGCAGCCTCGGCGAGGTGTTCGGCGAGAAGATCGTGAAGGTCATGGACCTGGCGATGAAGATCGGCTGTCCGGTGGTCGGGATCAACGACTCCGGCGGCGCGCGCATCCAGGAGGGCGTCGTCTCGCTCGGCCTGTACGGCGAGATCTTCTTCCGCAACGTCCGGGCGTCCGGCGTGATCCCGCAGATCTCGCTGATCATGGGCCCGTGCGCGGGCGGGGCGGTCTACTCCCCCGCGGTCACCGACTTCACCGTGATGGTCGACCAGACCTCGCACATGTTCATCACCGGCCCCGACGTGATCAAGACGGTGACCGGCGAGGACGTCGAGTTCGAGGAGCTGGGCGGGGCGCGCACGCACAACACCAAGTCGGGCAACGCGCACTACCTCGCCACCGACGAGGACGACGCGATCGAATACGTGAAGGCGCTGCTGTCCTACCTGCCGTCCAACAACATGGACGACGTGCCGGTCGTGCCGCTCCCGGCGGTGCTGGAGGCGACCGACGAGGACCTGGCGCTGGACACCGTCATCCCGGACTCGGCGAACCAGCCGTACGACATGCACACCGTCATCGAGTCGGTCGTCGAGGACTTCCTCGAGGTGCAGCCGCTGTTCGCGCAGAACATCCTGATCGGCTTCGGCCGGGTCGAGGGCCACCCGGTCGGCGTCGTGGCCAACCAGCCGATGCACTTCGCCGGCTGCCTGGACATCGACGCGTCGGAGAAGGCGGCGCGCTTCGTGCGCACCTGCGACGCGTTCAACATCCCGATCCTCACGTTCGTCGACGTGCCCGGCTTCCTGCCCGGCGCCAGCCAGGAGTGGGACGGCATCATCCGGCGCGGCGCGAAGCTCATCTACGCCTACGCCGAGGCCACCGTCCCGAAGGTCACCGTCATCACCCGCAAGGCGTACGGCGGCGCGTACGACGTCATGGGCTCCAAGCACCTCGGCGCCGACCTGAACTTCGCCTGGCCGACGGCGCAGATCGCCGTCATGGGTGCGCAGGGTGCCGTCAACATCCTGTACCGGCAGGAGCTGCGCGACGCGAAGGACCCGGCCGGCATGCGGGCCGAGCTGATCCGCGAGTACGAGGACACCCTGGCCAACCCGTACGTGGCGGCCGAGCGCGGCTACATCGACGGGGTCATCGCGCCGTCGGCCACCCGGGTGGAGATCGTGCGGGCACTGCGGCTGCTGCGCACCAAGCGGGAGACCCTGCCGCCGAAGAAGCACGGCAACATCCCGCTGTAGGGCTTTCAGGGCCTCAGGGCTTCACGGCTTCACGGCGAACGACAGCTTGATGATGGTGAACTTGTTGGTGGCGGCGGGGTCGTCCCAGAGGCCGTCCGGGGTCTGCCAGTAGATGGCGTGCCCCTTGCCGCTGGGGACCTTGCAGCCGATGTTGGAGACGTGCAGCGGTCCGCTCGGCGCGGTGTACCGCCACTGCCAGTCGGCGCAGACCCAGCCGTCCTTCAGCGTGAGCGGCTCGATGTGGACCTGCTGGTAGTTGGGGTAGAGCTTGTCGGCGAGTCGCGCCCGCTCCTGGTCCTTCCAGTCGGCGACCGGGTCGTCCCTGCCCTTCGCCGCCGTGTCGATCGCCAGCTCCCACCGCGCGTCGAGCGGGTCGTTGAACGAGATCATCGACGGGTACGCCTGGGGCCGCTTGACCGAGCGCACCCAGCCGTCGGGCACGCCGACCATCCAGCCGTACCTGTCGTCGGTCTCGTAGTGGAAGCCGGGTGGCAGGGCCATCTCCATCCCGCCGAAGGAGCCCCGGACCTGCGGCGACAGGCTCGGCGTCGGGCTCGGCGCCCCTGACGGCACCGTTGCCGACGGCAGCCCGCCGGCCTGGCCCGTCGGCAGCGTCCGTGGCCCGCCGTCGTCGCCGGAGTCGGTGAACACGACGACACCCGCCACGAGCAGGACGACCGCGCCGAGGACCGTCGCGATCCAGCGGCCGCGGTGCCGCCCACGCGGGACGGTCTCGACGTCGTCGCTGACCGGCACCACCGCGGGCGCCGCCCCCATCGCACCTCGCGAGTAGAGGCCGGCGCCGACGGGTGCGCTGCCGCGGGCCCTGCCGGGGAAGTCGACCTGGGCAGGGCCGGGGCTGGTCTGCGCGACCGCCGCCGGGCTGCCCTGCTCCAGCCCGGCGGGCGGCGAGCTGACCGGCGCGTCCGGCGTCGGCGACAAGCCGCCGAGCGGGTGCGACGAGCCGCGCGAGGACCCGCTGGAGGAGCCGCGCAGCCCGGTCGGGTGGCCCTCCCGCGAGCGGCGCGGCCGGGGCAGCGCCGGCAGCGTCCAGCTCCAGGCGCGGCCCTCGCCGGACGCGGCGCGCTGCAACAGCCGCTCGGTCTCGGCGACGCCGGCGCGGGCCTTCGGGTCCTTGCGCAGCAGCGCGGTGAGGACGGGCTTGAGCACACCCGCCCGGGTCGTCGGGTCGGGATCCTCGGTCGCGAGGGCCGTCAGCGTCGCGTAGGTCGTGGAGCGTGCATACGGCGAGCGGCCCTCGACCGCGGCGTAGAGCGTGGCGCCGAGCGACCACAGGTCGGACTCCGGGCCGGAGATGCCCTCCCGGGCGCGCTCGGGCGAGATGTACTGCGGGGAGCCGAGGATCAGCCCGGGACGGGTGACCGCGCCGTCGCCGCCCTCGAAGACGGCGAGGCCGAAGTCGGTGAGCACCACCCGGCCGGTGTCGGCGAGCAGCACGTTGCCGGGCTTGACGTCACGGTGCAGGACACCGGCGGCGTGCGCGGCCTTCAACGCGTTGAGCACGGCGATGCCGATCTGCGCGGCCCGCTCCGGCGGCAGCGGCCCGTCGTCGGTGATCACCTGGTGCAGCGACCGCGACGGCACGTATTCCATGACGATCCAGGGCGCCTGCTCCGACTGCACGACGTCATAGATCCGCACGACGTTCGGGTCGTTGAGCCGGGCCGCGGCGCGGGCCTCCCGCATCGTGCGCAGCCGCAGCTCCTCGCGCTCCTCGGGGGTCAGCCCCTCGGGCGGGAGGACCTCCTTGATCGCGACGTCGCGGCGCAGCATCTCGTCGCGGGCCAGCCACACCCGGCCCATGCCTCCGGCGCCGAGCGACTCGATCAGTCGGTAACGCTCGGCGATCAGGGACCTGGACTGCATCATCACCGCAGACGCTACCCAACGACCGCACGTTCAAGACAGCCCGGATCGATGCGAGATCACCCTTCTCAGTCGGTGCGCGAGCGCAGGACCATGATCAATAGGATGACGAGGCCGATACCGACCAGCCCGGCCCCGATCAGGGCCACCGGCAGCACCCGGAACGTGTCCAGGACCTTCTGCTGGGTCGGCGCCGCATCGTCGGCGGTGAACGTCACCGTGACCGTCACCGTGTAGAGATCGACGTCCTTGCCGGCCTCCTCGCCGATGGCGACGGTCCCCGGGATGCCCAGGGGCGCGTTGCCGGGCGCGGGGTCGAGCGTCGCGCCGACGCTCACCGTGGCAGCACCCGACACCGGCGCTTTCGGGCGCTGCACCGTGCACTTCGTCGGGTCGAGGAATCCCAGTGGTGCGGGCAGCGCGGCCTCGCTGTTGTCGTCCTCGGGGAGCACGACCCGGCCGGTGGAGCCGTCGGTGCATTCGAGATCCAGCACGACCGGGCCGCCCCGGCCGCTGGTGCTGCCCGCGAAGCGGACGGTGACCTGCAGCTGGTGCGCCTCGACGAACAGGTAGCTCGCGGTGCACTTCGCGGCGGACCCGCCGGCCGTCAGCGGCACGACGTCGGCGCCGACGTTGGGCACGTCCTGCGACTCGCCCGGGTCGCAGGCGAAGGAGCTGAGCCGCCAGCTGCCGTCGACGGTGGCCAGGGGCGGGATCGGCGTCACCAGGTAGTCGCCGAGCGGCAGCGTGGCCGGCAGGCCCTGGGCGATCGCCGCCTCGCCGAACGCGGTGGTGGTCGCGACGCCGGACCAGCCGGGCGAGCCCTGGCCGCGGGGCGCGACCACGAACGACGCCGCGCCGATGCCGCCGACGGTCACCGACCGCAGCTGGATCGTGCCGCCCTTGCGGGTCACCCGCAGCGTGCAGTCGGTGGGCGTGCCGGCCGCGACGAGGACGGTCACGGACAGCCCCTCGGGCTTGAGCTCGGTCGCACCGCAGCCGACGCCCGCGAGGGACCACGCGTCGGCCTCGCCGGCCGGGGCGGTGAGCGTCACCGGATAGGCGCCCGGCAGCAGCGTGGTCAGGTCGGCGCCGGTCGCGACGGCCGCCGAGCCGTCGCCGGTCGGCGCGGCCTGCAGCAGGCGGGGCGGGTCGGCGCCACCGCCCGAGGCGACGGACACGTTGAACGCGCCGCCGGGCGCGTCGCCGAACAGCCGCAGCGTCAGCCCCGGCGGGGCGACCGGCGGGGCGTAGGTGAACGTGCACGTGACGATCTCGCCGGCGGCGAGGGTCACGGTGGCGGCGCCGGTCGGCACGTCGGTCGTGGTGAGGCTGCGCCCGGCGCCGCTCTTCGCGCAGCTGAGGTCGGTGAGCGTCCAGCCGGCCGGGGTCCGCGACACCACGGTCTGCGGCGCCCCGCCAGAGCTGCGCACGAGCGTCGCGTCGGTGGTCGCGTCGGCGTGGATCCGCTTGTCGGCGGCGTAGCTGGCGCTGGCGTCGAAGGCGAAGCGCTGCGGATAGCCGGTCGGCGCCGAGGTGCGGGCCTTGACCACGAGCGTGGCCGGCGGCTGCGCCTGCTTCACGTAATACGCGAAGCAGAACACGTGCCGCACGCCGGCGGGGAAGCCGAGCCACTGCACGTTGCCGCCGGAGTGCCCGTCGGCGGCGCAGCGCAGGGCGCCGAACCCGTAGCCGGGAAGGGAGGAGGCGAGCAGCGGGTCGGCGGGCGTGCCGCCCTGCACCCACAGCTGCCGGTGCGCCGACGCGCTCGCCTGCTCCGGGGTCAGCTGCAGGGTGACCGCGCCGTCGAGCATCGCGTCGGTGCGGCGGCCGACCGCGTCCAGCAGCGGCACCTGGGCGACCGTCTCGCCGGAGTCCACGGCCGGCGTGGTCACCGTCGACAGCGCGCCCTTGCGCTCCTGGCCCGGGCCGATCGAGAAGTGCCAGCCGGGCAGCGCCGCGCAGCCGGCGCCGTTGGCCGCCTCGACCGCGGGGTCGACCGCCTGGCCGTCCTTGTAGGCGTTGGCCCGGCCCGGGACGGACGCGGCCTCGAGCCGGTCGTCGCGGACCCGGTTGGCCATGACGTCGTCATACGAGCCGCAGGAGCGCGCCGCGAACGTGATCCGGTAGCGCAGCGAGGCGGAGACCGACGCCGGCTGCTCACCCTCGCGCGCCTGCGCGGGGATCCCGGGCAGCATCACGGCGAGCAGCACGCCGACCAAGAGCGTCGATGTGGCCCGAAATGGGACGTTTGTCAATGCGGCCCCCAAACTCGCCATCGACTCCCGTTCCGCTTGAGTATGCGCTGCCTGTGCATGCGTATGCTCGCAGGACGGCAACGTTTCGCACACTTTTTCGCAGGAGTCCCGATGGCTGAGGAACCGCTGATCAAGGTCGTTCGTGGCACGCCGAGCGCCGAAGAGGTCGCGGCGATCGTCGGCGTGTTGTTCAGCCGTCCCGCCGCTCCGGTCGCGGCTGTGCGTCCGGTGTCGCGGTGGGCTCAGAGCGCCCGCCCGGGCGCTCTGCCTCGCTGGCGCTAGGCTCCCCGGCGCGAAGCGCCCCTTCCGGCTCGCCGGCACCGGACTCCCCGGCCGGTTCGCGGGCACCGGGCTCCCCGGCCGGGGGTGGGTCCGCCGGAGGACCGGCCGGAGGGCGCCGGCGCGGGATGGCGAGCGGGGGCAGTGGCGGCAGGGTCGGCCAGCGCCTGGCCTCGCGCTCGTCCTGCAGCAGCTCGGCCTGCGCGAGCGTCGGCAGGTCCTCGACCAACTGCTGGCCGCACGACCGGCAGATCAGCGCGGCGGCGGGCACGCGGTCGTAGCAGAAGGGGCACTGCCGCTGGTCCAGCGGCCGGCCGCGCTCCACGCCGATCCACGTCATGAACTTGATGATCACGAACAGGGCGACCGCCAGCAGCATGAACTGCAGCAGGTCGTTGAGGAACACGCCGTACTTCAGCGGCGTGCGGTGGATCGTGATCTCGAGCTTCTGGAAGTCGGGCTCCCCGGCCACGGAGGCGACCGCCTGCAGGAACAGGTTGGTGACGAACGACTGGACGAGCGTGGCGAACGCCGAGCCGATGATGAAGCCCAGCGCCAGGTCGAGGACCGTGCCGCCGATCGCGATCGCCTTGAACTCCGCCCAGAGCTTCCGCATGGCCGCGATGGTACTAACGTCCGTCCCGTGAAGACGTTCATCCTCGCCTCCGCGAGCCCCGCCCGGCGGCGGCTGCTGCAGGCCGCAGGCATCGAGCCCCGTGTCATCGTCAGCGGCGTCGACGAGTCGGTGATCGAGGTCGCCGGCGGCGCCGCGATCGCCGGCACGCTCGCCGAGCTCAAGGCCCAGGCGGTCGCCGGCCTGCCCTATGTCGCGGGGTCTTCCGCGCTGGTGCTGGGCTGCGACTCGGTCCTGGAGTTCGACGGCGACGTGCTCGGCAAGCCCGCCGACGCCGCCGACGCCGTGGCCCGGTGGAAGGCGATGCGGGGCCGCAGCGGCGTCCTGCACACCGGGCACTGCCTGATCGACGCCGAGACCGGCAGCAACACCTCGAAGACCGTCGGCACCGTCGTGCACTTCGCCGACCTGACCGACGAGGAGATCGAGGTCTACGTGGCGACCGGCGAGCCGCTGCACGTGGCCGGCGCGTTCACGATCGACGGGCTCGGCGGCGTCTTCGTCGACCGCATCGAGGGCGACCACGGCAACGTCGTCGGCCTGTCGCTGCCGACGCTGCGGGTGCTGATGACGATCCTGGGCGTGGGTGTCATCGACTACTGGGCGGGCAGGATCGAGGCATGACCGAACCGGAGCGCAGCGGAGTGGACGGGCATCATGGGCGCGGCCTCGGGTCAGGCCGACGCCGGAGCGCAGCGGAGGTGGCGGCATGACCAGACAGACGCTTTCCCTGACCGACGCGCTGCACGCCTACGTCGTCGCCAACGGCAGTGAGCCCGACGACCTGGTCCGGGACCTGATCGCGGAGACCGCGGCGGCGCTGCCCGGCGACGCGGGCATGCAGGTCGCGCCGGAGCAGGCGGCGTTCCTGACGTTGCTGACCCGGATCACCGGCGCCCGGCGGGCGGTGGAGATCGGCACGTTCACCGGGCTGTCGTCGATCGCGATCGCCCGCGGCCTCGCCGACGGCGGGCGGCTGACCTGTTTCGACGTGTCGGAGGAGTTCACGTCGATCGCCCGGCGGTACTGGCGGCGCGGCGGCCTCGACGAGCGGATCGAGCTGCGGATCGGCCCGGCCGCGCAGACCATCGCGGCGCTGCCGCGGGAGCCGCACCTGGACCTGACGTTCATCGACGCGGACAAGACCGGCTACGCCGGCTACTGGGAGGCGATCGTGCCCCGGACGCGGCCCGGCGGCCTGATCCTGGTGGACAACGTGCTGCGGCACGGCAACGTGCTCGACCCCGACCCGGGCGACGCGGGCACCCTCGCGATCCTCGAGTTCAACCGCCTCGTCCTCGCCGACGAGCGGGTCGAGTCGATGATCCTGCCGATCGCCGACGGGCTCACACTGGCTCGGCGGCACTGAGGGCTCTGAGCAGCGCCGGTGGCCTGGTGACGCGCTCCAGCCGCGTCACCACCACCGCGCTGAGCAGCAGGAACACGGGCACGAGCAGAAACGCGGTGTGTGGGCCGACCGCGTCGGCGAGCGCCCCCAGCGCGAACGGGGCGACCGCGAAGGAGATCCCGACGGCGAAGGAGGCCCGCGCCGCGGCCAGGTCGGGCTGCCCGTCGGAGTGGGCGAGGGCCAGGCCGATCCCGAGCGGGTAGTGCAGTCCGACGCCGAGGCCGCAGACGAACAGGCCCACCATCGCCGGCCACGGCACCGTCGCGGCCCAGAACAGGGCGAAGCCGGCCGCCGACACGCCCAGCGCCGCGAGCAGCATGCGGGTGGGGCGGAAGCGCAGCAGGAGCCGCCCGCCGATGATCCTTCCGGTCACCATCCCGGCGATCAGCGTGGACACCGCCGCGGTGGCCACGCCGGCCGACACGCCCGCGTGGGCCCGCAGCACGTCGCTGCCCCACAGGGTCAGGCACACCTCGACGGAGCCCGTCGCGAACAGGCTCGTCGCGGCCAGCCAGTAGGTCCCCGGAAGCCGGCGTGAGCCCTGTCCGTCGGGGACGGTGCGGGCGAGGGGCTCCGGTGCTCGTACACCTGCGAAAACCGCGAGAAGAGCGGTGGGGACGATCACGAGCACCAGACCGACGCGCCACCCGAGCCCGGTGCTGTAGGCGAGCCCGACGATCAGCGGGGCGACGAGCCCGACGGTGGCCGCGGCGGCGTTGGCCTCGCTGATCGCGGCCGGACCGGCGGTGCCGTGGTGCTCGGTGAGGGCGGCGACGACGCCGTTGACCAGCAGTGACCCGCCGAAGCTGCCGAGCGTCGCGAAGGTCAGGGTCAGTGCGAGGTGGTGCGCGGTGAACATGCCCACGGTGGCGGCACTGACGAGGGTCAGGCCGCCCCAGATGAGGCGGTGGCGCCCGTACCTGCGGGTCAACGCCGGGATGACGGCGCCGCCGACGATGCCGCCGACGGCGAAGCCGGTGCCGTGCAGGCTCGCGAGGGTGCGGCTGATGCCGAGCTCGTCGCGCAGCAGCGGGGCGACGGGTCCGAAGCCGTAGAGGAAGTAGCACCACAGGGCCAGCTGGGCGTAGATCACCCAGGTGAGGCGGTCACGGACGAGTCGCGGCACGTCCCTGACGGTGTCACGGCCCCTCCCGGTGGTGGAAGGGGCCGGGACGGTGACGGTCGTTACCGGTAAAGCCTTTTGTGCGTTTTCTGCGGTACCGCCCGTGCGCGGTTGCGGCTTCGCGGCCTTGCGGCTTCGCGGCCTTGCGGCTTCGCGGCCTTGCGGCTCCGGTCAGCGGACGCCTCGGGCGAACGCCCTGGCGGCCCAGATGACGGTGATCAGGGTGAGGCCGCCGATGACGACGCCCGCCTGCCAGACCGAGTCGGCGCCGGGATCGCCGGCGAACAGCGCCCGGACGCCGTCGGTGGCCCACGAGAACGGGTTCCAGTCGGCGACGCGCTTGAGCCAGGCCGGGGCGAACGTGAGCGGCAGCAGGATGCCGGCGGTCAGCAGCAGCGGCTGCGAGATCGTGTTGAGCAGTGGCGCGAGGGCGTCCTCGCTGCGCAGCTTCAGCGAGACCGCGTAGGAGAACGCCGACAGCATCAGCGAGATGACCGCCATCAGCGCGAACGCGCCGAGGACGTCGAGCAAGCCGACGCTGAGGCCGAAGCCGACCGCGACGACGACGATGAGCGCCGCCTGGAACAACAGCGACACGACGTCGCGCAGCGAGCGGCCGATCAGCAGCGCGAGGCGGCTGACCGGGGTGACCCGGCTGCGCTCGATGACCCCGGCGCGCAGCTCGGCGATCAGCCCGAAGCCGGTGAACAGCGAGCCGAACATGGCCAGCAGCACCAGCAGGCCGGGCACGAACAGCTTGTAGGCCTCGGCGTTGGTCTGCACGCCGAGCGCCGGCTTGAGCAGCGGCGCGAAGAGCAGCAGGTAGAACAGCGGCTGGACGACCCCGACGATCAGCCACACCGGCTGGCGGAGCATGAGCTGCATCTGGCGGGTGAAGACGAGCCAGGTGTCACGGAGGAATTTCATGGCTACTCAGCTCTCCCGAAGCGAACGGCCGGTCTTGGTCAGGAAGACGTCGTCGAGGCTGGGCCGGTGCAGCTCCATCTGCTTGAGCTGGACGCCGGCGTGGTCGAGGATCCGCAGGATGTGCGGGATCGCGACGGCGCCCTCGTCGACGTAGAGCCGCAGCTCGCCCCCGGCCCGCTCCTCGATCTTGCGGACGTAGTCCTGGCCCTTGAGCAGGTCGGTGGCGAGCTTCGCCGCGCCGTTGACGCCGACGGTGACCACGTCGCCGGCGACCTCGCGCTTGAGCTCGTCGACGGTGCCCTCGGTGACGATCTCGCCGTGGTCCATGATCGCGATGCGGTCGCAGAGTGCGTCGGCCTCGTCGAGGTAGTGGGTGGTGATGAAGACCGTCATGCCCTCGTCGCGCAGGCGGCGCACCTCGTCCCACATGTGGGCGCGGCTCTGCGGGTCGAGGCCGGTGGTCGGCTCGTCGAGGAACACGACCTTCGGCCCGTGGATGATGCCGAGCGCGATGTCGACCCGGCGCCGCTGGCCGCCGGAGTAGGTCTTGGTCTTGCGGTCCGCGTAGTCGGTGAGCTGGAACGCGTCCAGGGCCTTCTGCGCCTTTTTCAGGGCGTCGGCCTTGTGGATGCCGTAGAAGCGGGCCTGCAGGACGAGCTCCTCGCGGGCGGTGCTCTCGTCCCAGGTGCTGCCGCCCTGGGCGACGTAGCCGATCCGGCGGCGCACCTCGCCCGGGTCCTTCAGCAGGTCGGCGCCGGCGATGACGGCCTCGCCGCCGTCGGGCGTGATGAGCGTGGCCAGCATCCGCAGCGTCGTGGTCTTGCCGGCGCCGTTGGGGCCGAGGAAGCCGTAGATCTCCCCCTCCTTGACGGAGAGGTCGACCCCCCGGACCGCCTCGACGACCTTGGTCTCGCGACCGGCCCGTGAGCGGTACGACTTCCGCAGCCCCTTCGTCTCGATCATGACGGTCTCCCCTGTCGTCTCGTGTCTCGCAGGGGTCAACGTAACGCGATATAGTTCTTGTGGTCAAGGCTTCCGTATATCGCGTTTTAGTCTTCATCCTCCGGGTCGCCGAACTGCTCGCGGATGGCCCTGCGCCAGGCCTCCGCGCCGTGCTCCCCGTCGGCGGTGCCGGCCTCGTGGAAGTGCATGCCCTCGCCGCCCTCGACGCGTTCGGCGACGTCGTGACACCAGCGGGCCTCGGCCTCGGACCGCGCCGCGGTCAGCTCGAACTGCCAGGCGACGTGCGGCGGCTTCCCGGCCGCCCACTCGTCGGCACTGTCGCGATAGGTCTTCACCCAGTCGTCGAGCAGCCTGGCCCTGGCCCGCAGCGCGCCGGCCGCCTCGGCTCTCGGCAGCGACGGCAGGAACGCGAAGGCGGCCAGGAAGGGGTCGACCGGTTCGGCGTACTCCCACCAGTACCGCCGCAGCATCGCCTGATACTCGACCTCGCCGGCCTTGGTCAGCCGGTATCGCGTGCGGGCCGGGCGGCCGTCCACCTGCTCGGTGTCGACCGCTTCGAGGAGTCCCTCGTCGGTCATCCTGCGCAGCGCGTGATAGATCGACCCCGGCTGGACGGCGGCCCAGCTCTCCACGTTCCAGCTGGTCAGCTCCTTGCGGATGTCGTACCCGTGGACGGGCTGGAGGTAGGAGATCAGCCCCATGATCATCAGACGCGTAGTAGACACGACACAATCGTAATAGTTGCCGCTTGACTATGACATTGTTGGCAACGGAACTGTCGGACGGGTCGCCTAGACTGCGGCTGAGGGTTACCCAAGGGAGCGTTCAGCGTGCGCAAGGTTCTCATCGCCAACCGGGGCGAGATCGCCGTCCGCGTCATCCGCGCCTGCCGCGACGCCGGTCTGGCCAGTGTCGCGGTCTATGCCGACTCGGACCGCGACGCGCTGCACACCCGGCTGGCCGACGAGGCGTATGCCCTGGGTGGTGACACCGCGGCGGAGTCATATCTGCGGATCGGGAAGGTCATCGAGGTCGCCGTCGCCGCCGGCGCCGACGCCGTGCACCCCGGCTACGGGTTCCTGTCGGAGAACGCGGACTTCGCCCAGGCCGTCATCGACGCCGGGCTGACCTGGATCGGGCCGGCCCCGCAGGCGATCCGCGACCTCGGCGACAAGGTCACCGCCCGGCACATCGCCCAGCGCGCCGGCGCGCCCCTGGTCCCCGGCACCGCCGAGCCCGCCGAGGACGCCGAGGAGATCGTCGCGTTCGCCCGGGAGCACGGCCTGCCTGTCGCGATCAAGGCCGCCTTCGGCGGCGGCGGGCGCGGCCTGAAGGTCGCCCGCACCCTCGAGGAGATCCCGGCCCTCTTCGAGTCCGCGACCCGCGAGGCCGTCGCCGCGTTCGGCCGCGGCGAATGCTTCGTCGAGCGCTATCTCGACCAGCCCCGCCACGTCGAGGCCCAGGTCCTCGCCGACCAGCACGGCAACGTGATCGTCGTCGGCACCCGCGACTGCTCGCTGCAGCGCCGCCACCAGAAACTCGTCGAGGAGGCGCCCGCGCCGTTCCTCACCGACGCGCAGCGCACCCAGATCCACGAGTCGGCGAAGGCGATCTGCCGCGAGGCCGGCTATCACGGCGCCGGCACCGTGGAGTATCTCGTCGGCAACGACGGCACCATCTCCTTCCTCGAGGTCAACACCCGCCTGCAGGTCGAGCACCCGGTCAGCGAGGAGACCGCCGGCGTCGACCTGGTCCGCGAGCAGTTCCGCGTCGCCGACGGCGAGAAGCTCCGCTTCGACGCCGACCCCGAGCCCCGCGGCCACTCGATCGAGTTCCGCATCAACGGCGAGGACCCCGGCCGCGGCTTCCTCCCAGCCCCCGGCACCGTCACCGAGCTGCGCCTGCCCACCGGCCCCGGCGTCCGCGTCGACACCGGCATCGAGTCGGGCAGCGTCATCGGCGGCAACTTCGACTCCCTGCTGGCGAAGGTCATCATCACCGGCGAGACCCGCGAGCAGGCCATCGAGCGCGCCCGCCGGGCCCTCGACGAGATGGTCGTCGACGGCATGGCCACCGCCCTGCCCTTCCACCGCGCGGTCCTGCGCGACGAGGCCTTCACCGCCACACCGTTCCGCGTGCACACCCGCTGGATCGAGACCGAGTGGCTCAACACGGTGCCGCCCTTCGCCGCCCCCGCCGGCGACCTGCCCGCGCTCGAGGAACGCTCCACGGTCGTGGTCGAGGTCGGCGGCAAGCGCCTGGAGGTGTCGCTGCCGGCGGGCTTCGGTGCCGGTGCCGCCCCCGCGCCCGCCGGTGCCACACCGCGCCGCCGGTCGGGCACCAAGAAGCAGTCGGGCGCGGCCGGCGGCGACGCCCTCACCAGCCCCATGCAGGGCACCATCGTGAAGATCGCCGTGGCCGAGGGCGACACGGTCGCCGAGGGCGACCTGATCGTCGTCCTGGAGGCGATGAAGATGGAGCAACCCCTCAACGCCCACAAGTCCGGCGTCGTCACCGACCTGGCCGCCACCGTCGGAGAGGTCGTCTCCGCGGGCGCCGTCATCGCCACCCTGAAGTAGCCAAGGCCCCGGCTCCGGCGAGATCCCGATCCGCGGACCGGGTGCTCGGGCGGGCCGCACCTCGAGCAGCACGTCATCGCCAAGGGTGGCGGTGTTGTTCTGCACCCGGTGTTGAGCGCACCGGACAGGTCGACGATCTCGACGCAGCGGTGGTCGACGGTGGCCGGCCAGGCCGGACGCAGCTGCGGCACGACTGCCGCAGCGGGTGGCCGCCGGTCAGGGCGCGGTCTCCGCGATGCCGGCGCGGACCTTCCACCGGTGCGGGGTCACCGCGAGCGTCGAGTGGACCGCCGCACGCGCGTCTCCACCTGGTCTGTGGACCTCAATGCCCGGGGGTCAGCGGGACGAGGCGTGGGTCCTGTCGGCGGCGTGGGCGCCGGTTGTCGTGTGGAGGGGGACGGCGACGACGGCGGTGCCGTAGGCGCAGAGCTCTGCCCAGGTGTTGGTGAAGTCGCGGTGGTCGAAGCGCATGCCGACGACGGCGTTGGCGCCGCGCTGCTCGGCCACCTGGACCATCTGGCCGACGGCGCGGGCGCGGGTCTGGACGAGGAACTGGGACATGTCCTGGCCAGGGCCGCCCTCGGTCGAGCGCAGGCCGGACGCGAACGGGTTCTTCGACGTCGGGCACACGCCCAGGACCTCGCCGAGCACGGTGGTTATCTCGTAGCCCGGTAAACCTTCAGTGGTGACAACCAGCACATATGAATCGTATGCACATATGTACGGTTTGGTGAGCATGTACCCCGAAGATCCTCATCCCCGGCCCGGGGTGGCCGCTGGGGTGACGGTGATGCCCGCCGCGAAGCGGAGCAGGTCGGGCTCCGGCAGGGGTACCGACGCCGCCGACTGCACCACGAGCAACCTGCCGTCGCCCAGGTCGACCTGGAGCACCACATAGCCGTCCTGCGGGCCGGTCAGCGTGCCGGGGTGGCCGGCGACGTCGACGGGGCGGCCGGTGGACCGCTCGGCGGTGACGCCCAGCATGACGGTGATCTTGCCGACGAAGGAGGCGTCGAAGGGGAGGTCCGGCGGGCAGAACGTGACGGCGCCCGGGCTGATGTTGTCGACCGCGTAGCCGGCGGGGACCACGGCGAACGTGAACGGGGCCGGGGCGGTCACCGGCGTCGCCACGAGGCTCTTCGCGAAGCCGGCCAGGTGGTCGGCGGGCACGGCCGGGTCCGCCCGCAGCTCGAACCACTGCTCCGGGCCCTCCTGCCACACGATCGCGTCGGCGGTGCCGGCGAGAAAGCCCTGGACGCCCCGGACCGGGACGGGGGTGGTGACGGGCCCGGCCGGGCGGGTGGGACGCACGGTCAGCGTGGCGGTGCCGCCGCCCGGCATCGGGAGGCTGAGGGTCGGGAGGCCGGCTTCGAGGCGTACGTCGGGCGCGGCCACCACCCCGTCGACGGGTGCCGGGCTGAGCGGGAACGTGACGGTCACCGGGCCGGACGGCTCGGTCAGGGCGGACGGCTCGGCGACGGTGACGGTGCCGGGCCCGGCGGCGAGCCGCAGCGGCACGGTCACACCGATGCCGGCGAGCACGGCGACGGCCGCGGCGACCACGGCACGGGTACGACGGGCGCGGCGGCGGCTCTCGGTGCGCACGGTGGTGAGGAGGGTCGCGCCGGCGGGGGCCTCGGCGGCGTGGCGCCGCAGCAGATCACGGACACGGTGCTCGACGTCGCTCACGAACGGCCTCCGTAATGACCAAGGGCGCACCGAAGCATCATGGCTCGCCTCTGCGCAGCGGGACGGGGCTCAGCGCCGACCTGAGCCGGTGAAGGGCGTGGAAGGCGTGGACGCGCACGGTCGCCTGGGCGCAGCCGAGCAGCCCGGCGATCTCGGCGTCGGGCAGGTCCTCGTAGTAGCGCAGCACGATCACGGCGCGCTGCGAGCGGGGCAGGGCGCTCAGCGCGGTCCACATCTCGTCGGCCTCGACGACCCTCTCCGCGAGGTCGAGGTCGCCCCGGGAAGGGACCGGCGAAACCACGGCAACCGGGCGCTCGGTGCTCGCGCGGCGGCGGCGCCAGGACAGGTACTGCCGCAGGATCGCGCGCCGGACGTACGGCTCCGGGCCGTCCGGGCCGGTGATCGCGTGCCAGCGCCGGTGGGCCCGCACCAGGGCCTCCTGCGTGAGGTCCTCGGCCAGGTGCCGGTCGCCGGTCAGCAGGTACGCGAACCGGAGCAGCGCAGCGCTGCGCACCGTCACGAACTCGTCGAAGTCCCGCACATGGTTCTTGACGTCGCGGGAGGGGCCGGGCGTTTATGGCTGTTCCTCGGGAGTTGGATCGTCGTACTGCCCGGAGCGGCCAGCGTAGGGGCGGCCGTCGACGATCGGCCACGGGTTGGCGACGCAGCCGTGCAGGCCGAGGGTCTGCTGCTGCATGACGGGCGCGGGCCGGCCGGGGCCGGGGCACAGCTCGTGGCCGCGGCCGAGCCGGTGACCGGTCTCGTGGTTGACGACGTAGGCGCGGTAGGCGGAAAGCTCGTAGCCGGGGATGCCGCGGGCCCAGCGGGCCACGTTGACCACGACGCTGTTGCCGTTCCTGCAGGAGGTGTACCGGTCGTAGCCGTTGCCGCACAGCACGTCGCGGGTCGCCGGGGTGGCGAGGTAGACGGTGAAGTCGTGGCGTTCGCCGGCCCCGGCCCGGCGCAGGCGCCAGTTGCCGGTGGCGGGCCAGCTGCGGGGGTCGGCGTAGACGAGCTCGACGGCGTCGCCGAACGTGGCCGCGTCGACGCCGGTGATGCCGCGTTCCACCCCGATCCGGTAGGTCAGCAGCCGGCCGGCGGCGCCGATGACGGGCCCGCCGGTGCCGGCGAAGTCGAACGTCCCGCCGCCGGCCACGGGGTACCGGATGACCGGGACATCGGTGGAGACAGGCCCGCGGGAAGGGGACGGGGGCACCGGGGACGAGGGCACCGGGGACGGGGCCGGCGAAGCGGCAGATGCCGAGAACGAGGGCGTGGACGAGCAGCCGGCCACGAAGGCGAGCATCACGACGATCGGGAAGATCCGCACGCCTGGACTGACGCGCCGTCCACGCCCGGCTGTTTATGGGGCGTCGCACACCTGCCGGAGCCCGGCGACGGCGGCGTCGACCGGCAGCACCCCCGACAGTGCCCCTGACAGTGCCCCTGACAGTGCGGACGCGTCGCGCGGGCGCAGCGACACCGCGCCGGCGGCGGCCTCCCGCTCCCCCACGACCGCGACGAACGGCACCTTCCGCGCCGCCGCCTGCCGGATCCGCGCGCCGAGGCTCCCCGCGTGCCACTCCTCGACCCGCAGGTCGGCGACCCGGCAGGCGCGCAGGAACGCCCCGCCGGCGCACGCGTCGGACACGGGCAGGACCACGACCTGCAGCGGCGCGTACCAGGCCGGGAACGCCCCGTCGTGCACCTCGATCAGGTGCGCGAAGAGCCGCTCCATGCTGCCCGCCACGCTGCGGTGCACCATGACGGGCCGCCGGCGCGCGCCGCCCGCGTCCACATAGGACAGGTCGAAGCGGGCCGGCTGGAAGTGGTCGACCTGCACGGTGGCGAGGGTGCTCTCCCGCCCGGCGTGGTCGACCACCTGCACGTCGATCTTCGGCCCGTAGAACGCGGCCTCGCCGGGAGCCTCGACGTAGGACACGTTCGCGGTGTCGAGGGCTTCCCTCAGTACCGACGACGCCGCGGACCACATGCCGGGGTCGTCGACGTACTTCCCGCCGTCCCCGCGCAACGACAGGCGGAACGACGACGGCGAGAAGCCGAGCGCCTCGTGCGCGACCCGCATCAGCCGCAGCGACTCGACGACCTCGTCGTGCACCTGGTCCTCGGCGCAGAAGACGTGGCCGTCGTTGAGGGAGATGGCCCGCACGCGCGACAGGCCACCGAGGACGCCGGAGCGTTCGGCGCGGTACTGCCCGCCGATCTCCCCGATGCGCAGCGGCAGCTCACGGTAGGACCGGCCGCGCGCGGCGAACACGGCCGCGTGATGCGGGCAGAGGCTGGGCCGCAGCACGAACGCGTCGTGCTCGCTGAGCGCCATCGGCGGGAACATGTCGTCGGCGAAGTGCGGCAGGTGCCCCGATCTGACGTACATCTCCTGCTTGGCGAGGGGCGGGGAGTACACGTGCTGGTAGCCGGCCCGGCGTTCGAGGGCGTGGAGGTAGTCCTCGACGGCGCGGCGGGCGGCGGCGCCGGCGGGCAGCCACAGTGGCAGCCCCGCGCCGACGAGCGGGTCGGAGTGGAAGAGCTCGAGGTCGCGGCCGAGCTTGCGATGGTCCTGCATGGTCATGACTCCCTTTCGCAGGGTTGCGGAAAGGGGCGGCGCGCACGAAAAAGCTCCGGGGCGCACGCCCCGGAGCTTCGCTGGACAGTGAGTGTCAGCGCCGCCGGGGTCGACCCGGCGTCGTCGTGGACAGTGCGCTGTGACTCATGCCCACGAGAATAGCGCGCCGGTATCCGAGCGCGACGGGTATAAACGTGCGGTGCCTGAAGGTCACACCATCCACCGTCTCGCCGAGCTGCACCGCAAGCGCTTCGCGGGCCGCGCCGTCGCCGTCAGCAGCCCGCAGGGCCGGTTCGCCGACGGCGCCGCCCGCGTCGACGGGCTGGTCCTGCTCGGCACGGCCGCGCACGGCAAGCATCTGCTGCACCGGTACGAGGGCGACATCACGCTGCACGTGCACCTGGGTCTCTACGGCAAGTTCACCGACGGCGACGGCGACCCGCCCCCGGCGGTCGGGGAGGTCCGGCTGCGGATGACGAACGGCGAGCACTGGCTCGACCTGCGCGGCCCCACCGCCTGCGAGCTGCTCGACCCGCTGCAGGTCGAGGCCCTGCACGCCCGCCTCGGCCCGGACCCGCTCGCGGACACCGACGACGGCGGGTTGAAGGCGTTCGCCGCGATCAAGAGGTCGCAGCGGCCGCTCATGGCGCTGCTGATGGACCAGTCGATCGTCGCGGGCGCCGGGCTGATCTACGTGACGGAGGCGCTGTTCCGGGCCGGGCTGCGCCCGACGGTCGCCGGGCGGCGGCTGACCCGCTCCAGGTGGAACGCGATCTGGCAGGACCTGCGGATGCTGATGCGCACCGGGGTGCAGGACGGCCGGATCGACACCGTCCGCAGCGCCCACCTGCCCGAGGCGATGGGCCGTGCCCCGCGCGTCGACCGGCACGGCGGCGAGGTCTACGTGTACCGCCGCACGAACCAGCCCTGCCTGGTCTGCGGCACCCCGGTGCACACGGCGGAACTCAACGCGCGCAACGCCTATTGGTGCCCGGTCTGCCAGGCGACCCGCTGATGGTCGCCGCCCTGGAGCTGCACCTCGACGAGCGCTCCACCCGCCGGATCCGGGTGCTGTGGGACCTCCTCGAAGACCTCGGCGTGCAGACGCTGCGGACCCCGCACGACGGCCGGCACCGGCCGCACGTGTCGCTGATCAGCGCCCGGGCGCTCGACCCGGACGCGGTCGCCGAGGCGCTGAAGCCGGTGCGGGTCGCGACGCCGCTGCGGCTCAACTTCCAGTTCGCGGGCGTGTTCGTCGGGCGGGTCGTGTTCCTGGGCCTGGCGCCGACCCCCGACCTGATGCGGCACCAGGCCCAGGTCTGGCATCACCTCACCGCGGCCGGGATCGAGGCGCTGCCGCTGTACGACCCCGGCGAATGGGTCCCGCACTGCACCGTGTCGATGCGGGTGCCCCGGCCGATCCTCACCGACGCGCTCCGGCGCTGCCTGGAGGTCCTCCCGATCGAGGCGACCGTGAAAAAGGCCGCCGTCGTCGACTACGCCCGCGACGTCTATCGCGAGCTGCCGTGACGCTCCCGGACCGGGAGGATCAGTCCTCGGCGTGGAGCATCAGCTGGCGGGCCGCCTCGGCGACCGAGCCGGAGATCGACGGGTAGATCGTGATGGTGTGGGCGAGCTGGTCGACGCTCAGATGGTTCTCCACCGCCATGGCGATCGGCATGATCAGCTCGCTGGCCTTCGGTGCGACCACGACACCGCCGACGACCAGGCCCGACGCGGGCCGGCAGAAGATCTTCACGAAGCCGTCGTCGAGCCCGTCCATCTTCGCGCGGGCGTTGCCGGCCAGCGGCAGCATGACCGAGCGGGCCGGCACGCGACCGCTGTCGATGTCGGACTGGGTGATGCCGACGGAGGCGAGCTCCGGGTCGGTGAACACGTTGGCCGCGACGGTGCGCAGCTTCAGCGGGGCGACCGCCTCCCCGAGCGCGTGCCACATGGCGATCCGCCCCTGCATGGCGGCGACGCTGGCCAGGGGCAGCAGGCCGGTGCAGTCGCCGGCCGCGTAGATGCCGGGGACGTTGGTCCGCGAGACCCGGTCGACGGTGACGTAGCCGCCGGGGGCGACCTCCACGCCGTACTCCGTGAGGCCCAGCGCCGACGTCTGCGGCACCGAGCCGACCGCCATCAGCACGTGCGAGCCCTCGACCGAGCGGCCGTCGGCGAGCTCGACCACGACCCCGCTGTCGACCCTGCGGGCGGCGGCGGCGCGGGAGTTGTTGAGGATCGTCATGCCCCGCGCGCGGAAGACCCGCTCGATCGCCATCGCGGCGTCGGGGTCCTCGTGCGGCATGACCCGGTCGCGGCTGGAGACCAGGGTGACGTCGATGCCCATCGCCAGATACGCGGAGGCGAACTCGGCGCCGGTCACACCGGACCCGACCACGATCAGGTGCTCGGGCAGCTGGGGCAGGTCGTACACCTGCCGCCAGTCGAGGATCCGCTCGCCGTCCGGCGCCGCGGTCTGCAGCACCCTGGGGGTCGCACCGGAGGCCAGCAACACCGTTGAGGCGGCGATCACATACGGAGCGTCACCGCCCGCCGGTGTGATCTGCACCGCGTGGGTGTGACCGAGCGTGTCCTCTCCGAGGCGCGCAGTGCCGGTGACGAACTCGACGCCCGCCTTGACGAGCTTCGAGTGGATGTCGCTGGACTGGGCGGCGGCGAGGCGCTTGACCCGCCGGTGCACGGCCGGGCCGTCGACGCGCACGTCGTCGCCGGGCGGGCCCATGACCCCGAACTCCTCGGTGTCCAGGTGCGCGGTGACCACGCTCGAGCTGGCGATGAACGTCTTGGACGGCACGCAGTCGTGCAGCACACAAGCGCCACCTGCGCCTTCGGCCTCGATCACGGTGACCTCGGCGCCGAGCTGCGCGGCGACCAGCGCCGCCTCATAGCCCGCCGGGCCCCCTCCGATGATCACGATCCGGCCCACGAACGCCACCCTTCTCGCCTGCTGTCGCAACATTGTCCCTCGTCGGCGTGCGCCTCTGAGCAGGGACCCAGCCGAACGGCCGCAACGCGCCGACGAGTGGATCCGAATCCGACACGCTCCGCAGTATTCTCTCCCACGCCCTGACGGGTTTATCGTCATCGCCGTGCGTCATTACGCCGCGTATGGCTCGAACCTGGATCCGGCCCGCATGCGGGCCTACTGTCCGTATTCGCCGATGATCGGCACCGGCTGGCTGGAAGGCTGGCGGCTGACGTTCGCCGGTGAGGATGTTCTCGGCTGGGAGGGCTCGGTCACCACGATCGTCGAGTCACCCGGCGATCGGGTCTTCGTCGCGCTCTACGACGTCCACCCCAACGACGAGAAGCAGCTCGACGAGGTCGAGGGGCAGCTCGCCGGCACGTACCAGAAGCTGCACCTGCGCGTGGCCACCCTCGACGGTGACGCGACCGCGTGGGTGTATGTCTTCAACGGGTACGAGGGCGGCCTGCCGACGGCCTGGTATCTCGCCGAGATCGCCAACGCGGCCGCGAAGGCGGGCGCGCCGGCGGACTACCTGGACGAGCTGCGGGGCCGGCCGACCAAGACCGCCATGCCCTAGAGCGGGCGCTCGTAGACGTCCGCCGCGAACACCACCGTCATGCCGACGCCGGTGTAGAGGTGGTATGCGCCCGTCGGGTTGGTCAGGTCGACGCCGAGCCCGGCCGACGTGCGCCCCTTCGCCGCGTACGTCGCGAAGGCCGTCCGCAGCAGCGCGCCGCCGAGCCCGCTCTTGCGGTGCCCGCGCAGCACGGCCAGGTTCTTGATCCAGCCCTCGCCGTGCTCGACGGCCTGGTCGGCGGACTGCAGCACGCCGACGATCTCGCCGTCGGCCCCGCTGCCGGTCAGGGCCACGAACCACTCGTCCCAGCTGATCGACGGCAGGCTGTCCAGGGCCGCGCGCCAGTCGTCGTACGCCGTCGGCTGGAAGTCCGGGGTGTCGGCGAACGCCGTCTCGAGCACCTCGTGGAAGCGTGGCAGGTCCTCGGGCGTGACCGGGCGGATGCCGAGGCCGGTCGGGGCGGTCTCGGCGCCGGTCAGCGGGCGGCGCATCCGGGCGTGCCGTTTGACGAAGGCGAAGCCGCCGGCCTGCAGTACCGACACCAGCGCCGTCTCCGAGGCGAGCGTCCCGGCGCGCAGGATGCCCTCGGTGACGCCGTTGCGGCGGGCGCGGCCGGCGGCCCGGGCGACCGTCAGCGCCAGCAGCGGCGCGTAGGCGGGCTCGCCGCGGCCGGGCCAGGCGTAGAGCTCGACGTTGTCACGGGCGCCGCGCTGCGGGTTGTCGACGTACGCCCAGGCGACCGGCTCGCCGTCAGGGCCGGCGGCGAGCCAGGCGTCGACCGCGGGGTCCTCGGACGGTGCGGTGAGCGTCGCCACGATCTCGTCCTCGGACCAGTCGGGCTCGCCGAGGGCGGCGATGTCGCTGGCCCGCGTGATGGCCAGGATGGCCGGCACGTCGCGCAGCGTGCAGCCGCGCACGGTCCAGCCGTCCAGTCCCGGCAGCGCACGCGGGCGGCCGCCCGGCCCCGGCAGGTCGCCCGGGCCGGCATCCGGGCCTGGCAGGTCGCTCGGGCCGGCGTCCGACCCCGGCAACGCGCCCGGACGGGCGTCCGGCCCTGGCAGGTCGCTCGGGCCGGCGTCCGGGCCTGGTTGGTCGCTCATACGGGCGCTCCTTCCCGGACGGTGGTGACGGCCGCGTCGAGAAGGTTGACCAGCTCGACGCGCTCGGTGGGGGCGAGGGCGCGGAACGCCTCGCCGGCGATCCGGTCGGTGAGGGCCTCGGCCCAGCTGCGGCGGCGCACGAGCGGCTCGAACGGCGGGAACGGCGGCTGCCAGCCGAACGCCGTCGCGCCGGCCTCGCCCTCGGGCCCGGCGATGATCGCCTCCAGGGGGCTGAGGCCGCTGGCCCGGATCGCGAGGAGGTGTGCGGCGCCGCGGTGCTCGCGCAGCAGGTGGGCCAGGACGGCGGCGCGGGCGCCCGGCGAGTCGTCGGGCAGCGGCATCGCCCGCCACGCCGCGAACAGCGGCATACCGGCCGTCTCGGCGCTGACCACGACCCGCTCGGCGAGCTCGACGAGTTTCGGCAGCGCGTAGAAGCTCTCCAGGTGCTCGCGCCCCCAGCGGCAGCACTCGTCGAGGTTGTCGGCGGCGATCTGCTCGGGCGGGGCGACCTTGCGGGCCGCGTCCCAGCCGTCCTGCACCGCCTCGGGCGCGATGAAGCCCAGCGCCGCGGCGACCGTGTCGGCCCGCACGTCGCCGAGGGCGCCGCCGCGACCGGCGACGTAGAACGCCCAGCCGGTCAGCCCGATCTGCCGTGCCCGGCGCATGGTCTTGGGGTCGTCGCTGAAGGCGCCGCCCAGCATCAGGACGGCCTGCTTCGCCGCCGCTGCCGCCTGCTCGGGAGTCACCCGGCTCATTCTGCCTGCTCGGGTGGATCACAGAGTAGGCACTCGTTCGTGGTGATGCGTCAGGTCGGGTTCAGGACAGGTCCGCGAGGGCGTCCTGGGCGATTTTCACCCGTTTCTCGGCTGACCTGATCGCTTTCCCTGCGGCGGCGACGGCGCGCTCCGCCTCCGACTTGGCGGTCTCCGCGTCGCTCAGCTGCTGCAGCGCGGTCATCAGCTCGCGGCGGGCCTGCTTGACGGCTCTGGCGTGATCCTCCTCGGCGCGGCGCCGCTCCTCCTCGCGCCTGCGGGCCTCGGCGCGCTGCTCCCGGTCGTCCTGCGTGGGCGCGGACCGTTTCGCCGTCACGGTGCCGACGCCCTGCTCGCCCTGGACCAGCCGCAGCTGTGGCCTCGGGGTCTCCCCGAAACCGGTGTATTCGAGCGATTTCGTCAGGGCTCCCTCCCGTACCGCCGCCGCGACGGCAGCATCGGCCAGCGCCGCCGCAAGGGTGCCCTCCACCTCTGTGAGCGGGGCGGTGTCCCGGCCGGCGAGTCCCGCGGCCTCCTTCGCCAGCGCGGAGACGGTCGCGCGGCGGCGGGTGGACAGCTCGCGCAGCTCGGCACCCCGCAGGTCGCGCTGGGCGTCGCGGAGCCGCTCACCGAGCTCCAGCAGCTCCTCGACCAGGTCGGGCCGCTCGTGGGCGAGGAGGTTGACCAGCCAAGCGGCGACGGTCGGCTTGCGCAGCTTGCCGACCGCGGCGGCGAGCCCGGTGTCGCGCGCCTTACGGGCCTTCGCGACCTCCTCGGACCGGATCGCGACGAAGTCCTCCGGCGGCGCCGAGTACAACCTGGCCACCACGGCGGCGAGCGCATCGTCCACCATCCGATCGTAGGATCAGCGGATGCGCGCGGACGTCTATTTCTCCCTCGACGTCGAGGCCGACGGCCCGATCCCGGGGCCCTACTCGATGGTGAGCGTCGGCCTGGCGGTCGCCGGGCGGTCCGACGGGGTGTTCGTGGCCGCGGACCCGACCGCCGACACGTTCTACCGGGAGCTGCGCCCGATCAGCGACGACTTCGTCCCCGAGGCCCTGGCGGTGTCCGGGCTGGACCGGGCGGCACTGCTGCGCGACGGCGCCGATCCGACGTCCGCGATGGGCGAGCTCGGCGACTGGGTGACCCGCGTCGCGGGCGACGGACGGCCCGTCATCGTGGCCTACCCGGCCGTGTTCGACTGGATGTTCCTGTACTGGTACCTGCTGCGCTTCACCGGTCACAGCGTCTTCGGCCACTCCGGCTGCCTGGACATCAAGACCCTCTACGCGGTCCGCGCGGGTGTGCCGATCGGCGCGGCCGTGAAGGGCCGGATGCCGGCGCACCTGCTGTCGCAGCGCCGGCACACCCACCACGCGCTCGACGACGCCGTCGAGCAGGCCGAGCTCTTCGCGAACCTGATGGCTTGGCGGCCCTAGGCGGCCCTAGACCGACTCGCCCGGGTCGAGCCTGGCGTACCGCGTGCCCGACAGCCTGGTCATGTGGCCGGTGACCATCTGCTGACCGGCGTCCACGAGCAGGCTGTCGTGCAGCGCGAACGCCCGCTCCGGCGCGACCGCCCGGGTGAAGTCGATCGCCTCGGCGAGCTTCAGCCACGGCGCGGACACCGGCACGAACAGCGTCGCGATCCGCTCGTCCGGCACGTGGAACGCGTCACCGGGGTGGTAGAGCGGCCCGTCCGGGGTGTCGATCACGAAGCCGACGTTGACGATCCGCGGGATGTCGGCGTGGATCACCGCGTGCTGCCCGCCGACCGCGCGGACCGTCATCCCGCCGGCGACGAACGTGTCACCGACCTCGACCGCGTAGACGTCGGCGTCGAGGTCGGTCAGCTGCGCCTCGACGTCGGCGTGGGTGTGCACGGTCAGCTCGGGGCGTTTCAGCGCGCGCAGCGCCTCGATGTCGACGTGGTCGAAGTGCTCGTGCGTGATGAGGACCGCGTCGGCGCCGTCGAGGGCCTCCGCCTCGCTGAAGACCCCCGGGTCGATCACCAGCACCCCGCCGTCGTGCTCGATGCGCAGACAGGCGTGCGTGAACTTGGTGATGCGCATGACCGGTCTCCCCTTCGCCGTGCTCTCGCCGTGGCTTCGCTGTGTCGTAACCGTGACTGTGCACCCGGGAACCGGTGTGGCGCCCCTCAGCGTCCCAAGGTGCAGTTCGATCGCTCCGGTCGACCCTACCCAGGAGGCGTCATGTCAGTCAGGCGCACCAGACTGTTCCTCACGGTGGCAGGTGCCGTGCTGCTCGTCGCGGTGAGTGGCTGCGCCGCCGACGGCAGCGACAAGGCCGCCAGCACCGCGGACCGCGGCAACGTCCCGGCGGCGGCCGGTGGCATGGCGCAGGAGGGCGGCGGCCCGGGCGCCGGGCCCGCTCCGGCGAAGGAACCCGTCCAGGACCCCAACGCCGCCAAGGTCCCCGACAACCTGGACACCGAGAACCGTTCGATCATCTACTCGGGCACGATGACGGTCCGGGTCGACGACGTCGACGCCGCGGCCGCGAAGGCCATCTCCCTCGCCACCGCCGCGGGCGGCTTCGTCGGCGGCGACAACCGCCGGCGCGACGACCGCCGCTCCACGGGCACCCTGGTCCTGCGCATCCCGGCACAGAAGTTCACGCCGACCCTGGACCAGCTCAAGGACCTCGGCGACGAGGAGAACCGCACCATCACCGCGCAGGACGTGACCGACCAGGTCGTCGACGTCCAGGCCCGCCTCGACAACGCCACGGCGAGCGTCGACCGCATCCGCGCCCTGCTGGCGAAGGCCACCACGATCGGCGAGGTCACCTCGCTGGAGTCGGAGCTGTCCCGCCGCCTCTCCGACCTGGAGTCGTTGCAGGCCCGCAAGCGCAAGCTCGACGGCCTCACCGCCCTGTCCACGATCACCCTCCAGCTCCTCGGCCCCGAGGCCGCGATCACCAGGGACAAGGACGAGATCGGCATCGCCGCGGGCTTCAAGGAGGGTCTGAAGGCGTTCCTGGCCTCGCTCCAGGTGGCGCTGACGGTGCTGGGCTGGCTGACCCCGTGGATCCTGCTGCTGGGTGTTCCGGTGTACCTCCTGGTCTGGCTGATCCGCCGCTTCCGCCCCCGGCGCCCCGTCCTGGCGGCCGCGGGTCCTCAGGCGGGTCCGCTGCCGGGCTGGAGCGCCCCGCCGCCCCCGGCCGGTCCGCGCCCCGCACAGGGCCCCACCGGTCCTCGCCCCACACAGGGCCCCGGACAGGGCCCCGGCGGCCCCCGCACCGGCGCCCTGATGGCCGGCCGTGGCCCTGTCCCGCCCCCGCCCGCCGTCCGCCCCGCCGGCCAGCTCTCCGCACCACCCGCCGCCGGTCCGGCCTCCGCTCAGCCTGCCGCTGGGTCCGCCTCCTCCACGTCTCCCACGTCTCCGACACCCTCCCCGTCCGACATTTCGGACTCTTCGGATTCATCTGGCACGGCGGCGGGCGACGGAGAGCGGGATGCGCAGACGCCGCCGTTCCCGGCGCTGTCGAAGCGGGACGAAGACGACCCGGAGAACCGCTGAACCATCCACCCGCGGCCCGGCACCACGAGGCAGCGGGCGGACCGTCCGTCGACGGACCCGCACCACGTCCGGAGCGGCGGCCTGTCAGGGGCTCGCCGGAAGGTTGGAGGCCGTCGCGGGTTCGTCCGAGGGGTCCGACAGGACCGTCACAAGGCCGGCCACGGCGGTGGCGAAGGCGGGGCGCTGCTGGTAGCCGGAATGGCCGTCGACCTTGGGGTACACCGTGTCACCCGCGGCGATGTCGAAGCCCGGCGGGTCGACCAGCCGCACATCCCGTGCGGCGGGTGACTGGACCGGGCCGCCGATCGGGTCGGTGTCGCGCCACAGGTTGACCCAACGGGGGCTGTGCTGCCCCGCGCCGAGGACGCCATCCTCGGGGCGGGACAGCACCGCACCGATCCGTCCCAGCACGGCGTCGTTGACGTAGGCGGGGAAGAACCGCGCGTACAGGCGGCGCAGCGGCGAGCCGTAGGTCAGCAGCGCGGTCCGGGCCTGCGCCTCCGGCGGTAGCTGCAGGACGGTCGCGGCGGCCAGGACGGTGCCCTGGCTGTGCCCGGACAGGATGACGCCGCCCTGCTCGGCGGCGAGCCACCCGGCGCGCCTGGCGAGTTCCGGCACGGCCCGCTCGGCGTAGCACGGCGGCGCGAGCGGATGGGCGGCGCGGGGCCAGAAGGTGCCCAGGTCCCAGAGCACGCCCACGATGCGGCGGAAGCGTTGGTACCGGTACGCCAGCACCCCGATGAACACGAGCGCGAAGGCCGACAGGCCGATGAGATAGGTGCCGAGGTTGACGACGGCCGACACCACCTCGGCGGTCGCGGAGCCCGAGCCGGCGAGCCGGATCGGCCGCCGCCCCAGCAGGGCGAAGCCGGTCGCGACGACCGCCGCCGCGGCCGTGGGCACGAACACCCACACGAGCATGCGGCCGACGTGGTCGGTGACGAGGGCGTCGGCGACCGCCGTGTCGATGAGTTTCGCCCGCCGCCCGTCGCGCTGCCGTCCGCCGCGGAAGTCGGCGTCGGTGACGACCCGGGCGTAGCGGCGCAGGCGGCGCACCAGCGGCAGTCCCAGGACCAGGCCGACGAGCGCGGCGATCACCAGGAGCAGGACGAAGCCCGCGGCGGCCCACTCGTACGCGGGCGGCGGCTCCAGCGACAAGGGCGCCTGCGCGTAGTCGGCGGTGGTGGCGAGGGCCCGCCGGTTGAGCAGGTCGGCGACCCGGTAGGCCAGGCCCGCCGCGAACGCGACGGCGACGCCGAGGCCGGTGCTCGCGATCAGCGGCCCCGCGAGGCCCTGCAGGAACGTGCCCCTGGGCCTGGTCGCGAGCACGACCGCGCCGAGGATCAGCATGAGCAGGACCTGCACGGCGAAGAGCACGGTGACGGTGCCGCTGAAGACCGGCAGGCGGCCCGTCGCCTCCCACGGGTCGCGGTCGAGGCAGGCGTACGCGATGACGAAGCCGGTCAGGACGACGGCCGCGTGGCTCATGACCCGCGTGAACGGCTTCGCCCAGGAGGCGGGCGCGTCGCGGTGCACGACGGCGCTCAGGGTGACCGCGAGGACGCCCAGCAGCAGGATCGCCGCGGTCAGGGCGGCGAGCGCGTAACCGAGGGGGTGCCGGTCCCGCGGGACGAGGACGCCGAGGAGCACCGCGTCGAGGGTGGCGAACGCGACGGCGATGTGCAGCGACCGGAGCCTGCCGACGAGGGGGCGGCCGTTCCAGAAGCAGGGGTGGGCGAGCCCGTCGCCGTCGCCGTCGGTCGTGACGGGGAACGCCTCGTAGCGGGCCCAGGTGCGCCTTCCGAGGAACCACAGGAACGCGATCGCGAGGACCGGGACCAGCGCGGTGATGGCGAGCCGCCGGCCGGTGGTGGCGTCGACGAGGACCGCCAGGTAGCCGCGGCCCTCCAGGCAGCGGGCCTGCGCCGCGCACTGCCAGCCGACGAGGTCCATCGAGATCTCGACGAACGACAGGACGAACGACGCGGTCATGGTCAGCGCGAACACGCGGGTCAGTGCCCGGATCACCGCCCGTGCCCCGGCGCCGACGTCGGGGCGCAGCCAGATCGCGACGTTGGCGAACATGAAGGGCAGCAGGAGCAACCAGAGCGCGCGGGCCGCGGCACCGGCGGTGAGGTTGCCCCAGCGGTACGCCTCCAGGGTGACGCCGCCGGGGCCGGTGACCGCGCCGTATTCCGCGCGGGGACGGAAGAACCCGGCGTCGGTGTCGCCCGCGACCCGCCGCAGCAGCGGCCGGTCGAGGACGTCCTCCGCCGGGGTTCCGGTGACGCCGTGCACGCGCAATTCAGTGACCACGGCCTATAGCTATCAGGCCGGTGGGCTTTTTAGAAGGCTCCCGCGCTCAGCGCGGCCAGGGCGGTGTGCACCATGACCCGGACGCCGTAGCCGATCGAGCGTTCGTCGACGTCGAACGCCGACTGGTGGATGTCGAACTTCTGGTCGGAGCCGGGCACGCCGACGCCGAGCCGGATCATCGAGCCGGGCACACTGTCGAGGTAGAACGCGAAGTCCTCGCCGCCCATGCTGATCTCGGCCTCGATGACGCGGTCCGGGCCGAGGGCCGCGCCGGCGGCACCGGCGATGATCGCGGTGGCGAGCCGGTCGTTGACGACGGGCGGCACGCCGCGGGTGTATTTGACCTCGACGTCGGCGCCGGTCGGCGCGATGACGTCGTGGACGAGCTTGGTGACCAGCTCCGGCACGTCGCGCCAGGCGTCGCGGCTCAGCACCCGGATCGTGCCGCGGGCGACGCCCTCGATCGGGATCGCGTTGGCCGCCTCACCGGCCCGCACGGCGCCCCACACCATGGAGACCCCGGCGCGGGCGTCGAGCTTGCGGTCCAGCAGCGACGGCACGTCGACGAGGATCCGGCCGAGCGCGTGGACCAGGTCGGCGGTCAGGTGCGGCCGGGCGGTGTGCCCGCCGCGGCCGGTGAGCCGGACCTCGATCTTGTCGGCGGCGGCGGTGAACGGCCCCGAGCGGACCCCGACGAGCCCGACGGGCAGCTGCGGCGCGCAGTGCAGCGCGAAGATCGCGGCGACGTCCTTCAGGCCCCCGGCGGCGATGACGTCGGGCGCGCCGGACGGCATCGTCTCCTCGGCCGGCTGGAACAGCAGCCGCACCCTGCCGGGCAGCTCGTCGCGCTCGGCGAGCTGCGCCAGGGCGAGCCCGACGCCGAGCAGGATCGTGGTGTGCACGTCGTGGCCGCAGGCGTGGCAGACGTTGTCGACGGTCGAGCGGTAGGGCACGTCCTTGGTGTCCGGCAGCGGCAGCGCGTCCAGGTCCGCGCGCAGCGCGATGACCCGGTCGCCGTAGCCGATGTCGCACATGACGCCGTTGCCCTTGGGCAGCATGCGGGGCGAAAGACCGGCGCGGGTCAGCTCGCGGGCGACGAGGGCCGCCGTCTCGAACTCCTGGCCGGAGAGCTCCGGATGCGCGTGAATGTGACGTCGTACGGCGACGAGCTCGGCGCCCCGGGAGGTGAGCCAGCGGTCGAGCTGACCGGGCAGCGGATCGGCCCCGGGTGGAGTCTCGGGCCAGGACGACGTCAACTTGCTGACCCGGGCCGCGGCAGCGGCGGGATCGGGCAGCGTCAGCGCTCTCGTCACGGTGAGTTCTCTATTTCGGTCTAAAGGAGCGGCCCGCCCCATGCGCGCCATGGACAGACTAACTGGGTCAAGGTGACGGAGCGCAACATCATTCTCGTGATGTTGAGATAGCTGAGCGTCACTTGGTTGGTACTGGAGGCGTAAAGATGCTGGCCTCGTCGGAAGTGTGCGGTCCGCTTCTGACAAGAACCCCTCACCTCCTACAACGGGTGACAGGCGCCACGGTCACGTGGTGTCGCGAGTAACTTTTCGCCTCGGTGTGTCGTCCATCGTCGCCGCAGATCGACGCACAGTGACGGAAGACGTCGCAGAGTGGCATGACCCCTGGGGGTCACCGCCGCACCGCGTGTCCGTCCAGCACACCGATCGGCAGGTCCACCGGGAAATCCAGGGAAAGTAGTCCCCCGATGTTCCGGATACGTTTCGGTCCCCTGCGTAGACGCTCCGCCCTTACCTTCGGGTTCCCCGAATGAGCGGATTCAATCCAACCGCTTCAGGAGCGCGACAAGATCATCACGCTCGGTTGCGCGCGGGTCACGGTACGGTGAAGGAGGGGACCCCACCTTTCTTAACGGGCGAGCAGCACGCAAGATAGGGGGGACCGCGGTCGTACAGCGAGAAAGTCATCTCCCCTCCATGACGACGGTTTACAGCCTGTGACTCAGCTCCCGACGTGGCACGGCGAGCCCCTGCCATCCACCGGCGCTCTGGCTTCCGCCGGAGCCGGGCGTGATCCTGCGCGCGGCCCTGAGCAGCGGGAGCCCCGCGAGCCTGGCTCCACGAGCATGCCCGTGCCCGGCCAACGCGCCGCTCCGGGCGTGGTGATCGGCGGGCGCTATGCGCTGCGCACCGCCATCGGCCACGGCGGCATGGGCACCGTGTGGCGCGCCAGCGACACCGTGCTGCGCCGCGACGTGGCGGTCAAAGAGGTGATCCTCCCGCCCAACATGGCGCCCAGCGACCGCGACTCGATGTATCAGCGGACGCTGCGCGAGGCCCGCGCGGCGGCGGCGCTGTCGCACCCGGCCGTCGTCCAGGTCTATGACGTCGTCACCGAGGCCGGCCGCCCGTGGATCGTCATGGAGCTGCTCCAGGCCCGCAGCCTCGCCGAGATGATCGTGGAGGACGGTCCCCTGGCCGCCCGCGCGGTCGCCAAGATCGGCATCGCGCTGCTCGGCGCGCTCGAGGTCGCCCACGCGGCGGGGGTCCTGCACCGCGACGTCAAGCCGGCCAACGTGCTCATCGCCGGCGACGGCCGCTGCGTGCTCACCGACTTCGGCGTGGCCCGCATGCCCACCGACAGCGAGCTGACCACGCCCGGCATGGTGCTCGGCTCGCCGCACTTCATCTCCCCCGAGCGGGCGATCGGCGCCAAGTTCGGCCCGCCCAGCGACCTGTTCTCCCTCGGCGTGACGCTCTACACGGCCGTCGAGGGCCGTCCGCCGTTCGACCGGCGCGACCCGTTCGAGACGATGCGCGCCGTCGTCGAGGAGCCCCCGGCCCAGGCGGTCCGCGCCGGCCCGCTCGCCGGCGTGCTCTATGGCCTGCTGGAGAAGGACCCGGCCCGGCGCTGGAATGTGGAGACCGCCCGCGCGGTCCTGCGCGACCTGCTCGCCGGCCCCCTCGCCAGCAACGCGCCGGCGCACATGACCGACCCGTATGCGGTGGTCCGGCCCACGCACCAGCCGACGGTCGCGACCCCGCAGCTCAACCCGACCGGCCAGATCGGCGGGCGGGCGATGATCGCCCCCGGCGAGACCGTCAGCGGCGCCATGCGGCGCATGCACTCCGGCGGCCCGGTCAGCGGCGCCCCCTCCGGCGGTCAGCACCAGGCGGCCGAGCAGCTGGAGCGCACCGACGCCAGCCGCTTCGCGGCCTACCAGGACGGCCCGCTCGGCACCACCGACTGGACCCAGGCCCCGGCCGAGCCCCCGAAGCAGCCCGGCGCCGACCTCAAGCGCATCGTCACCCAGGCACCGCGCTGGGCGAAGATCGCGGTCGCCGCGGGTGTCGTGGTGGTCCTGATCGTGGCGGTCTCGATGTCCGGCCTGTTCTCCGGCGGGGGCTCCGACAACCAGGCGGGCAAGCCCCCGATCACCACCTCGAGCGCCCCGACCCGGCCGCTGCTGGACGTCGAGGCCTTCGCCCACTCCGGCGGCATCACGGTCAACGTCCCGAAGGGCTGGACCAGGAAGCAGCTCGGCAACGCGAGCGCGCCCTACTGGGACATCACCGACCCGGCGGACCCCAACCGGCGCATCCGCGTCAACATCGAGAAGGCGTCGAACACGCCCCGCGCGTTCCTCGAAAGCGCGGAGAACCGGTTGAAGACGACCGCGTCGAGCTGCGCCCAGCCGTATGCCCACGTCGACATGACCGACAACAAGCTCGACGGGCACGACGCCGCCGTCCTCGAATACACCTGCGGCGCCGGCGACCAGCAACGCCACGCGTTGTGGAACGCGGTCGTCCAGGGCGGCAAGAGCTACCACTTCTTCGTGACCGTGCCCGAGGCCAGATTCGCCGAGAGCAAGGTCATCTTCGACGAGATGGTCCGCTCCTTCAAGCTCAGCACCCCCACGACCACCACCTCCTCCTCAACGGGCCAGTAACCAGCCCGCACCACGGAGCACACCCCTGACGCAGAACCCCATGATCCGGAAGACTTCATGTCGCCCCGACGACGAAAAGTCTTCCGGATCACGAAACCAGCCGGCCCCTCCGATGGCTGGGCGGCGTGCCTCATGATCCGGAAAAGTTGTGGTCGTCAGAGCGCAATGCCGGTGAGTTAAGGATTTGCGTCGAGGGTTGTCGATGCCGCGTGGCGGCTTGCGCAGCAA